>CAMCYK010000391.1 GCA_945883695.1 Akkermansia muciniphila | reverse complement strand
CCTAATTGACTTCTGACACAGTGCTCAATTTACTACTAATGCAGGCAGCAGCGATATCACTTGCATGGCGCGATACGCATTTGAATCTCATCGACACCCCCGGCCACGTCGATTTCACGATCGAGGTCTATCGCTCGCTCAAGGTGCTCGACGGCGGCGTCGGCGTGTTCTGCGGCTCCGGCGGCGTGGAGCCCCAGTCCGAGACCAACTGGCGCTACGCCAACGACTCCGGCGTGGCCCGGGTGATCTACGTCAACAAGCTCGACCGCATCGGCGCCGATTTCTATCGCGTGATCGCCCAGGTCAAGAAGGTCCTCGGCGCGCACCCGCTGGTGATGGTCCTGCCGATCGGCACCGAAAGCGAATTCATCGGCGTGGTCGACCTGCTCACCCGCAAGGCCCACGTCTGGGACGAATCCGGCCAGCCGGAAAACTTCAAGATCCTCGATGTCCCCGCCGACATGGTGGACAAGGTCGAGGAATACCGCGCCGCCCTGATCGAGACCGCCGTCGAACAGGACGACGAGGTGATGGAGAAATACCTCGAAGGCGTGGAACCGGACGTCGAGACCCTCAAGAAGTGCATCCGCAAGGGCACCATCGATCTCGCGTTCTTCCCGACCTACTGCGGATCTTCTTTCAAGAACAAGGGCCTCCAGCTCGTGCTCGACGCCGTGGTCGACTACCTGCCGAACCCGACCGACGTGAAGCCGCTGCCGGAAGTGGACGAGGAAGGCACGCCCACCGGCAAGTTCGCCATCATCGATCCGAAAGCGCCGTTCCGCGGCCTCGCGTTCAAGATCATGGACGACAAGTTCGGTGCGTTGACCTTCACCCGCATTTACTCGGGCACCATCAAGAAGGGCGACACCGTGCTGAATTCCTTCACCGGCAAGACCGAGCGCATCAGCCGCATGGTCGAGATGCATGCCGACGACCGCAACGAGGTCGATTCCGCCCAGGCGGGTGACATCGTCGCCATCGTCGGACTCAAGAACGTCCAGACCGGCCACACCCTTTGCGACGAGAAGAACCCGGCCACCCTGGAACCGATGGTGTTCCCGGATCCCGTCATCTCGATCGCCGTCGCGCCGAAGGACAAGGCCAACGCCGAGAAGCTGGCCAACGCGATCGGCAAGATGATCCAGGAAGACCCTTCGTTCCGCGTCGAAACCGACGAGGAGACCAACGAGATGATCCTCAAGGGCATGGGCGAGCTTCACCTCGACATCAAGATCGACATCCTCAAGCGCACCCACAAGGTCGAGGTCAACGTCGGCGCCCCGCAGGTCGCCTACCGTGAAACCATCACCAAGACCGTCGAAGACAGCTACACCCACAAGAAGCAGTCCGGCGGTTCCGGCCAGTACGCGAAGATCGACTACATCATCGAGCCCGGCGAAACCGGTTCCGGCTTCATCTTCGAATCGAAGGTCGTCGGTGGCAACGTGCCGAAGGAATTCATCCCGGCCGTGGACAAGGGCTTCAAGACCTCGGTGCACAAGGGACCGCTCGCCGGTTATCCCTGCCTCGACTTCAAGGTCACGCTCACCGACGGCGGCTTCCACGCGGTGGACTCCTCGTCGATCGCCTTCGAAATCGCCGCCAAGGCCGCCTATCGCCAGACCATGGTGAAGTGCGCGCCGCAGATCCTCGAGCCGATGATGAAGCTCGATGTCTTCGCGCCCGAGGAGAAGGTCGGCGACGTGATCGGCGACCTCAACCGCCGCCGCGGCATGATCCAGGGCCAGGAGCCGACCCCGGGCGGCGTCCGGGTCAAGGCCGAGGCCCCGCTTTCGGCGATGTTCGGCTACATCGGCGACCTGCGCACCATGACCTCCGGCCGTGGCCAGTTCTCGATGGAGTTCAGCCACTACTCCCCGTGCCCGAAGAACATCTCCGACGAGGTGATCAAGGCCGCCAAGGAGCGCGAGGAAGCGAAGAAGAAGTAAGCGCGGCCTGCTTTCCGAAGCCCGCCATCCGCAAGGGTGGCGGGCTTTTTCTTAGCGCAGGTCATAGCAAATCACCCGCGCCTTCTTCCCCGTCGCCGCATCCGTGCCGTTCTGCACCACATAGAGCAGCCCCCGGTGCAAGCTCGGTAGTGTCCACGCCTCCCGCGCGGTGAACAACCGGGCCCGCTGGATTTCCTTGGTGCCCGCGGGCGAGATCTCGATCTCCGCGAGGATGCCGTCTTCTCCCAAGGCGAAGACGCGCTTCCCCGCTTGCAACAAGCTGCCCCGGAACAGTCCCTCGATCTGCCCGTCGACCTGCCAGCGGTAGTCCTTGGTCCACACCAGCTCGCCGCTCGCGAGGTTCACGCATTTGAATTCGGTGTCCGGCGGGTTGCGCCCGGCGAAGCCGAACAGATGCCCGTCTTTCACCAGCGGCATCATGAAGTGCATCCCGAACTCGCGCTGCTTCCACAACGGCGTCGACTTCCGCGCTTCGTCGAATTCCAGCAGGACCCCGCCGAGTTGATAACACTCCGAGATGAAGACGCGCTTGTCGTCGATCGCCAGCGGTGACGAGGCGAGGACCGATTCGTAGCTGCGGGCGCGCCACGGGAAGCGGTCGTAGACCTCGCCGGTCATGGCATCGATCGTCAGCAGTCCGCCGTGCGAGGGCTTGCTCTCGCCGCCCGCCAGCACCAGCGCGCAGGCTTTGCCGCGGATCGTCGCCACCACGGGCGAGGCGGAACTGGCGCCCCACGTGTCGCGGACTTCCCACAGCGTCTTGCCGGTTTTCTTGTCGAAGGCGGCGACGCAGACCCCGGCTTCGTCCTTCTTTTCGCCGCCGACGTTCACGATCAGCCGGTCCTGATGGACCACCGGCGTCGGCCCGTAGCCGAAGAAATTCTGCGGCACCGCATAGTCCTTCGCCAGGTCGCGCTGCCAGATCACCTCGCCCTTTTCGGCGCTCAGGCAGTGCAAGCGGGCGGTCACCCCGGCGATGTAAACCCGGCCGTCATCGACCACCGGACTCGAGCGCGGTCCGGAGCTGAAGCCGTA
>CAMCYK010000390.1 GCA_945883695.1 Akkermansia muciniphila | reverse complement strand
CCGAGCGCGTAGGTGCCCGGCAGTCCCGCCGGCAGGGAGTTGTAGGTGGTGTTGCCGTAGTTCGGGTTGAGATTGAAGTCGCCGGTGATGATGTAGTTGTCGTCGTCGGTCAGACCCAGCGCGTTCAGGTGTTTGGCCAGGCGCTTCATCTCGACCGCCCGCCGGAAGCGGTCGATGCTGTCGCCCGACTTGAGGTGGGCGGTGATCACCACCGGATCATTCGAGGTTCCCGGCACGTCCACCTTCACCGCCGCATGCAGCCGGGTCAGCTCCCGCGCGTCGGCGGGCGAGCGGATCGCACCGGTGGTGAGAAACGGGTGGCGGGACAGGATGGCGACCCGCAGGTCGGAATCGAAGGGCGCCTTGAAATCACCGGAGGCATCGACCGGCGCGATGTAAACATGGGGGTAGCCGAGGCTGGCCGCGAGATCCCGGACGTCGTTCGGGCTTCCCGCGGCGTCCGCCGAATCGATCTCCTGCAGCGCCACCACGTCGGCGTCGATGCGCCCGAGGATCGCGCGGACGCTGTCGTGGTCCGGCGTGCCGGCCGCCCCGAGGCCGTAGAGGGGGTAGAAGACCCCGCCGGAACTTTCGGCGAAATACGCCCCGACGTTGAAGCTCGCCACGCGGATCGCCACCGCGGAAAGCGGGGTGACCAGGGCGAGCAGCAGGACGATTGGCTTCAGCATCGGTGGCGCACCCTAGCAGAAGCGGTGCCGCCGGCCACCCGGGAATCCCGGTGCCCCGCCCCGGGGCTCGTAGGAACCCGGACCGCCCCGGCCCGACATTGGCTTTGCAGTCAAGGGCCGGATGCGCTGGACTGAACGTCGTGAAAAGCCCCGCGCAGACCTTTCTGATCCTTTCCTGCGTCTTCTGCTTCAGCTCCTGCCAGGACCCCGCCGCCGCACCGCCGCCGACCGTCACCTCCGCGCCGCCGCCGGCGGTCACCCCCGCGGTGCCCGCCGCGACCAGGCCACCCGCGGCCGCTCCGGTGAAAAGCGGCACGCTGAGCAGCATCGATGTCACCACGCTCTTCCCGCGGCACCAGACCGGGACCGTGCTGATCTTCGACGCCCGCCCCGGCTTCGTCGCCGCCTTCGGGAAAATCCCCGGTTCGATCTCCTGGCCGCGCGGCGATTTCGACGCCCGCCTGCCGCAGCACGAACCCGCCATCCGGGCCGCGGCGCGGGCGGGCAAGCCGGTCGTCTTCTACTGCACCGACGCCGCCTGCCCGGACGCCCGCGCGATGGCCGAACGGCTGACGGCCCGCGGCCACGACGTGTCGGTCCTCGACGGCGGCTACGCGATTTGGAAGGAAGCCGGCCTGCCGACCGAGTGAAACCTTGAAATCCTCCGGTCGATCGCCCTGTATCCCGCTGTTAACATGAAAAAAGCCCCGTCCCTGATCCTCTCGCTCGCCTGTGCCGGCTTGGCGACCCTTGCCTTCCTGAACGAGAGCCCGGCCGAACCGGACACCACCGGCGGGAGCGGCAAAAAGAAGATCGTCTTCGTCGCCGGCCGCGTCAGCCACGGTCCGGGCGAGCACGAGCACCGCGCCGGCTGCATGCTGCTCGCCGAGCATCTCAACAAGAGCGGGCTGCCGGTCGACGCGGTGGTCGTCACCGACGGCTGGCCGCAGGACGAGTCGGTCTTCGACGGGGCGGCGGCGGTGGTGATCTACGCCGACGGCGGCGGCGGTCACCCGGCCATGCAGCACCTTCCCAAGCTCCGCGAGATCGCCAAAACCGGCGCCGGCATCGGCTGCATCCACTACGGCGTGGAGGTCCCGAAGGGTGACGGCGGCAACACCTTCCTCGACCTGATCGGCGGCTATTTCGAAACCGACTGGTCGGTCAACCCGCATTGGGACGCCTCCTTCAAGCCCGCCAAGCACGCCATCAGCCGCGGCATCGGCGAGTTCAAGATCCGCGACGAGTGGTATTACCACATGCGCTTCCGCGAGAACATGGACGGCGTGACCCCGATCCTCTCCGACCTGCCCGGGCCCGAAACCCTCAGCCGTCCGGACGGTGCCCACTCCGGCAATCCCCACGTCCGCGCCGCCGTGCTCGAGCGCAAGGAACCGCAGCACGTGATGTGGGCCTACGAGCGCCCCGAATCCTTCGGCAAGGGCCGCGCCTTCGGCTTCACCGGGGGCCATTTCCACAAGAACTGGCAGCACGACGACCACCGCGGCATCGTGCTCAACGCCATCGCCTGGATCGCCAACGTGGAAGTCCCCGCCGAGGGCGTGCCGTCGCCGACCCCGACCGACGCGGAGATGAAGGCGAACCTCGACAAGAAGTGAGCGCCCGGACGGGCCGCTGCCGGCCGGTCGCGAATTCACCGCTTCTTCACCGTCGGTCCACGCTTCCCGCATCCCGCTCCCGTCCCCTGCCGCCATGCACGTCCTGCTTGTAGAAGACGAACCCGCCATCGCCGACACCCTGGTTTACGCGCTCAAGACCGAATGCTTCGAGGTCCACCACGCCCTGACCGGCCGGGCGGCGCTCGAGGCCTTTGCCGCCGGCTCCTTCGACTTCGCCATCCTCGACATCGGCCTGCCCGACATGACCGGCCTCGAAGTCTGCAAGAAGCTCCGCGAAACCTCGTCCGTGCCCGTCCTTTTCCTCACCGCCCGCGACGGCGAGGTCGACCGCATCCTCGGCCTCGAACTCGGCGGCGACGACTACGTCACCAAGCCCTTCAGCCCGCGCGAGATCGTCGCCCGCATCCGCGCCATCCTCCGCCGCTCGCACAACGGCGGCGGCGCGCCGGCCGCGTCGCCGGCCAAGCCCGAGGTCCCCGCCGGCCCGCTCCACCACGACCCCTCCGCCATGCGCATCCACTGCCACGGCAGCGAGCTCGACCTCACCGCCCACGAGTACAAGCTGCTGCTGGTCTTTCTCAAGAACCCGCGCCGCGTCCTCAGCCGCGACCAGCTCCTCGACCATGCCTGGACCGACCCGGGTGCCGTCACCGACCGCACCATCGACGCCCACATCAAG
>CAMCYK010000389.1 GCA_945883695.1 Akkermansia muciniphila | reverse complement strand
CGGCACGCTGGGTCTCGACCCTGCCGCCCCGAAGGGCATCGCCGCCCTGCTGATCGTCGGCGTCGGCGTGCTGGTCTCGCTCTTCCCCTTCCACTCCTGGGCCGCCCCCGCCTATGCCAGCGCCCCGGCTCCGACCGCCATGCTCCACGCCGGCGTGCTGAAAAAGTTCGGCCTCTACGGTTTGCTCCGCCTCGCCATCCCGCTCGTCCCGGAAGGCCTCAACGCCTGGCTGGTCCCGCTTTGCGTCCTGCTGGTCGGCAACATCCTGTGGGTCGGCCTCGTGACCATCAACCAGAAGCGCCTCGACCTCATGCTCGGCAACTCGTCGGTCATGCACATGGGCTACATCTTCCTCGCGATCGCCGCGCTCGCCGCCGCCAAGGCCAACGGTTTGTCCAACGACCTCGCCCAGCCCGCCGCCGTGCTGCTGATGTTCGCCCACGGCATTTCGATCGCCATGCTGTTCGGCCTCGCCGACCGCATCGAGCGCAACACCGGCACGCTCGAACTCTCCGACCTCGGCGGCCTCGCCAAGTCCGCCCCCCGCATGGCCTTCCTGTTCGGCATGGTCGGCATGGCCTCGATCGGCCTGCCCGGCCTCGCCAACTTCGCCGGCGAGGTGATGGTCTTCCTCTCCGCCTTCCGCAACTACGACCCCGCCGCCGGCTTCGGCCCGGTCCAGATCGCCTGCATCCTCGCCATCTGGGGCGTGGTCATCAGCGCCGTCTACATGCTCCGCGCCTACCGCAAGATCTTCCAAGGCCCGGCCGTGCGCGTCACCGAAACCGCCGCCGACCTGACCGTCGCCGACCGGCTTCCGGTGCTGCTGCTGGCGGTGGCATTGCTTGCCGTCGGCCTCTATCCGAACCTGCTGCTCAGCCTTTTGAAATAGGTCGCATAGGACCTATAAGACCTATTTTCCTGCCACCATGCCCGCCTACTGCCTCGAAGCCCTGACCGTCCTCCTCGGCCTCATCCTGCTGATGGTCGAAGCCTTCGGTCCCCGCGACTCGAAAAAACTCGTCGGCTTGTCCGCCGCGGCGGGCCTCGCGTTCATCCTGATCCTGTCGTTCTTCGCGGTCGGCCCCGACCACGCGAAACCCGACAGTATCTGGGTGACCTGGCAGATCTCGAATTTCTACGCCTACGATTCCCTCGCCCGCTTTTACAAGGGCTTCGCCCTCGTCTGCACCATCCTCGTGGTGCTGATGTCACTCGACTACCGCTCGATCCTTTCCCGCTTCACCGATGACCAGGAATCCGAGAACGGCACCGGCGAATACTTCGCCCTGCCCGTCTTCGCCTGCGCCGGCATGATGTGGATGGCCTCCGCCAAGGACCTCGTCGTCGCCTTCGTCGCCCTCGAGCTGGTCACCATCACCTTCTACATTCTCGTCGCCTACCTCCGCCGCAACGTCGGCTCGCTTGAAGCCGGCGTGAAATACCTCATCCTCGGCGCGCTCAGCACCGGCTTCCTCGTCTACGGCATCGCCTGGATCTACGGCGCCACCGGCACGATGAGCCTTTCGAATCTGCCATCTGCCATCTCCCATCTGCCATCCACCACTCCCCTTCTCTTCGGGATCGCCCTCGTCCTCATCGCCCTCGGCTTCAAAATCGGCGCGGTCCCGATGCAGGCCTGGATCCCCGACGTCTATCAAGGCGCTCCCACCCCGACCACCGCCTTCCTCTCGGTCGGCTCGAAGGCCGCCGGCTTCATCCTGCTGATCCGCTTCCTCGATCCCCTGCTCCAGCCCGGTTCGCCGGTCTTTGCGCAGGTCACCCTGATGCTCGCGATCATGGCCGGGGCCACCCTGCTCTTCGGCAACCTCGCCGCCATCGGCCAGAGCAACTTCAAGCGGCTGCTCGCCTACTCGTCGATCGCCCACGCCGGTTTCCTCATCCTCGCCCTCGCCGCGTGGAAACCGACCAACGAAAGCGGCCTCGGTTCCGCCCAGAGCGTGTCGTTCTACCTTGCCACCTACCTGCTGATGACCCTCGCCAGCTTCTTCATCCTGGCCCAGGTCCGGATCCAGGACGGCTCGGAGGAGATCACCGCCTTCAACGGCCTCGGCAAGCGCAACCCGACCCTCGCCATCGGCCTCACCCTGATCATGGCCGCCCTCGCCGGCGTCCCGCTGACCGCCGGCTTCCTCGGCAAGTTCTTCGTCTTCTCCCTCGCCGTCGAAGCCAAGCTCTGGTGGGGCGTCGCCCTCGCCTTCATCGGTGCCGCCGCCGGCTTCTACTACTACTTCAAGATCATCCGCGCCATCTGGTGGGAAGACCCCGCCGACGGTGCCAAGCCGCTGGTCCTGCCGCAGATCACCCGCAGTTGCGTGATCGGCCTGACGCTGGCGGTCCTCGTCCTCGGCGTCTGGCCGCAGCCGATCCTCTGGCTCCTCCAATAAGGCGTGTCGACCTGTGGTCGACACTCCTCATGCTATCCCGCGATGCCCATCCCCCACGCACGCCGGATGAACCTGATCGCGCTGGCGCTGCTGATCACCGCGCTGATCGCCTTCGTCGCGTTTCATTTCCTTCCGGTGATGTCGGACTCGGAGTTCGACCGGATGGGTGCTGACCCTGATGAAATCAACGCGGGATGGTCGATCTGGCAGGAGGTCGGCAACTTTTTTGTAGCTCCGGACATCGATGACTCCCACGCGATGATTGGTATTTCCACCTTCCTCACCTGCGTGGTGCTGATCCTCGCCTGCCCCTTTCTCGTCCCGCTCCTCCGGCGTTCGCGTCTCGTCTGGTGGGTCGCCACGATTGCCTCCGGCCTCGTCCTCACCGGCTTGGGTGGTCTGCTCGTCATCACCGGTCTGGGGCCTGACGACCACCCGGGTCCCGCCATCTTCAGCCTCCTCGCCAGCCTCGCCCTCAACTTCCTCGGCCTCCTCTTCATCCGCCGCGAAGTCCCCGCCGCGCCGGAAGTCGACCCGGCGTGATGTTAGACCGCGCGTGTACTGGACCGCGGATCTTTAGTCCGCTTGGACGGTTGGGGATTTCAAGCGGACTAAAGA
>CAMCYK010000388.1 GCA_945883695.1 Akkermansia muciniphila | reverse complement strand
GCCCCACTTTTTGAGGGTCGCGGTGGTTCCCGTGCTCATGGTGAGACAGTGTCTAATTTCCCGAAAGGCGCAAGGAGCGATTCTGCAATCGATGCGGTGAAGCCTCGGAACAACGAAACGAACGGCATCCTTGGTTACTTGTTGAACCCCTTGTGGTTCATGAATTCCCAAATGCGCCCCATCCAGGTGTGGCTGCCCGTCTCCGGGGCGGCCTTCCTTTGGAAACAGTGCCCGCGTCCGACCAGCGTGTGGAGATCGGACTGGATTCCCATCCGGCGGAGCTGCTCCCAGCATTTCACCGAATTCATCGCCGCCCAACCGTCCGCATCGCCGTGGATGAACAGCATCGGGCACGTCGCGAGGTCGAACGAGAACTCAGGGACGAGCCTCGCGTCGTCCTCATTGCCGCCCTTGGCATTCGCGGATTCCGCGCCGTCCGTGAGCGCGTAGGCCGGATAGATCGCGACCGCCCACCGCACGTTGCACGCAAGCTTGTCGAGATCGTCGATCGGTGCATAGGACCGGCTTTTCGAACTGGTCGCGCCCATGAGCGTCAGGTGGCCGCCGGCCGAGGAACCCATGATGCCGATGCGGTCGGGATCGAGCGATTTCGCCGCCGCCTCGCTGCGGACGATCCGTATGGCGCGCTGCAGGTCCTGCCACGCCGTCGTGTGCTTGGCCAGTCCACCCTGCGGGCGCGGCGTGCGGTATTTCACCGTCACCACCGTCATGCCCTTTTCATTCAGGTAACGCCGGGCCGGCGCGACTTCGAAGCCGTCCGGGTCGTTGCCGCCGTAGGCACCGCCCGAGTAGATGATCTGGATCGCCTTCGTCTTGAGGTCCCTCGGCAGGTGCCATTCGAGATAAGGCTGGCACTGCTTCTTCTGCTCATCCGGCATTTTGCCCTCCGGCCAGAGCGCTTGCTTGCGGTATTCGCCGCGCGCGTCGTCATTGGGATAGCGGGCCATCAAATCCACTTCCGCACCGAGACGACCGTCGAAATTCATCTGGCGGAGGAATTCGGCGACACGATCCAACCAGTGGTCGTAGGCGGTGCCCTCCTCGCCCTTGCCCGGGTCTCCCATGAAACCGTGGGGACGGTCCGCGAAGAGATGGATCTCGGCCGGGATTTTCATCCTTCGCAGCTGGCGGTAGATCTGCGTGGAGCCGTTCGGCGAATAGGCGTCCGTTCCACCGTGGAAGAGCGCCATCGGACAGGTCTTCGCGTCGAACTTGAACACGTCCGAGAGCTTGGCGTCGACCGCGTCGCCGTCGCGGGTGTTGGGGCCGGTGAGTCCGTCCGTCAGCGCGTAGGCGGTGTAGACCGGCACCGCCCAGTTGACGTGGCACGGAAGCTGGTCGAGTCCGTCGACCGCCCCGTAAGCCGGCGTGAGCGAACTCGTCGCGAGCAGGACCGTCAGGTGCGACCCTGCGGAGAATCCGAGCGCGCCGATCTTCTCCGGGTCGAACCCGCGTTTCCCCGCCTCGCTGCGGACGAGCCGGACGGCGCGTTGACCGTCCTCCCACGCACTCTGATGGATCGGCAGCCCCTCGGGGCGCGGCGTGCGGTAGGTGAGGCTCACGCAAACGAACCCGAGCCCGGTGAGCTTTTGCGCGACCCGGTCAATCCACGGTCCGTCGCAGCAGTTCTGATAGCCGCCGCCGGAGATCAGCAACATACATGCGCCGTTTTTCTGCGCAGGGGCCTCATACCAGTCAAGATGCGGCATCGCATGCTCCGCCGCCTTGAATCCCGGCGCATTCACCTCCTGGGTGGTTGCCGCGATCTGTTGGGGCTGGAAATTCGGGATCTTCCCCTCCGGCCACAGCCCGACCCGCTCCCCGGCGTGCGCCAGAGCAGCGGCCAGCAACCAAAAACCCACAACCATCGTCTTTTTCATCGCGTCGCTCCTTTCATCATCTCAAGGTTGGCCTCGGCGAAATGCTTGCCCATGAGGGCGAAGGTTTTGGCGCAGCCGAGGTAGTGATAGCCGGCGTTGGACGCGCCGCGGGTCCACTTGGCGGCTTCCTCGGGGGTGATGAGTTCGGCTTCATATTTCTTGAGGTATTCCTTTTGCGCCGCCGCGTCCAGCGAGCCGTCTTTGTTCGGGCCGTTCTTGTTCTTCACCTTCAGCAAACGAGCCATCTGTTTGACCTTGCCGCGCTTTTCGTCGATGGCGTCGAGTTCCTCCGCCCAGAACGGCGCGGTTTCGACGGCGGCGACATTGCCTTTGAATTCCGGCAGCGACGCGGGAGCGGCCATGGCCTTGCGGAAAGCGATGGTGTTGCCGTTCGCATCGAGGCCGCCCACGCCGAGCACGCCGATGACGAAGGGCATCTCGGGTGCCTTGAGGTCCTTGCGCACATCGCGGATGAAATGGGCCATCAACCTGCTGTATTCCGAGTAATCCCTGACGCCATCCGCGCCCTCGGGGTAGGTGTTGCCGTCCACCTTGTCGTTGAAGCCCTGGAGCCAGACGAAGCCGGAGATCTCATAGCCGTCGGCAGGATTGTAGGCCGGGCAGACGCGCTTGGGATCGGCGAGCACGCTTTTCACGTGATCGACCATGAAGCGGTAAAAGCGGCCCGTATCCTTTGCCCGCTCTGCCTTTTCCTCCTCGATGTTCTTGCCCCGCTTCTGCATCTGATCAAGTTGGTCCTTGTTGAAAACGTAGGGGCCGGCACTGGGCGGGCGGAACTGGGTGTTGAGGCTGCGGCCACCCCAGGCCGTCTTGATGAGGAGCACCGGCTCCTCGAGCGCGGCATCCATGGTCAGGCCGAAGGTGAACTCGGGGCCGATCTTGCCGCCGTCCTGCGTGGGATTGGAGCCCCGTGCGCCGTATCCCGCGGTGAGCTTGCCGGTTCCCTCGCCGTTGGCATTTCCTTCGGGCTGTCCGGTCAGGTAGGAGATCCACGCGTTGTCGGCGACGGCGGGTTTGCCATCCGCACCGCGCATCATCTTGAGCAGCGGCGCGGTGGCGGGATCGTCACCGATGTAATCAAAGGTCTCGATGCGCGCGTGGCCCTCCA
>CAMCYK010000387.1 GCA_945883695.1 Akkermansia muciniphila | reverse complement strand
AAAAAAAACGCCTCTGGCAAGCCTTTCTCACGAAATCTTAGCAGGTGTCCGTTTTTATCCGTTTTTATCCGTTTTTCCCGAACCAATTTTTGAATCAACCATGAGCTGGACCGATGTTTTCCCCGTGTTGAACGAGGCGCAAGTCATGGAATTTCAACAATCCGCGACGGATGTCGAGCGGGAACTTCTCGATGATTGGTGCGGGGTGGCGCGGGTGGTGAATCCGCGGAGCGGGAAGCATCTGGTGGCGGCAAGCCTGTTCTGGAAGCACGCCCACAAGGACGACGGAGATTTGCCGGAGATCACGCGGGAAGTGATGCAGAACGCCAAGAAGTTGGGTCTGGTGAAGCGCTTTTCACCGTGGGAGCACTATGTCGTGCCCTTGTTGGAAGGCGCGGCAGCTTTGACGCTGGCCCGGCCTGAGATCGTGTTCCGGGTCTATCTGGCGGCGGACCTGGAGTTCCTCGTCGAGGATCTGGTGGCGGTGGGGTGTGAGGTCTTCCTTATGAAAGGCTCCTCGCTGCGCCACAATCCGGGGGCGATGTGGCGCTTCCTGGCGCTGGAGGAGGAAGGGCGCTGGGTGACGATCACCGATTCCGACCGGGCGCGGCAGGTGATTCACGATGTGGAGCGGACGGAGCGGATCATGGCCGCGGGGCTGGGGCTGTGGCGGGTTCCGTATATTTTCGACTCGGTGAGGAACGGCAACAGCCCGAGCAGCTACCGGCCGATCATCGCGTGCCAGTTCGGCGCGCTGGGGGGCTATCCGGTGGAGTTGCTGATGAAGGCGTTCCTGTGGCACACCCGCCGCGGGAGTATGCCGAACCAATGCCGTATCCGGAAGCCCAGCGGGAAGATCGGGAAGGTTCCGATTTTCGGTACGGATTGGCCGACCTATGGCTTCGACGAATGGTTCCTGATCGCGGCGAGGTATCCCCGGCTCGCGCTTTCCGGGGTGCTGACCTTCTTTCCGATCAACCAGAGGGAGTCGAACCACTGGTTCAGTCTGGACATCGAATTCGTGACTTGGGCAAACCCGCGAAGTGAGATCCTCTTTTTCGGCGAGCCGGAGATTCTCAAGAAGCCGAAGGCGTCGAGAACGAAGAAGGCGGCGCGGAGCCGCGTTCTCGAACGGATGCTCGCGGAGAAGGCGCGGCCCGCCGTGATCGATTTTCCCCATCGGGGCATGCAAGAGGCGTTGACCTTGGTGGTGGCCCGCTATCAGGAGAATCTGGATTGGTTGATGGACCTTCCGGCGGAGGTGAAGGTGGTGGTTTACAACAAGGGAGGGCGAATCCTCGACAAGGAATTGCTGGGGCGCATCGATCACCTGATCCCCTTGCCGAACCAAGGGCGGGAGGCGGACAGCTACTTGTATCACGTCGGGCATTTCCCGCATGGGGAGGCCGGGGAGTGGACGGTCTTCTGCCAGGGAGATCCGTTTCCGCACAGTCCGGACTTTGTCCGCCTGTTGGGCGCAGCCGGGAGTTGGCGCGACGTGCAGGCCTTGACGGCCTACTACACCGTGGACTCCGATGCCCCGCCACGGCCGACAAGGATTCTGGAGGATGAGGAGTGGATCTCCGGCTTGGCGGTGCGAACCGAGTTGTGCAGCGCCCACACGCTGGATCCTCTGAATTGGCAGGACGAAGTATGGCAGGGGTTTCTACGCGAGTATCGCGAGCACCACCGGATTCCGAAGGGCTGGAGTGTCGCTGGACACTTTCTGGAAGCCTGCGGCATGACGGAGCTGGCGGAGGAGGCCTGGCGAGCGACTCTGATCCGTTTTGCATACGCCGCGATTTTCGCGGTTCGAAACAATCGGCTGTCGAGGATTCCCCGGGCTTGTCTTCCCCGCATGCGGGAGCTTGCTTGCGGTCACCATGTCCACGGCTTCGTCTTCGAGCGGTTGTGGCTGCATCTCTTCGGCTTGCCCTTCGTCAGGCTGGACCGGGCTTCGCTGACCGCCAGCCAACCCGAGATCGTCGAATTTGCAGGAAAATGAGGGTTCTGATCGTGGGCTCGGGCATTTCAGGCTGCACCGCGGCACGGCTGCTGGCGGATGAGGGGCATGACGTGGAGGTGTGGGAAGCGCGGGACCATACCGGCGGGAACTGCCATGACGAGAGATCGGGCGGGGTCACCGTTCACAAGTACGGTCCGCATCTCTTCCACACGAACGACCGGAAGGTCTGGGACTTCCTGTCCCGCTTCACCGCGTGGAAGGCTTATCGGCACACAGTGGTGGCGGAAACGGCGCTCGGGAGGATCCTGATCCCCTATTCGCCGCTGACCGAACGCAAACTGGGCCGGGCGCTGACGGACGAGGAGATCCGGGAGCTGATCTTTGTGGACTACTCCGAGAAGCAGTGGGGGATTGCGTGGGCGGAACTGCCTGCCGCGATCAAAGGCCGGGTGCCGACCCGCCGGCGGGACGAGGACGACCGGTATTTCACCGACGAGTATCAGGGCCAGCCCGCCGACGGCTATGCGGAGCTGTTCGCCCGGATGTTGGAAGGGATTCCGGTGATGACCGGGCAAGACAAGGAGGCATGGCGGGAACGGCGGTCGGCCGTGGATCGGGTGATCTACACGGGGAAGATCGACGAGTATTTCGGCTGTTCATTGGGTCGCTTGCCCTATCGCTCGCTTCGATTCGAGCATCGCCGCAGCCGGGAGCGTCTGCCGCACGCGGTGATCAACCAGTGCAACCGCTTGCCCCACACGCGGGAGTACGATCACGCCTACTTCAGCTTGGAGGATCCGGAAGAGACAGTGATCACCCGGGAGTATCCGCTTGCCCACGACGCGTTCAACGAGCCGTATTATCCGATGCCCTTCGGGGAGGGACAGGCGCTTTACCAGCGCTACAAAGAACTTGCGGCGGCGGAGGAAGGCACGCTCTTCCTGGGGCGGTTGGCGACCTACAGCTACCTCGACATGTGGATGGCGGTGGCGCAGGCGATGGTCAAGGTGGGGGCCATCCTCAAGAAGTCCCACTTGGAGGCCTGAATCATGTTTCCGAAAACCATCCATCAGAT
>CAMCYK010000386.1 GCA_945883695.1 Akkermansia muciniphila | reverse complement strand
CCGAGTTTCCCGGCGGGGAGCCAGAGTCGGGTGCGGAAGGCGTCGCGGAGAGTTTGATTCGCCCGCCCCGCATGGCGGGCTCACCCTTCGGGCTCCGGCTTCGCCTGCGTCCAAAACGCCTCCGATCCCTCGGCGTTTTTCGGTGGCGGCGGGGTGGAGCGGGCCGAGATCCTTGCGGTGCCGTTTTTCGTAGTTGGCGATGAAATCATCCCAGCCGTGGTGGACGGGTTGCCATGCCGATGACGACATTCCGATTTGGCATGAGCGGCTGGAGACGGCTTGCGGCAAGCGGCCGCAGCCACAGTGCGGAACGGGTAAGACCCAAGCTTCGCCGGGTCCCCTGTCGGTGGTCCGAAAGATCGCCCCTCGTTGCTGGGCTTCGGCAATTTCAGGATCCGTTGATCCCTCGCGTTCCGTCCCCCCTGAGGTCGAACACCACGTAAATGGTACCAGTAGTCCACCGGGTTGACTCCAAGCGCCGGACGATGGCCACGACGCTACCAGTATTTCAGCGGGACGACCACGGTGGCGCCCTCCTTGATCTCAATCACCGCCTTGTCGAAGGTCGGTTTTTCGCGGCGGATCCCGTTGCTGATGCCGACGCCTTCCTTCGGGATGCCGAAGAAATTGCGGTCGAGGGTGGCGTTGACATTGCTGTCGTGGATCACGCAGACGGCGTAGCGGCCGGGTTTAAGGCCGCTGAGCTTGATCTCAGTGGTGCCGGGTTTGGCATCGACCTGAACCCGGCGGGCGGCCTTGGCGGATTCGTTGGGGAAGCCTTTGGCGTCCTCGAAGATCAGGGCGGCCACCTTGCCGACATTGTCCTTCACGTTTTCCACCTTGATCGTGACTTCGCCGGCCCGGACCAGGGAGGCGGCGAAAACCGTGGTGACGACGAGAGCGCGGATCATGAGGCCGATCCTCCGCAACTTCGGGGCAAGCGCAAGCGGATAAGGAGCGGCTCCGCGCAGCCGACACGGCAGATGCTCGATCACCTTGCGTCCGCTTTCTCCACGGGCATCGGAGCGGTGGAAACTTTCGGGCATTCGGCTGCATGCCTGGCCTCCGGCGCGCGGCTACTTTTTCTGCTGGAGCATCATCCACGCGAGCAGCGCGGGGTTGGCGTAGGCGGGCGTCCACGATTCGTGGGCCTCGTCGGGATAATAGGTGGCCCGGAAACGTTTGCCGCCCGCCTTGAGGATCGCCGCCTCCATCTCGCGGGTTTTGGCAACCGGGACGGCCGTGTCCTTCTCGCCGTGGAAGGCCCAGATTGGCAGGTCCTTGAGGGCGGCGGCGGTGGTAGGATCGCCGCCACCGCAAATCGGCACGCCGCTGGCATAAAGTTCGGGCGCTTTCGCGAGGCAGGCCCAGGTGCCGAAGCCGCCCATGCTGAGGCCGGTCAGGTGCACGCGGGCGGGATCGACCCCCAGCGTCCTCACCGATGGCATGAAGTCCAGCGGATTCCGGCGGAATGCCAAGCGGCAAGTCGAAGTGCCGGTGGCCGCCTGGCACCGTTCCGCCGAGGGCCCAAAAAAGCGGCTCCCGGGAAGGGAGCCGCTTTGAGAGGAACGGGCGAGCTTACTTGCTGCCGGTGCCGGGCAGGAAGCGGTAGTAAACTTCCAGCATCAGGATGGCGAGGCAGTTGCGGTAGTGGACGTTGCTGGTGAAGAGCGGCGCCACGGCGTTGATCTTCTGGCCACCCCCCGGGGCTTTCCACGAGCCGTCGGGATTCTGGTTGTTGAGGATCTCGTCGCGGAACATGTTGTTGTACTTCTTCCACTCGTCGCCGCCGCGATTCATCATCGCCTGGCCTTCATAATAGTGGCCGTAGATGTCGCAATCCGCGCCGTTGAATTCGAACTTCGAATTCTTCCCGATGTACTTGGCCCCGCTGCGCACGCTGCCGGCGGATTCCTTGTTCCACATCTGGAGGCAGAGCATGCCGGCACCGGTCAGGGTGTGGTAGCCGTTCGGCGCGTGGGAGTCGCCCTTGCCGGCGTAGCCGAAGCCACCGTCGGAACCCTGGCGGGCTTCCACGTAGTCGAGGGCCTTGCGGATGCAGCGGGTCATGTTCTTGAAGTCCATCTTGGTGTGCTTGCAGGCCTTCAGCGCCTGGATCTGCCACGCCACCACCGAAAGGTCGCCGCCACGCGGGCCATCTTCCACGTAACCGTAGTCCCAACCGCCGGCTTCGTGCTGGTTGCTGATGATGAACTGGCCCGCCTTTTGGGTCACTTCCATCAGGTTCGGCACGTTGATTTTTAGCTCTTTGCAGAAGGTCGCGGCCTCGGCGAGGGCGTAGGTGGCGATGCCGTGCTCGTAGGGCAGATGGTTCTTTTCGCCGGACGAGGAAAGCACGCCGTCCTTTTCCATCCCGCGGTTCACCAGGAAGGTGATCGCCTTGAGGCAGGAGTCGCCGAACTCTTCGGAGAGCGGGGTTTCGCAGTGGCCGAGGTAGGCCAGCAGCGCCAGGCCGGTCATCGCGCACTGGTTGCTGTCGGTCCAACTGCCGTCGGGGTTCTGGGTCGACTTGAGCCAGCGCAGGCCTTTGACGACGGCTTCCTCGCACTGCGCGGTGCCGCCGTTTTCCAACAGGCGCTGCATCCGGTCTTCCGGCGAGCAGCGCTTGCGCATGGTGGCGGGGATGTTGCCGAAGCCGCCGCCGCCGCCGCCATCGCCACCCGAGCCCCAGCCGTCGCCGAAGTCATCGCCGTCGCCGAAATCCGTGGACGGGTCGGGCACGTCGGTTTCCGGCACCGGCACCGAGGTCGGCGACACGGTGTTCGCCGCGATCACCTTGGCCTGCGAGGAAGACGGTGCGGACGGCTTGCGCTCGACCGACTGGTTCATCTTCTTCACTTCCAGGTTCTCGTCGGTGATGGTGGTTCCCTGGTAGCTGACAATGGTCGGCGTTTCCCTCACCCAGGCGGGCAGGAGGATGAAGGCGAGGATCAGTCCGATCAGGACGATCACCAGAATGGAAATGATGATCGAGGAGATCGTCGAATTCCGGCGTTGGGCCTGGAGGCGGGCCTGCGCTTCGGGGCTAAGCTGGGCGTGGAG
>CAMCYK010000385.1 GCA_945883695.1 Akkermansia muciniphila | reverse complement strand
CGGTGAAACTACATCATTGATAATGACCGGGTCGTCGGTTCGAGTCCGGCCCGGGCCACTCCGGCCCGGTAGCTCAGTTGGTAGAGCAGGAACGTTTCACCAAAACCTTGTCGCCGACCCTTTTCATCGTGAATGCCGCGAAGACTACAGTGGTGAGAACCAGTGCGGGTAACCAATCCCGCCGGGCCCCGGGCCCGTCGCGGAATCAGACGCGCTCATGAATCGTCTTCGCCCTCCTTGTCACGATGATCTCTTTTCCAAACTCAGCGCACCTCCAACAACCGCTCTCCTTCGCCGATCCGCTCGATCCATAAATCCACCATCGGCTCGATCCTCCTCAGAAGCTCCCTCCTCGACGTGTTCCCGAAGCGAATCCAGACGATTACCGGTGCATCCTTCGCAAGTGCCGCCCGCATGGGAAAATCCTCATCCTTCGTCACGAGCACCCAGCCCTCGGACAATGCCTTCTCCCAAATCCACGAATCAGCAGCCTCCTTCGCGCCAAGATCCGCAACATGGACTGCCGTTCCCGCCTTCGCCGCAAGAAAGCGGGCCAGGGCAGGAGGCAGCTGGGCATCAATCAGAAACTTGATTTCCTTCATGCCCCTGATCCGGTGTCAAATCACGCCGACAAAAGAACCGGATGGTCCGCCTGGGCCGCCGCGTACTCAATGCAGGCCTGAATGTCTTCCGCTTCCAAATACGGAAAATCTTCCAAAATCTCTGCTTCCGGAACCTTCGCAGCCAAAAGGTCCAGCACGTCCTTCACTCGGATCCGCATGCCGCGAACACAAGGCCGGCCGCCGCACACTTCGGGATTCATGGTGATCCGATCCAACAAGCTCATGGCCTTAGGCTAGCAGCAACGCCCGCAATCCACAATCCACAATCTCCACCTGAGCATCCATGCCTGCCCCTGACCGCCATCCCTGCCCGTGCTGCGGCTATCGCACCTACCTGCTTCCCGCGGGCGGGACGATGCAGCTCTGCCCGGTCTGCTTCTGGGAAGACGCCACGGGGGATGCCGAATACAACGGATCGAACCAAGTGAGTCTCATCGAAGCCCAACGGAACTTCGCGGAGTTTGGAGCGTGCGAACGATCCTATCAGGACGTGGTTCGAACTCCGCTGCTGGAAGAGAATCGTTCTCCACACTGGCTGACTTCTGACGACCTCCGCGAGAAGATCATCACCCTCATCGAGCGAGCCTTTCACAGCGTCACTCGTGACGGAGGAACGACACTTCACCAAATGGATCTCATCGACGGAGGATGGCTGATGACCTCGAAAGCCATGATGGACGCCGAGAAGAAAGACCCCGAAATCCGGTGGCAGGACATCTCCGCCGGAAAGCTATCCGAATTCCATGAATCTTTGTGGTTCCTTGATGACCCCGGATTCCGCTTCTACTTGCCCGCATTCATGAGACACGCCCTCAGGACTTCATCCGTGGAAGTGTGGAAATCCGAGATCGATGGCGTCCTTTGGCCATTGGATGGTGGACCCAGCGGTCACGATCGGTGCGATTCCTTTGCCCTGCTGCAACATGAGCAGAAGGAAGCTGTCGCCGCATTTCTCTTTTACTTCGCCATCTGGGGGGACTGCGGCCAAGTCCCTCACGCCCGCAAAGGGCTAAAGCGTGGCTGGGAACCTTACATTCCGGCTTTTATCAAACAGGCCGCCCTTTGAATTATTCTCCTATCTCCTATCTCCCATCTCCCATCTTTCCCCATGACCCTCCACAAAACCGACGAGGCCCTCGGCTTCCTCCCTCTCCCCGGCGATGCCGGCAAACCGATCACCGTGGTCGGCACCGACGCGATCCGCGACAACTTCGACGAGATGTGCCTCCAGCAGGCGCTGAACTCGCGGATGGCCCCAGGCGTCACCGACGTGATCCTCAACCCGGACGGCCACGCCGGCTACGGCGCGCCGGTCGGCTGCGTGATGGTCTCGCCGACCCATATCTATCCCGGCCCGGTCGGGGTGGACATCAAGTGCTCGATGTCGCTGCTCCAGCTCGACATCCCCGAGGACGCGATCGCCGACAAGGTCGGCCAGCTCGGCTCGTACGGCGGAGGCAACCATTTCGGCGAGTGCGAGATCACGCGGGTCAACGACCGGCCCTCGATGCAGGCGACCGCGGACAGCTTCGGCTTGAAGGACGGCCACGTTTCCTTCCTCAGCCACTGCGGGTCGCGCGGCTTCGGAAATCTGCTCGCGATGGCGCAGTTCAAGGACCTGGAGCGGAAGTTCGAGAAATGGAGCACGCCCTATCCTTCCGGCGACAAGAAGCTCGTCTACGCCCCGCTCGGAACCCCCGAGGCGGACGCCTACCTCGACGACATGGCGCTGGGCGCGAACTTCGCGACGGTGAACCACCTGCTGATCAACGCGCTGGTGTTGGAGGCCTTCCAGGAGATCCTCCCCGGCGGGAAGGGCCGGCTCGTGTACTTCATCTCGCACAACATCGCGCGGGAGGAAATCATCGACGGCCGCAAGAACTGGGTCCACCGCAAGGGCGCGACCCGGGCGATCCCCGGCGGGCATTTCTCGCTGGCCGGAACCCCCTTCGCGGAGACCGGTCACCCGATCCTCCTGCCCGGCAACCCGCGCGACGGCTCGGTCGTGATGGTCGCGAAGGCCGGGGCCGAGCGCAGCGCCTGGTCGGTCAACCACGGCGCCGGCCGCCAGATGGGCCGCAAGCACGCGGCGCGGACCCTGGACCAGAAATCGGTCGACGCCGACTTCGACGCCCACGACATCCTCTCCAACTGCCGCAAATATCCCATCGACGAAGCGCCCGACGCCTACAAGAACTTCCCCGAAGTCCTCCGCAGCGTCGAGTCCGCCGGTCTCGCCGAAACCGTCGCGAAGCTGCAAGCCCGCTTCGTGATCAAGGACGAAGCCGCGGCGGATGATTGAATGGAGTGTCGCTTTCAAAGCGACATGGCAATGGTCGGGCGGCATCCTGCCGCCCGACCCTCATCGAGAGACCCTCGCGGCAGAATGCCGCGCGGCCATCGTCATGTCGCCTGCAAGGCGACACTCCTATCCGCCACCATCTCCC
>CAMCYK010000384.1 GCA_945883695.1 Akkermansia muciniphila | reverse complement strand
AGCGCCGGTCTGAAGACCGGCGCTCCCGGGGCATCACGCTTGTTTCAGGCAAAGGGATTGATGGCAGCAACGCCTTCGACCCCCGTGAAATCCTTCACATTCTCGGTGATGAGAACTGGAATGCTCTCGCGGATCATCAACGCGGCGAGTTGCCGGTCGAAATAGCCCTGCCGCGTCACCCCCGCCGCGACGCACAAGTCCAAGGCCAGATGAGTCGTTTCCAGCGTCAGCGGGAGCACCGTGATCCCGCGCAAGCGGGCGATCGACTGGATTTTACTCCGGGCCAGTTCGGGACTGTCCGGCGGCTGGTTCTTCGGGCCGGTCAGATTCGGATACATCTCGGCCAGATTCTGCACGGAAACAAACAGTGCCACCTCCCGTCGATGCGGCATTTCCAGCCAGCCTTCCAACGCCGCATCAACCCGGCCTTTGTCGTGTCCCCGCCTTGGCCCTGCGGGGCGGCTACAGGAAGTCGCGGATGGCGTGGAGCTGGATCTTGCCGGTGGCGGGGTCCTGATAGATGAAGACCAGCCCGCGGGCGTCGTCGCGGAGCGGCCAGTTGGTGGAAACGAAGGGGGTCCATCGCTCGTTGCGGTTGAGCAGGATGGTGGCGTGGCAGAGGTTTTCGCCGGCGTCGGACTTGGGGGAAATGACGGTGTGTCCGGCGGGTTTGAGGGCGAATTTCACCTGCCCGATGTCGCCCCCGACACGGTCGCGGGTCAGGTTGAGGAGGAGAAACTGGCGGCCGCCGAACTCGCGGGGACCGCCGGAGTAGGCGACCACCTTGAAACCGTCGTCGTTCGTGCGCCCCTTGCGGAAGAGGATGAGAATCTGGGCGGGGGCAGCGAGGGCGGCGGTGGAACCGAGGGTCTTGAAAGCGGGTTTGCCGGCCTCGTCGACAGCGGGGTGGCCGAAGGTCCAGTTCGCCTGCCGCTCGACCTTGTAGGGGCCGGTGAGGCGGTTGGCGGCCACCTCGATCTCGACCAGCTTCTTGCCGACGACGAGGGAGATTTTTTGGTCGTCCTGCGCGCGCGGGAAGACGATGACGCGGAGGTCGACGGTGCCTTCCTGTCCGCTGAGGCGGAGGGCGAGGCAAAGGAGAACGCAGAGGGTTTTCATGCGGGACGTGGGTCACACCTCGGCAGCGGAGAGGTAGCGGAAGGAAAGCACCCGGAACCGGCGGCCGAAGGATTTGTTCAAGGCGGAGGACAGGTTGTCGAACTTGAGGTGGGGGAGGTCTTTCGGATCGAGGTAGTCGGGGACGCGCTGCACGACGGCCTCGCACCAGGCGCGGGCCTGGACGCTGCCGTTCGCATCGAGGGAGTCGCCGTAACTGCGGATGACGAAGGTGTCGCCGCGGGGGGTGAGTTGGCCGGCGAGGTTGCGGAGCACGTCGGCCTGGTCGATGTAGGCGGCACTGCCATAGGCGACCGGTCCCTCGAGGGCCTCGGGGAAGGCGGCGCCCATGCGGCCGGTCTGGGCGGCATCGAGGAGGCGGTTGGCGTCGCGGAAGCCGCGGTTGATGGAGACCTTGGGATCGTCGAGGGCGGCCTGCAGGGCACCCTTGACGGCGAGGGCTTTGCGGCTGCCGTCGAGGCGCCGGTTAACGAACTCGGAGAGCGAGAGAAAGGGGCCGCGGAGGCGGACCTGTTCGACCATGGCTGCGGCGAGTTCCCCGATCTCGTCGTCGCTGAGTTCCCGCCATGCGGACCACTGGGCGGGGTCGGAAGGCCGGCCGGGGCTTCCGGTGTAGGGTTTGCCATTGGGGAGGGAGAAGGAAGAGACGGGGGTGCCGGTGACCGGCTTGGAGTCGAGGGAAGTGCGGCCGTTGAGCGAGTTGGCGAGGCCGAGGAAGGAGACATTCCTGCCTTTCAGGCTGGAGAAAACGGCGCGCCAGGCGTCGACGGAGGTGGAATTGATGTTGAAGGGGCCCTTCATCATCAGGTGGGAGGCGATCCGGTCGGCGCCGGCGAGGCTGATGCCGTTGCGGTCGAAGAGTTTGCCGAGGGCGGCCTGGTCGAGATGGTCGGAGTAGGGGACGAAGCGCTCGTTGGGGAGGCGGCCTCCCCCGAAGAAGAAACGCTCCGCGTTCTTGCGGGCATCACCGCCGTCGCCCCCCGCGAAGGCGGTCGTGGTGGACGGGGTGATGGACGAGAAGAAATACTCGTCCCACAGCGCCTTGTTGGCGAGGTAGGAGTGGTCCACGAAGGGAACCGGCTTGGCGGCGGCCAGCTCCGAGAATTTCCGCGACCAGCGGCCGTAGGCCTGGTCGGCGGCGAGTTGCGGATGGGCGTAGGAATTCCCGATGGCCTGGACGGTGTGCGGGAAGAGGCCGCCCTGGCCGGAGGCGGTGGTGTTCTGGAAGTTGACCGTCGTTTCGCTGGCACCCGGGCCGAGGTAGGCGTCGGCGAGGCTGAAGCCGCCGAGCTGGGCGTGGCTGAGGGCGGCGATCGAGATCGGGGGGACGACCGGGACCTCCTGTTGGACGACATGGGTGCTGCCGTTCTCGACGGTGTAACCGCCGCCGTAGTAGCCGTTGTTGGCCCGGTCGATGCTGATGTTCGCATCGAAGGGTGAGTTGATCTCCTCGACCCACCAGTTCCAGCCATGCTGGTAGGCGCCCTTGCTGGTCTCGTCGTCGATGAAGACCGTGCCGACGACCGGACTGGAGTGCAGGAAGGGGCGGCTTGGAAAATGGCGGCCGCCGTAGGGGCCGAGGCTGGCGGATTCGTGGGTCTCGCAGCCGGCCATGAGGTTGACCATGAGGAAGGGGACGGGGCCGCGGATGATGTCGCTGCCGGTTTTCGCCTCGAAGCGGAAGGTCGTGACGCCCTGGGGGAAGGAGGCCTCCATGAGGCGCTTGTTGAAATCGGAGTTGGAGCCCTTCAGGCGGCTGACGAGCTGGTATTGGCGCCCCATCCATTGCGCGGCGCCGCCGACGCTGGACTGGCGGTTGAAAAACTGGAGGGCGATGCCGTTGGCGAGGTCCTCCACCTCGGTGGGCTCGATGGTGAAGGAGATGCGGTCGCTCGTACTGAAGGTCAGGGAGCCCTCGCGGTCCCCTGCGGCCG
>CAMCYK010000383.1 GCA_945883695.1 Akkermansia muciniphila | reverse complement strand
CTGCTTGCCTTCGAGGTATTCCTGCGGGCACTCCTTGCCGTCGAGCTTGGTGAGTTCGGGCTTGTGGTCGAAGAGCTCGAGCTGGCTCGGCGAGCCGGCCATGTGCAGGTAGATCACGCGCTTCGCCTTCGGCGCGAAGTGCGAGAGGTCAGGCATCAGCGGGTTGGCCGGATCTTTCGGCAGGACCGATCCGCGGCCCTGCGAGGCCAGCCACAGCCCGCCGAGGCCGACCGAGCAGTTCTGCAGGAAATGCCGGCGCGTCTGGTGGCGGGCGCGGTCGAGGTGGAGTTGCTGGAAGAGGTTCATCGGTTCAAAGCGATGTCGGAGTTGAGGAGAGTATTCGCGACGAGGACCAGCGCGGCTTCGTCGGGGGTCGGGGCGAGCTTGGCGGATTCGGCGGGAGTCATCTCGTAGTCCGCTTTCGCGTCGGCGTGGAGTTTCGAAAGCGTGGCGATGACCGGGGCGGGCGCGTCTTGCAAGGTGAGCAGCCGGTAGCCGTGGCCGAGCTTTTCCTCGAGGGTCGCGCCACTCATCCGTTTCGCGAAAGCCTGGGCGAACTCGATGTGGGCGGGGTCGTTCAAGGTGACGAGCGCTTGCAAGGGCGTGTTGGTCGAGATGCGGCGGGGCGAGCAGACGTCGCGGGTCGGCATGTCGAAGGTCAGGAAGCCGGGGAAGCCGCTGGTGCGCTTCGAGTAGGTGTAAACCCCGCGGCGGTAGCGGTCTTCTCCCTGCGAGGTGTTCCACGTCTCGCCGTTGTAAACCGAGCGCCAGATGCCTTCCGGCTGCGGCGGATAGACCGGCGGCCCGAATTGCTTGCGCGAGAGCAGCCCGGAGACCAGCAAGGCCTGGTCGCGCACCATCTCGGCGCTCAACCGCTGGCGCGGGCCGCGGGCGACGAGCTGGTTCTTGGGATCGCGGGTGACCAGCTCCGGCGCGACCTTGGAGGTCTGGCGGTACGATGCCGATAGTACCAACTCGCGGAGGAAAGGCTTCAAGCGCCACTGGTGGTGCTTTTGCAAACGCAGCGCGAGGTGATCGAGCAGCGGCTGGTTGGCCGGGGCGAGGCCGGAGCTGCCGAAGTCCTCCTGGGTCTCGACGATGCCGGTGCCGAACAGTTCGGCCCACAGCCGGTTCGCCATCACGCGGGCGGCGAGCGGGTTGCTGTCGCCGACCAGCCAGCGGGCCATGTCGAGGCGGTTCAGCGGGGCGTCGCCGGGCGGGCCGCCGGTGAGCGCGGGGATGGCGGGCTTGACCACGGCGTCGCGGGTCATCCGGTTGCCGCGGATGAAGACGCGGGTGTCGCGGGTCGCGGCGGGCAGGCGTTCCTGCATCACCGGGATGGTCTTGCCGGGGATGGCGTTGTACTGCTGGTTTAGTACTTGGCGTTCCTGCCAGCGGGCGGCGCGTTCCGGCGATTGGATGAGGGCGACCAGCCGCGGGTCGTCGGACAGGGAAATCTTGAAGCGGGAGAGCACGCAGGACTGGTTGTTGCCGTTCGACACCGCGCCGTGGCGGATGCGGATCTCGAGCTGGTCGCCCTCGGCCGCGGCGACCGGTTGTTCCGGCACGAACCAGCCGCGGCGCGGGCCGCGCGCCATCGGGTAGTCGCCGAAGCCGGGAGCCCCGTCGTGGATCGCGTCGTTGGGATCGAAGGGACCGGCGAGGAAATCGGCGACCACTTCCTTGAATGCGACCGTCTGGCGGGTGCCGTCGGGCTTCACCAGATCGACTTCCAGCTTGGAAATCACCGCGCCGCGCTCCGCCCACGTCTTCGGGTCGTCGCTCTTCATCAGGATGTCGAACTGGAGCGCGGCGAAGGGCATCGCCGGGCCGGTGAGCGTGTAAACGGCGCCGGTCGGATTGGTGCCGGAGGCGTGGATGATGCCGTCGGACTGCGGGGTGAGCTGGCCGTCCTTGCCGCTCGATTTCGCGGCGGTGGCGGTGAAGGTTTTCCAGTTGGCGATGCCCGCGGCGACCGTCTTGCCTTCCTCGTTGATCGCTTCGCGGTGGCGGCGGAGCTCCTTTTCCAAGGCCACCGCCCCGGCCTGCGCGGCGGGGTCGTTGGCGACCTTGGTGCGCGGGAAATCGCTGTCCAGGTCCACGTCCTCCGTGTTGTTGAAGAAGGCCATGAATTTGTAGTAATCCTCGTGCGGGAAAGGATCGTAGGGGTGCGAGTGGCACTGGATGCAGCCGAAGGTGGTGGCGTTCCACGCGGTCCAGGTGGTGTTGCCCCGGGCCATCACGGCGGCCATCCGGTATTCCTCGTCGTCGGTGCCGCCTTCGGTGTTGTTCTGGGTGTTGCGGTGGAAGGCGGAGGCGATCAGATCGCCCGGCTCCGGGTTCTCCAACAAGTCACCGGCGAGCTGCTTCACCGTGAAGGTGTCGAAGGGCATGTCGGCGTTGAAGGCGTTGATCACCCAGTCGCGGAAGGGCCAGATGTCGCGGTGCGGGTCTTTTTCGAAACCGAAGGTGTCGGAGTAGCGGGCGAGATCGAGCCACATCGAGGCCCAGCGTTCGCCGAACTGCGGCGAGGCGAGAAGGCGGTCGGCGGCCGCTTCCATTGCTGATTGAGGATTGTTGATGTTTGATTGCTGGAACGATTGCCACTCCTCGAGGGAGGGCGGCAGGCCGGTGAGGTCGAGCGAGGCGCGGCGCAGCCATTCGGCGGCCGAGGCTTCGGGGGAGGGCGCAAGACCGAGCGCTTCGACCTTGGCAAGCACGTGGCGGTCGAGGTCGGCTTTCGGCCAGGCGCTGTTCTTGAGCGAGGGGACCGGCGGCTCGAGCGGCTTTTGGAACGACCAGTGCTCGCCCCACTTCGCGCCTTCGGTGATCCAGCGTTCGAGCAGCGCGACCTGATCCGGTTTCAGCGGATGGGGATGATCCTCCGGCGGCGGCATTTTTTCGTCGGGGTCGTCGCTTTTGATCCGGCGGATCAACTCCGAGGCGGCGGGATCGCCGGGGACGATGACCGTCTTGCCGGACTCGCCCTTGCCGAGGGCTTCCTCGCGGTAGAGGAACGAGACCTCGCCGGCCTGCTTCACCCCGCCGTGGCAGATCGTGCAGTTCTTGTTGAGCAGCGGCCGGATGTCGCGGTTGAAGTCGACCGGCTCTGCCGCCGCGGCGGCG
>CAMCYK010000382.1 GCA_945883695.1 Akkermansia muciniphila | reverse complement strand
CCGCCCGCCCGCCGGCGGGCGCGTCCAGCCCCTGCTCCACAGCCGGCCGGGGCACCACAGCGGCAGCGGGCTGCCGCAGTCCAAGCCAGCCTGCTGGCGAGTCGCGTCCTGACTCCACAGCAGGCTGTGGCAACAAAGCGGCAGCAGGCTGCCGCAGTCCAGGGGCCTTGATTGTTATCGGCATGGCGGGAGGGCGGCGGTGTAGAGTTGGGCGAAGCCGGGCGCGTCGAGGGCGACCGGATTGAAGCGGCCGGTCCATTGCTGGCTGGCGGCTGCGGCGAGGTCGGGGATGGCGGCGGGGTCGATCCCGGGTGCCGGGAGCTTGGCGAGGGCGATGGTTTCCTCCAGCCAGGCCAGAAGAGGTTTGCCGAGGTGGCGACTGAGTTCCTCGTAAATCGCGGCGATCGCGGGGACGGTGGTATTGAGGCGGACCACGTGGGGCAGCATCAGGGCGACGGCGTGGCCGTGGGCGAGATCAAAGCGGGAGGTCAGCGGGTTGGCGGTGGCGTGGGCGGCGCCGAGCATGCTGTTCTCGATCGCGGAACCGGCGAGGGCGGCGCCGAGGAGCATGCGGCCGCGGGTGTCGAGGTCCGCGGAGCCGTCGAGCACCGGGCGGATGGCGGAGGCGATGAGGCGGAAGGCTTCGCCCGAGTAGGCGCGGGAGACCGGGTTGCGCTTGGTGCAGACGGCGGACTCGAGGGCGTGGGAGAGGGCGTCGAGGGCGGTGAGGCTGGCGACGGCGGGGGGCTGGGAAAGCGTCAGTTCGGGATCGAGAACGGCAACGCGGGCGAGGGCCTTCGGGTCGCCGCAAGCCATCTTTTCGTGAGTGCCGTCCTGCGAGACCACGGCGAAGGACTGGCATTCGCTGCCGGTGCCGGCGGTGGTGGGGATGGCGATGAAGGGCAGCATCGCCTGTTTCGCCAGGCCGTAACCGCGGTAGTCGGACATCCGGCCGCCGTTGTGGAGCAGGAAATTGCAGCCTTTCGCGGTGTCCATGCTGCTGCCTCCGCCGAGGCCGATCAGGGCGTCGGGCTTGAGGTCGGCGGCGAAGGCGCGGCAGGCCTCGATGTCGGATTCGGTGGGGTTGACGTGGGAACCTTGATAGACGGTGACCGTGATCCCGGCGGCTTCGAGCAGGGCGGTGGCGCGGGCGACATGGCCGGCGGCGACGATGCCAGGGTCGGTGACCAGGAGGACGTTCTTCGCGCCGAGGGCGGCGACGCACTCCGGCAACTCGGCGAGACGTCCGGGGCCGAAGACGAGGCGGGGGCTGGGTCGGGCGTCGAAGGGTGTCATGAGAGAAAGGGGGACCGCCAAGGCGCCAAGGACGCCAAGTTTGAAACCGGTGGGAGAGATGCGCTGGAGAGCGGAAAATTCCCTGAAAACTCGGCGATCCCGAGGTGCCCGCGATTCAAGAGTCGGAATTCATCACGTGGAATCTCCTGCTCGTGGCAAATCGCCCCCTCGGGATTGGCTGCAAAAGCCGCAGCTTGCAGGTTGCGGTCGGAATGGTAGCCTCTCCGCATGAAACTTTCCGAAATCAGCGCATTGGCGATGACATTGGACGAAGGGGATCGCGCCGATCTTGCCGCGTTGATTCTCGATAGCCTCGATGGAGCCGATCCCAATGATTCCGACGAGGACAGTCTAACCGAGGCCAGGCGTCGTGGGGAAGAACTGAGATCCGGTGCGGTGAAAGGAATCCCCGAAAAGGAATTCATGGCGGAGTTCCGCGCCCTCCGGGTCAAATGAGGGTGACCTTTCATCCGGCAGTTCGGCGGGACCTTCGCGGCATCCTCGATTACTACGACGAACGCACGGACTCGGCCGGCGATCGGTTTTTCGCGGCGTTCGATGCCGCGCGGCAGAGGATTAAAATGGCACCGACTCATTTCCATCTCCTCGACGATTTCCGACGCCGGTGTGACTTGGCCAAGTTTCCCTACCATCTGGTCTTCGAAATCGAAGGAGACGAGGTTTTCATTACGGTGCTTCGCCACAACAAGCGCCATCCAGGGTTCGGGTTGAGAAGAAGGCGAAGGTAAGTCAGACCCCGACCGCCACGTTCCCCTGGATCGCGCGGCGGTGGTAGAGGAACTCGAAGAGGTTGCCTTCGTGGGGTTGTTCCCACTGGACGCGGTTGGTGGGGAAGGTGCCGAGGTTGAGGCGCTCGATGTCGGGGCTGAGCAGGAGCTGCTCGATGAAGCGCGGGTCCTCGGTGAAGGCGGAGACGACGAGGGTCTGGCCGATACTCGCGAGCATTTCGTCCTGCGGGATCTCGACGATGCTGGCGTAGGGGAACATGAACTCGGTGTTGGCGAGCGGATGGTCCTTGTCGGCGCAGTCGATGAGGGTCGGCTGGAGGTAGATTTGACCAAAGGCTTCCACCTTGCGCGGGGTGTCGCGGTGGCGGGCGGTGAGGTCGCTCGCGCCAGAGTCCTTCAGGTGGGCGGTGATCAGGTCGTCGATGCCGTCGGCCATCGCGGGGTTGGCGAAGCCACAGAGCAGGGCGTCGGGGTGATCGCGCGGGTGCGGCTGGATCTTGGCAAGCTCGGCCGCGACGGCGTCCGCGAGTTCGTCGCGGTGGCTCGGGACGAGGATGGCGGAGGTGTTGATGCAGGAGCGGCCGCCGTTGGCGGAGATCGACTGCACGATGACGTCGAGGTATTCCGGCCAGCGGGCGATCATGTCGTCGCCGATCAGGATCTTGCTACGGCCGGTGCCGTGGACGGAAATGCTGGGGAAGGCGGCGTATTTCTTCAGCGTGGTGTCGTTGCCGAACGCGATGCCGCGGCCGCAGGTGGTGAGCAGGGTGTCGCCGCCTTCGTGGGTGGTCGGGTAGAAGCCGAAGGCCTCCTTCGGGAAGCCGGCCTGGATCATCGCCTGGACGATGCGCAGCGGGGTGAAGGGGTCCTCGCGGCCGGGCTTGAGGAGGACCGGGATTTTCATCACCGGGGCGGGGATCCACAGCGAGTTGACGGCGGGCGCGTTGCTGGGGAGCGAGACGCCGAGCGAGGAGGTGGCGGGGAAGTAGTTGATCGCGAGGCCGTCGAGGCGGGTGATGCCCTTGTCGAAGATCTCGAGCGGCATGTTGCGGGTGAGGCCGTTGATCACGGTGCGGACCTGCGACATCGCGGCGTGGA
>CAMCYK010000381.1 GCA_945883695.1 Akkermansia muciniphila | reverse complement strand
CTCCACGCTGCCTGCAGCCCGCGACTCGATGCGGGTCCGCTCGGCGACGGTGAGCGGTTTTCCAGCGGCGACCTTCTTGACGATGTTCTGGAAGTCGGCGTCGAGGATCTTCTCGGCAAGGTTCGGCGGCAACTCTTTGGGCTCCACGCCTTCGGCGATGTGTCAATCCGCCGTCGGCAACCTGTATTGTAGAAAGCGCTGGATCTTCTGCATGCCCGAGTTCGCCAGATCATCAACGGGCCAAACCGTGCTGAAATCCAAGTCCCACATTTTGGCCGCCTTCCGAGCCGCGGAATCGGTCAGAGTCTCCCGAAGCTCTTCGAGTAGGTCGACAAGGTCACGCTGCGTGGCGTTGTTGGCAGCCACGCTGGCAAGGAGATCGAGGATGAACTCCCTCACGCAGGCGATCATAATCCGGACGTGATTCACGTCATTGCGGTCGGTCTGATCCAATGTGACGACATTGCAAATCTTGGCCTTCAGCACCTTGGTCGGTGCCAGGAGATTCACTTCGACTTCGCCGACCCGAACCGGAATTGCATCGGCGATATCGCTCGCGCCAAGTCCCTTCACGTCGCGCAATACCTCGATCTTGCGGGTTCCGGTACCGAACGGTGCCTCCACAACCCCGATCACCGGACTTCTCGGCTCCGAGTAGAAGACAACTCCTTTCGTGATCCGCTTGATGTGCTCCAGTAGATCCCGGTCACCGGCGAGATCGAGGTCCTTGCTGGTAAACGGACGATAGCGGTCAAGTTTCCTGCCTACCCGCTTTGAATAATAGATCGCCCATGCGTTGGCCGCCTGCCCGCCTACCACGATTGGCCCGGGCCGCCCCTCCGAACCCCTCAGGACATCCGAGTAGTCGTCGATCTGAGTCCCAGGTGGCTCGCCGCCGTTCACCTGCTCCTCCGCCGGTTCTTCAGGTAGCCGCCAAGATCGACGATCTGCATCGGCGCATCAACCGGTAAGAACGAATTCCTCGCCTGCAACTCAGCTGCCGAGATCGTGCCTGCCCGCAAGGCACGGGAATCCTCCGCCCGCTCTTTCTTGTGGGCATCTTGAATCTCGCGGAAACTGACGGTCCGTGTCTTCACGACCTAAGATCCTAGCAGGCTTGGTGAGGCCGTCAAGCAGGTGCCCCGGAAGCCTCATGGCTTCACGGCCACCCACCCGGCGAAGTTCAGGTGCCGCCAGAAGCAATCGACCGAAGTGAACCCTTCCTGATGGAGCAGTTCCTCGTTCCAGCGGGCAGTCACCGGCACCAGCACACCTTCCAGCGATAGCCGCTTCCGGTCGATCTGGCTCTCTGAATAGCCGTTCTCCCGCTTGATGTTGAGGAAGAGTTCGACGAACGCCTCGTCGAGCCGGGAAGTGGCACCGAGAATCTTCTCCACGAGGATGAAGGCACCGCCCGGTGCCAGCGATTCGAACACCCGGCGGATGATTTGCTGGCGGTATTCGATGGGGGTGAACTGGAGCGTGAGCACCGAGAGCACGAGGCTGGAGGTCACACCGGGGAACTCGTGCCGCAGGTCGGCCGGGCGGATGCTGACGCGCTTGCCGTGTGGGTGGTAGCTGAAGTTCTGACGCGCCGCCTCGATCATCGGCTCGCTGATCTCCAGGCCGATGTAATCGTTTGCCGCTCCGAAGTTGGAAACGAACGGCAGCAGCGCCTGGCCGCGGGAGCATCCCATGTCGATGATGGCGGTGCCGGGTTGCACGAAGCGCCGGCCGACCTCGAAGGTCACCATCCGCATCGCGTTGTATTGCGGGATCGACCGCTGGAGCATGTCGTCGAAGACCGCGGTCACCTCCTGGTCGAACTGCCAGGCACCGCGTGGAACCACCTCGTCGCGTTGGGCTTCACTCATGCCCGCGTGGTGGATGTCAACGCGGCAGCCGTTTGACGATCCGCGTGCCTTCGGTCAGGCAGGTGCCTTCCTCCGTCACCCAGAAGCACGGGATCGAGAACCGGGCATACATGTCGCGAGTCCGCGGATTGCTTTCGATCGCGAGGTAGCGGGCGTCCTCGCCATGGATCGGAAACACGTCCTTCCGGAGCAGGTGTTCCTTGATCGCCGGTGGATTCCACCAGCCCTGCGGGGCGAAGCACGCATCCTGAGGCCGCCAGCCGGTTTGCTCCTCAATGCGGTCGAGCGTTTTTGGCATCCAGCTTTCCGGGCGGGCGGTGATCAGGACGACCGTGTGCGGCCGCACGAGCTCCACCAGCCACTGGCGGTATTGCTCGCCCGCCAGGCGCTTTTCCATCCGGACGGGTGTGGTGCCGCGGGCCGGGTTGTTCGCCACCAGCGTGTAGTTGAGGTCCAGCAGGATGATCATAGGGCAGTTTGAAGACGTTGCGAGAAGGCGTCCATGGCGCATTGCACGAGATCCATGCGCGTGCCGTCCGGATAGGGCAGATCGAACTCAAACTCGATGGCCGCGCGGAGACGGGCCGGATCGACCGGACGCGCCGCGGAGCAGGCGGCGTTGATGTTGTTAGAGAAGTCATCGACCTTCACCGAGCGGAAGAAGGTGCCGAAGAGGTCCCTGAACTCCGACACGGTGTGATACTTCTGGACCTTGGGCTTGTCCTGGAAGTCGCCGATGCGGATGCCCGGTTCGTAGTCGAGGCGGAACGCGATGTTGCCCGCGTTGCTCTCGTTCATGAAGGCCTTTCCATTGACCTGCCGCCAGCCGGACTCCCCTGCCGAGGACGCGCAGGCATAGACCTTGGTGAAGGGCTTGCACAGGGCGGCGCAGAGGCAGGCGATGTGCTCGCGGTCCTCGCGGAACGGCACGGAATTCAGTACGCTGGCGATGAAGATGCTGGTCCACTCCTTGCCAGCCGCCACTTCGGCCAGGAACGCGCGGGCCAGCTCGACGCTCTCGGCCTTGTTGATGCCGCCGGGTCCCAGCCGGTAGGGCTCGAAGGGCGTGCAGTCGATCCCGGCCTGGCGAAGGAGGAAGGTTTCGGTCAGGTGGCCGGCCCCGAAGTCGAGGATGCTCCTTCCGTGTTCCTTGACCCAGCGGGCGCGGTCGACCGCCTTGGCGATGTCGAAGTCCTTGCAGGGCTTCGCGCCGTGGGTGGCGAAGAGGAAGCCGTTGCCTAGCTCGCGCCTCACGCGGCGTGCCCGGCGGAACGAATTGAAACGCAGCATGTCGGCATAGCGCGGGTGGA
>CAMCYK010000380.1 GCA_945883695.1 Akkermansia muciniphila | reverse complement strand
GATGCGGCCGTAGTGCGAAGGATGGACGTCGCGGACTTCGAAGCCGGCGCGGTCGCGGTTCAGACCGCCAGGCCCGAGGGCGGAGAGGCGGCGCTTGTGCGTCAGCTCGGCCAGCGGGTTGGTTTGGTCCATGAACTGCGAAAGCTGGGACCGGCCGAAGAAATCGCGCACCACGGCCGAGAGGGCCTTCGGGTTGATCAGCTTCTGCGGGGTCATGCCCTCGATGTTCACGTCGAACAGGGTCATGCGCTCCTTCACCAGGCGCTCGGTGCGGGCGAGGCCCACGCGGCACTGGTTGGAAAGGAGTTCACCGACGGCCCGCACGCGGCGGGAGCCGAGGTGGTCGATGTCGTCGATCACGCCTTCGCCCTTCTTGAGCTTGAGCAGGTACTTCACGGCGCCGAGGAAGTCCTCGGGCACCATGATGCGCTCGTCGGGAGCGACCTTGCTCTCGAGCTTGCTGTTGATCTTATAGCGGCCGACGCGGGTCAGGTCATACTTCTTCGGGTCGAAGAAGAGACGCTTGAGCAGGGCGCGGGCGTTGGCGGCGGTCGGCGGATCGCCGGGGCGCAGCTTGCGGTAGATGTCCTTGAGCGCGCTGTCCTCGTCCTTGGCCGGGTCCTTGCGCAAGGACTTGAGCAGGATTTCGTCCTCGCGGCCGTCGATCACTTCCACCGACTTGTGGCCGAGGGCGATGAGCTGGCGGACGATCCCGATGGTGAGCGGCTCGTACGCCTTGGCCACCACGAGTTCGCCGTCCTGGATGTCTTCGAAAGGCACCTTGTGGCCGAGCTCCTGCTCGTCCATCTCGTTTTTCAGCTTGAGGGCCTCGACGTTGTAGAAATTCGTGACGATGTCGCGGTCGGTCGGGTAGCCCAGCGCGCGCAGGAAGGTGGACGCGAGGAACTTGCGGCGGCGGCGGCGGCGGTCGAGGTAGACGTAGAGCAGGTCGTTGGTGTCGAACTGCACTTCCAGCCATGAGCCGCGGTCGGGGATGATGCGGAACGAGTGGAGGATCTTGCCGTTGAGATGCTGCGAGGTTTCGAAGCAGATGCCCGGCGAGCGGTGGAGCTGGGACACGATGACGCGCTCGGCCCCGTTGATGATGAAAGTGCCGCGGCGGGTCATCATCGGGAGTTCACCCATGTAGACGCGCTCTTTCTTGGTGCCGGTCTCGTCCTTCAGCTTGAAGGTCACGTAGAGGGCGGCGGAAAAGCTCTCGCCCGAGCGGAGGGCGTCGAGCGAGGTGATCTTGGGGTCCTCGATGTCGTAGGTGACGAAGTCGAGTTCGATCGCCTCGTCATAACTCTTGATCGGGAACACTTCCCGGAACACCGCTTGGAGCCCCGTGTCGGTGCGCTCGCCGGCGGGGACGTCCTTTTGCATGAACTCCTCGTAGGAGCGGCTCTGGACCTCGATGAGGTTGGGGGGTTCGATGACTTCCTCGATTTTCCCGAAGTGGAGACGGTCGGCCATGGCAGTAGGTGGTGCGTGCAAGTTGAGCCCGGACCGCGAACGGCACCGGGCAATTGAGATTCAGGGACTGGTGAGAAATTCCGGGATCGGCGGAAACGGTCTTGTGGGTTGACGGCTTCCGCCGGTTCCGGGAAATGGCTTCGCGGCCGGAGGTCCCGGCCGCGAAGCAAATCCGGTACTGGATTACTTGATTTCGATCTTGGCGCCCGCTTCTTCGAGCTTCTTCTTGCCGGCGTCGGCGGCGTCCTTGGAGACACCCTCGAGCACCTTGGCAGGAGCGCTTTCGACCAGTTTCTTGGCATCGGCAAGGCCGAGTCCCGGGGAAACTTCGCGAACCGCCTTGATGACGGCGATCTTGTTCGGGCCGCAATCCATGATCACGACGTCGAATTCGGTCTTTTCTTCGACGACTTCGGCCACCGCGGCGGGACCGGCGACGCCGACGGGAGCTGCGGCGGAAACGCCCCAGGTCTCTTCCAGCTTTTTCACGAGGTCGGCAGCTTCCAGGACGGTGAGCTTGCCGAGTTCTTCAACGAGTTGTTCGATATTGGCCATTGTATTTCTCCTTTGCGGTATCGTCGCGTCCGGAAGCCTCCGGACATTTCAGCCCCGCAGCAGCGGGACCGACGAGGAACCATTGTGGGTTCGGGCGGCGGCGCGGAGACGCCATCGCCGTCAGGTCAGATTGGATTAAGCTTCGGCAGCCGGTTCCGCGGCGGCTTCGGCGACAGGTTCGGCAGCGGCTTCGGCGACAGGTTCGGCAGCGGCTTCGGCGGCAACCGGTTCGGCGGCGGCTTCGGCTTCCGGCTCGGCTGTCGCGGAGTCGGCGTCGGGGTTGAATTTCTTCTGGATGACGCGGGCGATCCGGGTGGCCGGTTCGTTGATGGTCGCGAGAAGTTGCGAGAGGACGGCTTCGCGGGACGGGATGTCCGCGATCGCCTTGAGTTTGTCGGCGTCGAGGACGGCATCACCGAGGATGCCGATCTTCATCTCGGGCTTTTTGAACTCCTTCTCGAAGTTCTTGATGGCCTTGGCGGCGGCGAAGACTTCGCTGTCGCCGGTGACGAAGGCGGTCTGGCCGACCAGGCCGTCGCCGATGTCCGGCAGTCCGGCTTCGGCGAGAGCCTTGCGCATGTAAGTGTTCTTGGCGACGTGGCATTGGGCGCCGGCGGCACCGAGACGGTTGCGGAGCTCGGAGAACTGCGGCACGGTCATGCCGGTGTAATCCACCACGAGCACGTAGGGCGAGGCGTTCACCCGGTCGAGCAATTCGTCGATGATGACTTTCTTGTCGGGATTCATGGTCGTGGGAAAGTTAGACGGATTTGGTGTAAACACCGGACTCCAGCGGGAGGCCCGGGCACATGGAAGCGGCGACGGTCACGCTGCGGACGAAGTTGCCCTTGGCCGACGGCGGCTTGGCGCGCACCACGCTTTCGATGAAGGCGCGGGCGTTTTCGACGAGGGCTTGCTCGGTGAAGGAGGCCTTGCCGACGGCACCGGAGATGTTGCCGTTCTTGTCGAGCTTGTAGTCGATCCGGCCTGCTTTCACCTCGCGGATCGCCTTGGCGGTGTCGTCGGTGACGGTGCCGGTCTTCGGGTTCGGCATCAGTCCGCGGGGACCGAGGATGCGGGCGATCTTGCGGACTTCGGTCATCGCGTCCGGGGTGGCGATCGCGACATCGAAGTCGGTGAAGCCGCCCTGGACTTTCTTGATGAGCTCCTCGAAGCCGACAAACTCGGCACCGGCGGCTTCGGCCGCTTCGGCG
>CAMCYK010000379.1 GCA_945883695.1 Akkermansia muciniphila | reverse complement strand
CGGAGTGGGCGGGGCGGGCGCTGACGGGAGATTGGCGGGAATTCCTCGCGCTCTGGAATGCCCAGCCGGTGCTGGCGGATTCGGAGCGCTTGCCGGCGGCGGGCGAGCTCCGCCGCCGCGAGATCGCGCGGAGTTTCATCGACTGGTCGCTCGGCGCGCAGCAGCCGCTGTGGGAAAGGCTGGGCGAGATCCGCTGCCCGGTCCTGTGGTGCGTCGGCGAGCGCGACGCGAAGTTCCGCGCCCTCGCCGAGCGGGCCTTGCCGCGGTTGCCGCGGGGCGAATTGTGGGTCGTGCCGGGTGCCGGCCACCGCGTGCCGTGGGACGCGCCGGAAGCATTCGCGGCAAAGGTCGGGGAATTTCTTGAGCGGGTGCGGTCCTGAGCCGACACTGCCGCCGCCATGTGGACCACCGTTTGTGAATTTGAGGACATCCGTTTCGAAACGACGGACGAGGGACAGATCGCCAAGATCACCATCAACCGCCCTGAAGTGCGCAACGCGTTCCGCCCGCAGACGGTGAAGGACATGCTCGCCGCCTTCGAGCTGGCGCACGAGGACCCGCGGGTCGGGGTGGTGATTCTAACCGGCGAGGGACCGGACGCCTTCTGCTCCGGCGGCGACCAGAAGGTGCGCGGTCACGCCGGCTACATCGGCGGCGACGGCGTGCCGCGGCTCAACGTGCTGGATTTGCAGAAGAAGATCCGCGGCTTGCCGAAGCCGGTGGTCGCGATGGTCGCCGGCTATGCGATCGGCGGCGGCCACGTGCTGCACGTGGTGTGCGACTTGACCATCGCCGCCGACAACGCGCGCTTCGGCCAGACCGGGCCGAAGGTCGGATCCTTCGACGGCGGACTGGGGTCGAGCTACCTCGCCCGGATCGTCGGCCAGAAGAAGGCGCGCGAGATCTGGTATTTGTGCCGCCAGTATGACGCCCGACAGGCGCTCGAGATGGGGCTGGTCAACACCGTGGTCCCGCTCGCCGAACTGGAAACCGAGACCTTGAAATGGTGCCGCGAGATGCTGGCCCACTCGCCGCTCGCCCTGCGTTGCCTGAAATCGGCGCTCAACGCCGACTGCGACGGCCAGATGGGGCTGCTCGACCTTGCCGGCAACGCGACCTTGCTCTACTACATGAGCGAGGAGGCGAAGGAAGGGAAACAGGCTTTCATCGAGAAGCGCAAACCGGACTTCTCGAAGTTCCCCCGCGTGCCGTGATCGCTGTTTGGTTAGGTCTGCTGAATGCCTGGCCGGCCACCCTCGTCCCCGGTCCGGGACCGCTGCGCGCTGGCGTGGAAGCTGATGGGGAGCGAAAAACCCGGGGCGGATGGATAAACCCACCCGCCCCGGGAGTCGTCGCGGGCCGTTCGATCCGGCCCGACCGGCCACCTGGCCGGATCCACTCAGAGGTCGTGAACGAGCAGTCCGTTGTGGTTCAGTTCGCCGCCGATCACGGTGATGTCCAAGGCTTCAACTCCGCTCACGTTGCAGGCGGCCAGTTTCACCTGGCGGGCTTCCTTTTTGACCTTGACGTTGAGCAGTGCCTCGCCGTTGGAGTTCAGCTTGCCTTGCACGTAACGGATGGTGCCGTCGATCACGATCCGTCCCGAGAAGCGGCCGTTCTTGGTGAGCGAGAGCCGCGTGGATTTCGGAGCCTTGCCCAGGTCCGAGGGGACCGGCTCAAGGCTGCCGGAATACCTGCCGGGGACGTATTCGGTCGGGCCGCGGGGAGTCAGCATCCGGCTCAGATAGATGCCGGCCATTGACTCGGTGGAAACCGCTTCCACCATGGTGGCGGTAAGCGCCAGATAGCGCCCGCGGAAGCCGTCCCGTTCGATTCCAAGCGCGGTGACCTTCGATCCCGCGGGAGCCGCCGGATCGATTTCCTGACCGTCGCTCGTGGTATCGAGCACGGTGACGATCTCGGTCGCGTCACCAAGGTAGATGCCGTCGATCGGATTCACGTAATTGTTCTCCACGGGATCGATCGCGCCGGTCCTGGCCTTGAAGGCGACCATGAAGGTGTCCCGGGGGCCCGCGGAAACCGCGACGAAGGCCGTGTTGCGCCAGCGGGGAGGCTCTCCGTCGTCGCCTTCCTCGCTTCCGCCCACTCCGGGCGGCTTGCCCGAGAAGTTCCAGAAGACGAAATCGGAGAACATCTCCCCGGTTCGGGCGACGCGGACTTTCCTGCCGGTTTGCGTGTCGACCACGAAGATCCCCTGGTTGGCCGGCACGTCGACGGGATAGTTGTCACCGTAGTTGTCGCGGCAGTAGGCAAGCACGTCTTTGTTGCCGTCGGTCGGGCAGTCCAGCCACAAGCGTATGGTCTCGGATCCCCAGGCGCCCCAGAAGGCGAGGTAACGCCCGTCGAACGAGAGCGCTTCGCTGAAGCGGTTGAAGGTTTCCTCGGTTTCGCCCGGGACCGGATCACCGATTCCAACCAAGGTGGTCAGCGTGGGATTCGCCACCAGCGGGGCAAGGTAGATCCCGCCGTAGGTCGGCGATTCCTCGTTGTCGAAGCCCGCGAACACCATCTTGTCGCCGGCGGCGCTCGGTGGAGCCGTGGAACCGAATTTGATTCCGGAAACTCCGGGCGGCAGGTTCGGGATGACCGTGTTGACATTGGCGACGAGTTGCACCGGTGCGAGGCCGGAGGAACCCACCGGATCGCGGAAAAAGACGCCGGTCTTGCCGGTGTTGTCTTCGGTGTAGTTCCCCTTGAAGGCGATGATGTCGCCATCCGCGATCGCGGGCGAACCCGGAAAGACGTCGAAGCGGGTCCCCGGGGCAGCGCCGGGCACGGCCATGTAAGGGAAGTAATTGTCCCCGGTCACCGCCGCCGCGGGTGCCGGGACCGCGCCGAGCAGGTTGACCGCGCTGATGAGATCGTTCCCCCGCTGGAGGAAGATCCCGGCGGTGCCGGCCCGGGTGTCGGCGTCATCCACCAGATAGGACCAGACCGGTTGCGAGTTGCCGCGGGTGGCCACGCTCTTGGACCACATCGAGATCCGCGGGATCGACGGGAATTCGTTGAACGTCGCCAAGGTGTCCCCCGGGTTGTAGATCGTGTTGTTGGGAGCGGGCACCGTGGTGGTCCGGGTCGCCACCACTTCAAGCGGGCTTCCCGGTGTCAACATGTCCTGGATGAAGATGCCGCTGCCGAAATCGCCGCCCTTGCCCCGGGCCCGGAAGACCACGGGCCGCGCAAATTTTTTTCTGTAAAAGTGTCTGGTTGAGGACTGGGAAGCTGAAGGCTGCTGGTTGGTTCAGAGGCTTGGTGTTTTGGTGTCGGGCTGGAGGTAGACTTTGCCGGTTTCCCATTCCTCGGAGATCTCCATGATTACGCC
>CAMCYK010000378.1 GCA_945883695.1 Akkermansia muciniphila | reverse complement strand
CGGACTGAAGATCCGCGGTCCAGTACACGCCCCGTTGCGCCATGCTCCGCCGCACCCCTCACTCCGCCGGCACGGTCACCGGGATGGCCACCACGTTGTTGTCGTAGTTCGTCTCGGCCAGAATGCCGTCGGGATTCACCGTGAGTTCGAGCTGGTAGGTCCCTGCCGGCAGGTCGCCGATCTCGATCCACTGGCCCGGCAGGCCGCTGTCGTAGATGTCCGCCCACCCTGACTGGATGCCTTGAACCTCGCAGTTGTAGAGCCGCCGGGTCGGCGCGTCGAAGCGCCAGCGCATGCCGTCCAGCAGGCAAAAGCTGACCTTGTTGCCGGTCCGCAGGACATTCCCCTCGAGGTCGAGCAGCCGCGACGAGGCGAAGCCCCGGAAATGGTAGTGGCCGTGGCACTCGTGGTATTCGAACAAGGGATTGCCTTCCGGCGGCGGCATCACCATGTCGCGCGCCCCGAGATTGCGGACCTCGGTGTTGTAGCGGATCAAGCGGCGCTCACCGGCCCCGATCAGGCCTTCCTCGACCTCGCAGGATGTCACGGAGAATTCCTCGACGCTGACGTAGGGCGCGAGGGTCGCCGCCCACGGCATCAAATCGGCGCCGTCGCCCGCGACGTAGGCGCTGAGGGTGCGTCCGGCGAAGGTGGTCGTGGCATCCAGCGCGATGTAGTAGTCGCCGGCCAGCGTGCTCGGAATGGTCACGCGGGTGGCGTCGCGGACCACCGGGCTGCCTTTCGGCGGCTTGCCGGCGGGCGGGACCGAGCCGCGGAAGACCGAGATCATCGAACTGCCCTTGCCGCCCTCGGTGTGAATCCCGAGCCGCTCGCCGTCGGCGACCCTGACCCGGAACAGATGGCGGCCTCCCTGGGCGGAGGCGAGGTGGGAAATGGTGCGGGTGCCGGCGAGGTCGATGATGTCGCCGGGCGGGCGGATCCGGTAGGTGGCCTCGGCGAGCGGTCCCTCCGCGCCGGCGGGCGAGTAAACGCGGGCTTTCAGCGTGGTGTCGGCGGTGATCGAAATGCCGGCCGGCGCGAGCGGCGAGGTCGCGTCGGGATCCTCGCCGCCGGTGGTGAAACGGAGGCTGGCCGGCTTGACGCGATTCGTGATCCGGCATTCGACCGGAGCCGGGTAGATTCCCGGCGGCGGGCTGAACCGCGGCGGCGTCAGCGCGCCCTTGGCCAAGGGCGTGATGGCCCTCAACTGGACCCCGCTGTAGTTCCCCACCGCATGCAGGCCGACATACCAGACGCCGGCCGCGGGATTCGGCACCGCGATCTGGTGGCGGGTCCCGGAAACGAGGGACCGGTAGTCGCTGTCCTCGCCGTTTTCGGTCGGCTGCACGCCTTCGCGCAGATAGACCCGGAGTTGGCCGCTGCCGCCGCTGGTGATGACCGTGAGCCGGCCTGCCGCGGGCGGGACGTGGATCTTGTAAACGACCATCGTGCCGGGATCCGACGACGCCAGCGCCGCCAGCGGCACGCCAGGCTGGACGACTTTGGGAAAGGGCGTCACCTCGAAATGGGCCCCGACCGGAAGCACCGCGACCAGCGCGGCTAGCAAACAAATGGCCGTTTTCATCGCGGTGGAGGTTGGCCGATATCCGGCCGCAAACAACCCCGAAGTGGCGGGAGGAAAGGATCAGCGCAGCATCGCGACCGCCCTGGCCACGGCGGCGACCAAGGCATCCACCTCGTCTTCCGTGTTATACACCGCGAACGAGGCCCGGGTGGTGCCGGTGATCCCGAAGCGCCCCATCAGCGGCTGGCAGCAGTGGTGGCCGGTGCGCACGGCCACCCCCATCTGGTCGATCAGCGTGCCGAGGTCGTAGTGGTGCACGCCGGCGATGCCGAACGACAGTGCGCCGGCGCGATCAGGCGGGCCGTAAAGATGGACCCCGGGCAGCGCGGACAGCCCCTCCGCGGCGCGGCGGATCAAGCGGTCTTCGTGAGCGGCGATGGCCGCGAGCCCGCGCCCGTTGACGAAATCGAGCGCCGCCGCGAGGGCGATCGCCCCCTCGATGTTCGGCGTGCCGGCTTCGTATTTGAAGGGCAGCTCGTTGTAGGTGGTTTTCTCGAAGGTCACCTCCTTGATCATCTCTCCGCCGCCGCGCCAGGGCGGCAGGGCGTCGAGCGCGGCCCGCTTGCCCCATAGCACGCCGATGCCTGTCGGCGCGTAGACCTTGTGGCCGGAAAAAGCCACGAAGTCGGCTCCCAGCGCCCGCACGTCGATCGCCAGATGCGGGATCGCCTGGGCGGCATCGACCAGCACCAGGGAACCGGCGGCCTTCGCGGCGGCGGTCATTTCGTGGACCGGATTGACGGTGCCGAAGGCGTTCGAGATCCAGGTGAAGGCGGTCAGCCGGGTGCGCTCGCCGAGCAAGGAGTGGAAGGCCGCCCGGTCGAGCGTGCCGTCGTCGTGGCACGGCACCACCTTCAGGATCGCCCCGCTCCGTTCGCAGAGCATTTGCCAGGGGACGATGTTCGAGTGGTGCTCCAGCGCGGTGATCAGGATCTCGTCGCCCGGCGCGAGCGGGAGGATGGCGGCGACCAGATTGATCGAATCGGTGGTGCCGGCGGTGAAGATCACCTCGGCCGGCTCCGCGGCGTTCAGATGGCGGGCGACCGTCTCGCGGGCGGCTTCGTGCGCGGCGGTGGCGGCGCGGGCCAGGTGGTGGGTGCCGCGATGGATGTTCGCGTTGATCTCCTCGTAATAACGGCGGGAGGCGTCGAGCACCGCGCGCGGCTTCTGGGTGGTCGCCGCGTTGTCCAGATAGACCAGCGGACGGCCGTTCACCGCTTGGGCGAGGATCGGGAACTCCGCCCGGACCTTGGAGGGATCGAATGCCATGTGGCTGCAAGGGAACCGCGGGACGGGCCGAATGCACGCGAAAAGTCCGCGCCGCTCAAGGGGTGGGCGGCAGGTGCTCCTCGCAGTATTCCTTGCCGTCGGGCAGCGTGAAGAATTCCAGTTCGTCGGAATCCCGCTCGGTCCGCCGGCAGACCTCGCAGCGATGGAAGGTCGCCAGCTCGGGAACCTGGGCGACGTTGAACTTCCGCCGCCGCTGCGCCGCCTGCACCAGCGACTTGCGGCCGTGGATCACGTCGGGCAAGACCCACAGCGCGTAAGGAATCATGGCGGGCAGCGCCAGTACCAAGCTGGCGGGATTGAACAGCCCATTGAGCAGCAGCAAGCCGCCTGCGACCCAGCCGAGGATCCTCACCTGCACCGGAAACAGCAGGAAGAGCATGAACTCGACCCGCGGGAACAAGGTCGCGAAGGCCAGGAACAAGGAGGTGTAAAGCATCCGGCCGCTGGCGACGGAAAGCGGATCGAAGATGAAAT
>CAMCYK010000377.1 GCA_945883695.1 Akkermansia muciniphila | reverse complement strand
ACAAGGAGGTGCCGGGCTATCTGATCAACCTCGGACCCACCGGGGCGCGGGCGACGCTGGAAAGCAAGTCGTTCACCGTGAAGCACCTGTTCAAAGGCAGTCCGGCGGAGGGAAAACTGGAGCTGGACGATGTGATCACGGGGGTCAATGGACGGCCCTTCGAGGTTGAGCATCTATTCGGCCACCACCTGACCCGCATGAAGAAGTTCCCGGAGACCGGCTACGAAGGCCCGCTCATGGACTTCGGAAACGCGATCGAAGAGTCGGAAGGCAAGGACGGCAAGCTGACGCTGGCCGTCACGCGCGGCGGCAAGCAGATCGACGTGGTGATCGAACTCGAGGCGATCGGCCGGTTCTCCGACACCTACCCGAAGCACTGTGAGAAGTCCGCGCTGCTCGCCAAGCGGGCGGTGGCCTACCTTTCCCACAACGAATTCATCCAAAAGGAGCAATGCCACGCCAAGTGCATGAGCGGGCTGGCCCTCCTCTACGCCGGCAAGACCGACGAGGTGAAGAAGCTCGTGGATTCCTGGAACACCATCCCCAACAAAGGCATCTGGGTCTGGCCCGCCTCCTACCAGTGCATCCTGCTCTCCGAATACGACCTCGCGACAACGGACGAAGGCGTGCTGAAAACCATCCAGGGCCTCGCGGCCGTGCTCGAAAGCGGGCAGGTCGAGGATATGGCGAATTACCAGGACCGCACCCACGGCAAGATGGGAAATGTCGGCCACAAGTTCCGCACCGGCGGTCTTGGCCACAACACGAACGTCGGCGGCTACGGCACCATGAACATCACCACCGCGCTCGGGATCACCGCTTGGGAACTCGCCAAGAAGTGCGGAGCCACCGTGGACCAGAACAAGGTGGACATGGCCTTCAACTACCTGCGGGCGAGCACCACCAAGGAGGGCTTCATCGGCTACCACACCCAGCAGTGCGCCTATTCCCCCTCGGGCCGGCAAGGCCTTGCCATCGTGGCGCACAAACTCGCCGGGGACACGCCCGCGAACCAAGCCTACATCAAGACAGCGGCCCTCGGCCTCACCCTCTCCAAAAAGTACCTCAACGACGCCCACGCCGACAGCGTCCTTTCGGTGTGCTGGGGACTGCTCGGCGCCAACGTGTCCGGCGACGAGACCGCCCTCCGCGCCATGATGGACTACAACAAGGCCTGGCTGAACATGGCCCGCTGCCACGACGGATCCTTCGTCGCCCTGCCCGGCCGCGACATGTACGACAAGGGCTACTACATTTCCTCCCGCCTCCACCTCACCGGGTCGATGGCGCTGGTGCTTTCCATGGCGACCCCGAAGCTCCGGATCCAGGGCAGGTAAGTCCCCGGATCAATCCACCTTCTCGACCTCCACCGTCACGGCCATCTTGCAATGCCCGCTGCCGTGGTAAGTGCCGCGGACCGGGGCGACGTCGTCGTAGTCGCGGCCGACGGCGATCTTGATGTAGCGCTCGTCCGCCAGCGTCTCGTTGGTCGGGTCGAAGCCGATCCACCCGACGCCCGGGAAGAACACCTCCGGCCACGCGTGCGAAGCCTGGGCCCCGACCAGCGGGTCGCGCGGGCCGTTGTAGAGGTAGCCGGAGGCGTAACGCGCCGGAATGCCGACCGCCCGGCACAGGCCGAGCATGACGTGGGTGAAGTCCTGGCACACCCCGCGGCGCAGCGCGAAGGCTTCCTCGAGGTGGGTGTTCACGTGGGTCGAACCGGCATCGTAGCGGAACTCGCGGTGGACCCAGTGCATGATCGCCACCGACTGCTCGAAGACCGGGCCGGTCCCGCGGGTGATGTCGAGCGCCTGGCGCCAGATCTGCGGGTGGCGCGACACGAAGCGGCTCTCCTGCAGATAGGCCCAGGTCCGCTCCGGAATGTCGCCGCCGCGGTAATCGTGAAGCAACGCCCGGCGGGACAGGTCAGGGACCACCAGCGGGAGATTCTGGATCCGGATGCGGCTCTCGATTTCCAAGCGCCGGTGGTCGCCCGGAATCTCGAAATGGTGGGTCACGTTCTCGAACAGGTCGCGGAAGCGTCTGACCCGCGTCGCCGGCAACACCTTCACCACCGCCGACAGCGTGCGCTGGAAAGGAAAGGTCCGCGGCTCCAGATGAAGGGTGTTCAGGCTGTCCCGCACCGGCGCGTCATAGTCGAACACCGTGCGGTGCAGGACGCGGAACACGGGACCGGGTTGCGGGAACTGGGACATGAACAAACCGGGAGTGGCCGCGCGGGGCGCGACCGGTGGGGTGGGATCCGGATTCAAGCGGGATTTGAGTGCCGGAACCCGGTCACTGCTGCTGTTGGGCCATCTGCCACGCCACCACGGAGGAAACGCTCGCCGCCGGGATCGGCGGGCGCTCGTCCCCGGTCTCGCGCACCAGCATGTAGGTGCGGAACATCCCGCCGCCGATCGAGTTGAAGCGCTCCTGCATGCCATCGAGATAGTCGTGCAAGCCGGTCGCGAGGATCTCGTCGGTGGAGCCGTAGGAGAGCTCCGACAAGAGCCGCCCGGACACCCGTTCCGCCTCGTTGGTGTAGGTCCCGCGCGGGGCTCCCGAGATCCGGTGCAGGTTGCGGTCGATCCGATCCACGCAGTAGCGCACCGACCGCGGGAAATCCCTCGAGAACATCAGGAAGCTGACCACGATTTCCTCGTTCGGCTCGCCGCGGTGCTCCGCGCGGAAGGCCCCGAGCGCGCCGCAGGAGCGCAGGATGGCGGTCCAGTGGAAGGTCGCGGTGCCGTTCGCCGGGACCTCCGACTCCGGCAGGAAACTGGTGATGTCGAGGAAGCGGGTGGTCTTGTCCGCTCGCTCGAGATGGCGGCCGAGATCCATGAATTCCCACGAGTCGCTGCGGGAAATCGAGGCCGCGGCAATCCCGTGGAAGGTGAAGGTCGCCCGCCGGATGGTCTCGTAGAAGCGGGTCGGATCGTTGGCCAGCAGTGCCTCGCCGTCGCGCGAGTTGATGAAAAGATAAAGCGAATTCAACTCCTCCCACAGCTCTTCCGAAAGCTGGTCGCGGACCATCCGCGCGTTCTCGCGGGCCAGGGCGATCGAAGAAACGATGCTGTTGGGATTCCGCCGGTCGTTGGTCAGAAAACGGATCACCGCCCCGCTCCCCTCCTCCCACGCGCCGTAGAGCTCGCCGAACAGCTCCTCGTCGCCGGTGCTGAGGATGATCGGTTTCCAGAAGGCGCGGAGGCGGTCGGAATCGAGCCGCTCGTGGTCCAGCAGGAGCTGGCCGTTGACTTCGATCAGGCGGGACAGGTTGTCGGCCCGCTCGATGTAGCGGACCATCCAGTAGAGGCTGTTGGCAACTCGGGAAAGCATGACAGGTGGTTATTTCAAGACCCAGGTATCCTTGCTGCCGCCGCCCT
>CAMCYK010000376.1 GCA_945883695.1 Akkermansia muciniphila | reverse complement strand
GTGTGCTCGCTTTTCCTTACGGGCTGCGGGTTTCTGCCGCGCGAGGAAGGGTGGCGCGGTGCCGTGGCCATGCAGTCCGCACAGCTCGGATATCGGAACTGGATCGTGATCGCGGAGGCGTCCTTTCCCGCCCACAGCCGCACCGGCATCCATCAGATCAATGCCAACGAGGAGATCCCCGCGGTGGTCGACGAGGTGCTGCGGACCTTGGAGAGAACCGAGCATGTGACTCCCCGGATTTACGTGGCGCGCGAATCGCGGGCGGTGGAGAACGACTACGCGCCGGGAATCGACGATTTCCGGGAACAGCTCCTAACGGCGATGCACGCGCACGAGACGACCGAACTGGAGCACGAATCGCTGGTAACCTTGATCGAGGACGCGACGAAAAGCTTCGACGTCCTGGTGATCCGGACCACCACCGCCTTGCCGTACACCAGTGTCTTCATGGAACTGCAACCCGGCTACTGGAACGCGGATTCCGAATCGGCCCTGCGCGAGAAACTGGACCGCCAGCGGATGGAAAAGCTGGCACGGCCGATTCCTTGAATCCAGTTTGCCGCGGCGATGAAGAAGACGGAGGAAGTCAAGGCGGAGCGCGAGTTCGCATGGATCGGGGATGCGGTGCTGGCGCTGTTCGCCCGCTCCTGGGTGCTGCGCGAGCGAGGCTCGATGGACGGGGAGTGGTTCACCCGCCTGACCTCCAACGATTTCCTGAGCGCCTTCGGCGCGCCGACCTCGGTCGAGGCGAGGATCGGCCGGATCTACCGCGAGCAGGGCCTCGACGCCGCATTCTCGTGGATCGATGCCGAGTTCATCCCGCTGTTTCGCAAGCAGATGGGGAAACGTTGATCTTCCCCGCCGGAGCGGCGCTGGCGGACCGCCGCTACATCGTCAGCAGCTTTCCGCCGGCGATGACCAGCACCGTGGCGAGCAGGATCTGGATGCCGCGGACCGGGATGCGACGGCTTCCCAGGTGCGAACCGGCGAATCCGGCGAGGACCGCCACGAGGGCCAGCCACCCCGCGAAATCGGGCACCGGTCGGCCGCTGCCGAGATGGCCGCCGAGGCCGGCGAGGGAGTTCACCAGGATGAAGGGGGCCGAGATCGCGGCGGCCTGCTTGGCCTTCGCCCAGCCCAGCAGGAGCATCAGCGGAGTCAGGAAGATCCCGCCGCCGGTGCCGGTCAGGCCGGACAGGAGGCCGATCGCCGCGCCGGTGCTCAGAGCGAGGCCGCGGGGCGGGGGGTGGCTTTCCGCCGGGTCGCCCTTGCGAAAGAACAGGCGGGCGGCGGAGGACAGCAACACCGCGCCGAGCAGGGGCTTGAGGAAGTGGGAGGGGAGTGGAAGATAGCCGCCGAGGGCCGCCGCCGGCACCGCAAGGAGCGCGAAGGGCCAGAACAAGGACCATGAGAAGTGTCCGGCGCGCGCGAACTGGACGGTGCCGATGACGGCAACCACGACATTCAGCACCAGCGCCACCGGCTTGACCGTGGTCGCCGCGAAGCCGGCCAGGGTCAGCACCGCGATGTAGCCCGATGCCCCTGCGTGGCCCACCGACGAATAGAGGAATGCCACCACCGCGATGCCGGCGGCGAGCAGGGAAAGGTGAAAGGCATCCATCGGGCGGACCTTTCAAGACTTCACGGGGCAACGATGCAAGCCCGCGGGATCACTCGATCAGCGGACCGCGCGGCCTCGGCCACGCGCTGGCGGCCGGAATGGAGATGGGGCCGTGCATGGCGGAACTCTTCGGCAATGCCAACGGGTGCTCGAAAGGGAAGGGCGGGATGTTCTCCTACTACGCTCCGAATAGGAACCACTGGGGCTGTCACGGTCTGGCCGCCGCGCAGACGCCGCTGGCAGCCGGCCTGGCGTTCGCGCTCAAGCAGCGGGAGATTCCGGGGGCGGTCGTTTGTTTCTTAGGCGATGGCGCCGTGAACCAGGGTGTCTATCATGAATCGCTCAACCTTGCCGGGCTGTTCGGGTTGCCGGTGGTCTATCTGATCGAGAACAACGGCTACGCCATGGGCACGTCGGTCGCGCGTTCCTCGAGTTTCAAGGAGTGTCTCGCGCGACGGGCGGAGGGCTATGACATTGATTGGGGTAGGTGTGGCGATGGCGACCTCTACGAACTTCGTGCCAAGGTCTGGGCCGCTCTGGAACGGGCGCGGCACGAGAAGCGGCCGACGGTGCTGGAAGTCGAGACCTATCGCTACTACGGGTTCACGGTCGCCGACGCCAATGCCAAGAAGTATCGCAGCCCTGAAGAGATCGAAGAGAGGAAGAAGCGCGACCCGCTGGACGGCTGGCGGAGACACTTGCAGGACGAGGGAATCCTCGACGACACGGCGGCGGAAAATATGGATCTGGCCGCGAAAGCCGAGGTCAAGGCGGCGGTGGAGTTCGCCGAGGCAGGCCGGCCGCTTGGGATCGAGGACATCGTCGCGGACGTCTATTGGGAGAGTGACCACGACACGCCGGCCTCGCGGATCGGCCGTCACTTTTTCGGCGGGTAAGGGACTGTCCGCGAACAGTTACTTCACCGGTGTGGCGGGATCACGGGAGCAGGCGCTTCGAAAGGATCACGCTGCGGTAGTTCGTGGTCGACCAGTCGGCGTGTTCGATGAAGCGGAAGCCGAGCCTATCGTACCAGCTCCGCAGGTGGACGGCGGGTTCCGCGGTGTCGAGGGCGAGTTCGGACGCGCCGCGGGCCAGGGCGGCTTTCTCTAACATCCCGATCAGCCGGCCGCCGAGTCCCTGCTGCTGGAGGTCGGGCCGAACTGCGAACTGGCCGAAGGAAAAAACTCCCGGCTCGGCATACCAAGGGCAGCAAGCCCCGGGGGCGGACTCGGTCGGATAGAGGGTCACGGTGGCGACGATTTCACCTGCGAACTCGCCCACGAAAGCGAAACCGCGCGTAAGCCGCCGCAAGGTGGTGGCGTCGTCCTGATGAGTCGCGGTGTAGCGCAGTCCCATCGCGGCGAGGGGAGCGTAGGCCTGGTGCAACAGGTGGGTGATCGACGGGACCGGGTCGTCGTCACGCAAGGGGCGGATGTGGACGTTGTCCGTCATCGGAGTGCGAGCCAGTGAAGGAAGGCGGTGTGGATCACGAAGAGCAGGTGATCCCATGAAAACAAAACGGCCGGTGCGCGAGCACCGGCCGTTGTTGAAAATCAGCGGGGAATGAATCAAGCCAAGGCCAGCAGCTTCTGCTTGAGCATCTCCTTGGTCACGTTGGCTCCGACGATCTTGTCTTTGACCTCGCCGTCCTTGAAGAACAGCAGGAGCGGGATGCTGCGGACGCCGTATTTGACCGCCAGGTTGCGGGCCTCGTCGACATTGACCTTGCCGACCTTGGCTTGGCCGTCGAGTTCGCCGGAAAGCTGGTCGATCAAGGGCCCGATCATCTTGCAAGGTCCGCACCACTCGGCC
>CAMCYK010000375.1 GCA_945883695.1 Akkermansia muciniphila | reverse complement strand
GCCGCGCTCTACCTCGCCGCCGCCGGCGTCGGACGGATCGGCCTGGTCGATCCGGACACCGTCGACCGCTCGAACCTCCAGCGGCAGATCCTCCACGGCGAGTCCTCGGTCGGCCAAACCAAGCTCGCCAGCGCGGCCGCCCGGCTCCGCGAAATCAATCCGCACGTCACGCTGGAGCTCCATCCGGTCCGCTTCACCCCGGACAACGCCCTCGACCTCGTCGCCCGCTACGATGTCGTGCTCGACGGCTGCGACAACTTCCCCACCCGTTTCCTCTCCAACGACGCCTGTTTCCTGCTGAAAAAGCCCTGCGTCTATGGCTCGATCTTCCGCTTCGAAGGCCAGCTCACCGTGTTCGCCCCGCACCTCGGCGGTCCGTGCTACCGCTGCATGCTTCCTTCCGTGCCGCCGCCCGGCGCGGCGCCGTCCTGCGAGGAAGCGGGGGTCCTCGGCGTGCTGCCCGGCGTGATCGGCTCGCTCCAGGCGATGGAGGCGATCAAGCTGCTGCTCGGCATCGGCGAGCCGCCGCTCGGCAAGCTGACCTGCTACGACGCCCTGAGCACGAGCTTCCGCAGCCTCCGCCTGCGCCGGGATCCCGCTTGCCGCCTGTGCGGCGACTCACCGGACATCACTTCCGTCCACAACTCCGAAACCACCGCCTCCACCACCTGTGCCATGACCGATCCCGCCTTGCCTTCCATCACCGTCGACGAACTGGCCGCCCGCCTCGATGCCGGCGAAACGCCCTTCATCGTCGATGTCCGCCAGCCCGAGGAGGAAGCCGAAGGCACCATCCCAGGCGCCCTCTTGATTCCTCTGGCAACTTTGCCCGAGCGCCTCGCCGAACTCCCCGCCGGCCGCGAGATCCTGGTCCACTGCAAGGCCGGCGGCCGCTCGGCACGGGCGGTGAAATTCCTCCACGAAGCCGGCTTTCCCCAAGCCGTGAACGTCGAAGGCGGGATCATCGCCTGGAATTCGGCAAGGCAGTAAAGCGCCGTCTAAAAATCTGAACGTCTAAAGGTCCATAAACCCTCCGCCGTCCGACCCTCAAACTGCCTTTCCCTGATCACTGATCACTCGGCACTTCCGACTTCCGCCTTTCAGATCTTCAAACTCTCCGTCCTCCCCAGACTGTCCTTCCCCGGCTTCGACTTCTCCTCGACCACCGGCCGTTCCACCCCGCGGTGCACCCACACGCTCTGCACCAGACCCAGCAGGAACATGCAGATCAGCACGAAGGTGCCGGAATAACTGATCAGCGGCAGCGGAATCCCGGTGATCGGGGTGATCAGCACGCACATCCCGATGTTCTCGAAAATGTGCGCGAACAGGATCGCCACGGTCCCGCCGACAATCAGCCGCCCCATCGGGTCGCGGGCGTAGGCCCCGATGAACAGGCACAGGACCAGCAGGAGGGCGAAGGAGGTCACCAGCAGCAGGCTGCCGCGAAAGCCCTGTTCTTCCGCGATGACGGCGAAGATGTAGTCGTTGTGCGCGGTGTCCTTGGGAATGAATCCCGCCGCGTGGAGCGAGGTGCCGAGCGAGTTGTCCGCGTTCGAACCGGTGCCCGACCAACCCGCCTTGCCGACGGCCACCGAGATGCGGTGGGCGGCATACCCTTCGTCTTGGACGTCCACTTCCTTGCCGTGGAGCATCCTCCAGTAGGTGTCCAAGCGCTCGGGTCCGCGCTCGGACTTCTCCGGAAGAATGATGTAGAAGGCGATCGGCAAGGCGGCGATGCCGACCAGGGCGATCACGGAAAGGTAGCGGAAAGGAATGCCCGCCACCAGCAGCAGCACCGCCGCCAAGGGGACCCACACGATGGCCGAGCCCATGTCGCCCTTTCCCATGACGATGAGGAAAGACCCGCCGGAGATCACCCCGACGATCAGGATTTTGAGGAAGGGCTCGTCCAGCAGCCAGCCCACCTTCGGGATCTTGCGTCCGAGCCGGGGCAGATCCTGGAGCAGGCTGCCGATCAGCATCAGGCCACCGGCGAGGATGAGCTGGGCCGGCTGGAAGGAAATCGTGCCGATCGTCACCTGGCCGACGCCCGAGGAGATCGACATCAGCCCAAGGCCCGCCAACCACATGGGAAGACCCAGCCAGCGCAACCAGCGGTAGTCGATCAGCGCCGTCGCGAAATAGACCAGCGAACCGATCAGGATCCAGGTTTTCTGCTTGTCCGCATACCAAGCCCCGGCGGACAGGACGCCCTCCGTGACCGGCAGATGCCGCGCCGCGCTTTCGATCGAGAACACGCCAAACACCAGCAGCCCGTACATCGTCAGCACGAGCGGCCAGTTCAATCCGAGCAGTTTCCGGAACAGCGGCGTCATTCGGCGGGCCGACCATCCCGAGCCGGGTGCCCCATGGCAAGCGTCATGACGATGGAAGCACCCCGACCCTTGCGATCCCCCGCATTCCCCGCCATTCTCTCCGGATGACCCGCCGCCGTTTCCTTCCCCTCGCCCTCCTGCTCGTGCTCGGCGGCATTTTCGGCTGGTGGTGGTATCAACCCGAGCGGGTCCTCGCCCGCCGCGTGGCCGGCCTGTTCTCCACCGCCAACGTCGCCGCGGCGGACGGCACCATCACCCGCACGACCCGCGGCAATGCCATCGAGCCCTTCCTCGCCCCGAACATCCTCTTCGAGACCCCGGACGGCCCGACCGAGGAAATCGCCGGCTCCCAGTCGCGCAGTTCCATCGTTTCGCTCTATTCCTACCTCGCCAAGGAATGCCGGCAGATTTCGATCCAGGCTCCGGAGTTCGACCGGATCGCGATCGACGGCGATGAAGCCGTGGTGGAAGCCCGGGTTGACGCGCTGATCGACCTCCCGAATGCCAGCCGGCCGCTCGACGGCATCCAGCACCTCACCATGACCTGGCGGAAAATCGACGGCAAGTGGCGCCTCGCCGCCGCCCGCTGGCACGAGACGGGGAGGTAGCGCCTGGAATTTCCCCCGAGATTCTGCTTGGCAAGCCCCGCCGCCTCCTTCAGTTTACCTGCCCTCCCGTCACCCGGCGGGCACTCTCAACGAATCCACGCACATGGCCGTCGCTCTCCGCCTCAACCGTCAGGGAACCAAAGACCGTCCCTACTACAAGATCGTCGCCGTCGACAGCCGCAAGCGCCGCGACGGACGTTACATCGAGCAGGTCGGCACCTACGATCCCCTCAAGGAAGGGGTCAATTTCACGATCGACCTCGAGAAGGCCGAAAAGTGGGTCGGCGTCGGCGCCAAGGTCTCCGAGACCGTCAACAGCTTCATCCGCAAGGCCCGCACTGCGGCCAAGGCGGAAGCCTAGTCGCGCCCGCTACTGATTTTCCCGGCCGCGCCTCCCTCCGAGGCGCGGCCTTTTCGTACCCGCGTCCCGCCTTGCCCGTCCGGCAAATTCCGCCCGCCATGGATTACTCCGCCCTCATCGCCCAGCGCCGCCGCCGCCTCGGGGAGATCGACG
>CAMCYK010000374.1 GCA_945883695.1 Akkermansia muciniphila | reverse complement strand
CCGCGAGCCGGCGGCAGAGCGTGGATTTGCCGGAGCCCGACGGGCCGGAGACGAGGTAGAGGAGGCCGGAACGCATGGGGAACAGCCGATTTCCGATTGATGATTTTTGATCGTCGATTTTTGAATTGAGGAAGCGGCCGTTCAGGCGGGGGCGGATTCCTGCAATCGGCTATCTTCAATCTCCAATCGGCAATCGCTGAGCCCCGAGCGGACCAGCAGCGGCTCGAGCGCGGCGTCGCGGCCCATGAAGCGGCGGTAGAGTTCGTCGACCGGCGCGGAGTTCCCCTTTGAAAGGATGTGCTCACGGAAGGCGGCACCGGTTTCGGGGTCGATCACGCCGTTCTCCTGGAAGCGGGTGAAAGCGTCGGCATCGAGCACCTCGGCCCACTTGTAGGAGTAGTAGCCGGCGGCGTAGCCGGTGGGCGAGCTGAAGAGGTGGTTGAAGCGGCGCGCCATGCTCGGCGAGTCGGTTTTCATCGGCACGCGGTAACTGGCGAGGATCTCGCGGTCGACCTCGTCGAGGTCGCGGCCGGCGTAGCGGTCGAGGTGGATGTGCAGTTCGAGGTCGAGCTTCCCGAAGGCGAGCTGGCGCATGAAGGTGATGGCGCCGAGGTAGTTCCGCGCCGCGATCATCCGGTCGAACAGCGCGCCGGGGATCGGCTCGCCGGTCCGGTGGTGGCGGGCGAACAGATCGAGCGACTGGCGGTCCCAGCAGAAGTTCTCCATGATCTGCGAAGGCAGCTCGACAAAGTCCCAGGGGACGTTGGTGCCGGCCAGCGAGCGGACGCTGACGTCGCTGAGCAGGCCGTGGAGCAGGTGGCCGAACTCGTGGAAAATCGTCTCCACCTCGTCATGCGTCAGCAGCGCCGGCTGGTCGCCGACCGGCGGGGTCATGTTGCCGATGATCAGCCCGAGATGCGGCTCGCGCGCCGCGCCGTCGCCGCCGGGGTGGCCGGTGAACAGGCAGTTCATCCAGGCGCCGCCGCGCTTCGACTCGCGCGGGTGCCAGTCGGCGTAGAAGGAACCGAGGTGCTCGCCGCTCTTGCCGTCCAGCAGGTCGTAGAATTTCACCTCCGGATGCCAGGCTTCGATCGCCTCCGCCGGCGCGTCGGCCGGCCGGCTACCACGCTCGTAGTAGGTCGCGGGGCGCGGGTTGATGGTGATCCCGAACAGCTTCGCGCAGAGCTCGAACATGCCGGCCATCACGCGGTCGACCGGGAAGTACGGCCGCAGCGCCTCGTTATCGAGGTCGTATTCCTCCTGGCGGCGCTTCTCCGACCAGTAGGCGAATTCCCAAGGCTGCAGGCCGTCGACGGCGGTCCCGGTCTTGCGCGACTTGTAATCGCACAGCGCGCGGTATTCGGCGTTCAGGACCGGCAGGATCCGGTCGTGCAGGTCCTCGGTGAATTGCAGCGCGGTCTCGCCATTGCGGGCCATCCGGCGCTGCAGCGTGAGGTCGGCGAAGTGGTCGTGGCCGAGCAGCACGGCCTTTTCGCGGCGCAGCTCGAGGATCTGCCACACCAGCGCGGTGTTGTCGTGCTCGCCTTCCGACGCGACTTTCACCGAAGCCTGCCAGACCTGGCGGCGGATGCCGTCGTCGTCGAGGTGCTGCATCAGCGGGAACATCGAGGGCATCTGCAGCGTGAAGCGCCAGGCCGGGGAATCGGCGGTGGCCAGACCCTTGGCGGTGGCGTTCGCCAAGGCGGCGGCCTTGGCCGAGGCGGGCAGGCCGGCGAGCTGCGACTCGTCGGTGATCACCAGGTCCCACGCGTTGGTCGCGTCGAGGACGTGCTCGGAATACTGCTTGGTCAGCTTCGAAAGCTCGGCCTCCACCGCGGCGACGCGGTCCTTCCGGTCAGGCGGCAGGTCGGCACCGGACTGGGCGAAGTCGAGCATGGTCTCTTCGACGAAGCGCTTCTCGACCGCCGGCAGCGCGGCGGCGGCGGGCGATTCGCCGAAGGCCTTGAGCACCGCCCACAGGCGCGGGTTGAGCGGGATCGCGGCATAGTGCTCGGAGACTTCCGGCAGCATCGCGTTGAGCGCGGCGCGCTGGGCGGGCTCGTCGGCCACGGAATCGAGGTGCTGGAGCCGGCCCCAGCCGAGATTGAGCAGGTCGTTGGCCTTTTCGAAGGCGCCGAAGGTGTTCTCATAGGTGGCCTCGGCCGGGGTGACCTGGCAGACGGCTTCCAGGTTGGCCTTGGCGATTTCCAGCGCGTGGCGGATGTCCGGCTCCACCGCCTCCGGCACGAGCGTGGACCAGCGGACGTGAAAACCTTCGTCGAGAAACGGATGCATGGGCTCTCCCTACGGCACGGCGGGGCGGGTGGGAATGTCGAATTTTTGCGAGCGATCCACCACCAGGCACGTATCCGGTGCCATGCTGACGAGCCCCCGCCTCCCGTTCCTCCTCGCCGCCGCCCTGGTTTCCGGTGCCGCCGCCCTGACCGCCGCGCCGCTCAAGCTCCACGGCATTTTCTCAAGCCACATGGTGCTCCAGCGCGACAAGCCGATCGCCGTCTGGGGCTGGGCCGATCCGGGAGACGTGGTTGCCGTGCAACTCGGTGGCGAATCGACGGAGGCCAAGGCCGGCGGCGAAGGCCGGTGGACGGCAAGCTTCGCGCCCCGTCCGGCCAGCACGGTGCCGATGGAACTCCGGGTGGCCTCCGGCGACGAGAAAATCGAGATGAGCGACATCGTCATCGGCGACGTGTGGGTGATGAGCGGCCAGAGCAACATGGCCTTTCCACTCAAAAACGTGGCCGGGTCCGACATCGAGGCGGCGCAGGCGGATCTCCCGCTGCTGCGGCTTTTCTCGATCGACCCGAACGAGCAGGCGGAACTGGCGGCGGACATCCCGGCGGAGAAGATCGCGACGCAGGGATGGGCGGTATCGAATCCCGAAACGGCCCGCGAATTCTCGGCCATCGGCCATGCCTTCGGCAGCCGGGTGCAGCGGTCGTTGGGCATTCCGGTCGGCGTCATCAAGAACTCCCGCGGCGGCGCTTCGATCGAGGCCATCGTTCCCTCCCACAAGTTCGACGATCATCCGCTGGCCAGGCGCTATGCGGATTCGGTGAAGCAGCGGATGGCCGCGTTCGATCCCCGTGCGAAGGCCCTCGAAGTCTGGCAGAACCAGACGAACCGCGCGAAGGCGAAAGGCCTGCCCGAAGCCAAGTGGCCGAAGAAGCCGGAAGGCAGCGAGAACCTGAGCTCGTGGGACATTCCCGGCAAGAGCCCCAGCGACATGGGGAGCGTGCACAACGGCATGTTCGGCGTGTTCAAGGGATACAACATCAAGGGCGTGCTTTTCCACCAGGGTTTCAACAACGCGCTCAATTCCAACTGCCGGCCGGAGCTTTACCGGGTGCTGATGAAACTCATGGTCGAAGGCTGGCGCGAGGATTTCAACGACCCGGCCCTGCCCGTGGGGGTGATCGGATTCTGCGCCGGAGGCGATACCCAGAACGA
>CAMCYK010000373.1 GCA_945883695.1 Akkermansia muciniphila | reverse complement strand
CCGAGTTTCCCGGCGGGGAGCCAGAGTCGGGTGCGGAAGGCGTCGCGGAGAGTTTGATTCGCCCGCCCCGCATGGCGGGCTCACCCTTCGGGCTCCGGCTTCGCCTGCGTCCAAAACGCCTCCGATCCCTCGGCGTTTTTCGGTGGCGGTATGGAAGAGGCGGGTGAGGAGCTGGCGTCGTTTGCGGAAGATGCCGCGGAGGACCTTGGGGATGGTAAAGACGAACTGGCGGTGGGGCACTTCGTGGCAGACGGCGGTGGCGATCCAGTCGCTGGTGGAGCGGACACGGCGCTGATGGCAGGACGGGCAGAAGTGGCGGCCCTTGCAGGTGAAGGCGAGGAGGTGTTCGTGGCCGCAATCGGGGCACTGGAGTCGGGTGAAGCCGGCGGCGAGGTCGCCACAGCGGAGGAGGGATTCAACGGTGGCGGTGGCGGCGGGGTGGAGCGGGCCGAGATCCTTGCGGTGCCGTTTTTCGTAGTTGGCGAGGAATTCGTCCCAGCCGTGGTGCACGAGTTGCCAAAGGGGCGAGGCGCGGGGACGGCGGGGCTGGTAGATGGACGGCACAAAGAGTGTTCATAAGAACATTTATGGTACGGGGCAAGGATGGGAGTGATGGATCGGTTTGGGGGAAGGTCGGGGATTGGTTGATCTTTTGCCTTCGGGCATATTCCGACGTGGAACGAATGTCGGGAGAGGGCTTGCGGCGAGACGCCGCAGCCACTTTGGGAAATGGCGTCTCCTTGCCTTTGCTTCGCCCGGTTCACGGTCCCGGGGGATATCCCTAATTCACCTCCGGCTTGAACTCGAGGGCGGGGCTGTCGGGGGCGGCCATCTTTTCGATGCTCCCCTTCTCGTCCTGTACCGGGACGACCTTGATGTCGACTGGCACCGGTATGGCGCGGAGGCCTTCGATGAGTTGGCGGAGTTGTTGGACGGTTTGGTCGGCGAGAGTCTGCGGCCGGGAATAGCTTTGGCCGGCAGGGGAGATGCCGTTCTTGATGGCTTCGGGGCCGTCGTTGAACTGTGTCATCTGGGCGACGACGCGTCTCCGGGGGGGCAGTCCTTCTCCGGGGGGGCAGTCTTGGAACCTTGAATCTGTTAGAAACGTTGCGATCCTTGTGGGATCAAGGTTCATGTCAGAGGAAGATCGAGCTGATCTGGAAAACCGCAAACGCGGCGAACCAGGCAAAGGCGCTCATGAACACGAACTGCCCGACCGCCCATTTCCATGATCCCGCCTCGCGCGCGACCACGGCGGTGGTCGGCAGGCATTGCAGGGCGTAGATGAAGAACACCAGCAGCGCCAGCACGGCGGGGATGGTGAACATCGGCCGGCCGTCGGGCCAGGTTTCGGCGGCGAGCTGCTTGCGCAGGGCGGTCCAGGTTTCCTCGTCGCTCTCGCCTTCCGCGACATGGAACAGCTGGGTCATCGAGGAGACGAAGACTTCCCGCGCGGCGAAGGAGGTCAGGATGGCGGTGCCGGTGCGGCCGTCGAGGCCGAGCGGGGTGACGAGGGGTTCGACCACCTTGCCGACCCGGCCCATCGCGCTGTGGGCGAGCTGCTCGGCCGGGTCTTCGCTGCCCGATTTCGGATAAGTCTGCGCCGCCCACAGCAGGATGTTGATCGCGAGGATCAGCGTGCCGGCCTTTTGCAGGAAGGACCAGCCGCGGCCGGCGATGTGCCGGATGACATAACTCCACTGCGGCGCGCGGTAGCGCGGCAGCTCCAGCATGAAGTGCTGCTTCACCTGGTCCGGTCCCAGCTTGCCGCGGAGCAGGCGGGCGACCACCAGCGCGCTGACGGTGCCGAGCGCGTAGATGCCGAGGAAGATCGTCGCCTGCTGCAAGCCGTTGATCTGCCCGCCTAACAGCAACGGCACCAGCACCAGATAGACTGGCAGGCGCGCCGAGCAGCTCATCCACGGCGCGACGAAGATCGTGACCAGCCGCTCTTTCGCGGAGTCGATGGTGCGGGTCGCCATGATCCCGGGAATCGCGCAGGCGTAGGAGCTGAAGAGGGGGAGGAAGGCCTTGCCGCTGAGGCCGGCCTTGCCCATCAGGCCGTCCATCAGGAAGGCGGCGCGGGCCATGTAGCCGGAGCTTTCGAGCAGGCCGATGAAGAAGAACAGCAGCAGGATCTGTGGCAGGAAGATGACCACGCTGCCGACCCCGCCGATGATCCCGTCGACCAGCAGCCCGCGGAGGTCGCCGTCGGGCATCGAGGCGGTGACCTTTTCGGCGAGCAGGCCTTGCAGGGACTCGATCCAGCCCATCGGAATCGCGGCGAAGGAAAAAATCGACCAGAAGACCAGCAGCATCATCCCGATGAAGGCGGCCCAGCCCCAGACCGGATGGAGCAGCCAGCGGTCGAGCGTGTCGGAGACGGTGCTGGTGTGGCCGTCGGGCCGGCGCGCGGCGACTTCACAGATCTGATAGACCCGGCTGCGGCGGCGTTCGGAGAGTTGCGCGGCGGGACCTTGCTTCCAGGCCGAATCGGGAACGGTGGGGAAGGGGTGGCGGAGGGCTTGCTTGAGTTCGACGATGCCCTTGCCGGCGTTCGCCTGGACCGGCACCACGGGCACGCCGAGTTCTTCCGAAAGCTTGGCCGGATCGAGCCGCAGCCCCGCCTTCTCGGCGACATCGACCATGTTGAGGGCGACCACCACGGGCAGGCCGAGTTCGATCACCTCCAGCGCGAGCACCAGATGGCGCTCGAGGTTGGAGGCGTCGACCACGCACACCACCAGATCGGGCGCGGGCTCGCCGTCGATCTCGCCGAGCAGCACCTGGCGGGCGATCTGTTGGTCGGGACTGCCGCCGTCCAGCGAATAACAGCCCGGCAGGTCGACGACGCGCAGCTTGCGGCCGTGCGGGGTGAAGAACTCGCCGGATTTGCGTTCGACGGTGACGCCGGCGTAGTTGCCGACCTGCTGGTTGGCGCCGGTCAGCGCGTTGAACAGGGTCGTCTTGCCGGCGTTGGGATTGCCGGCGAGGGCGATCGTTTCGAGGGGCGCGGGCATCGACGGATCAAACGACGTCGACCATGACCTGGCTGGCGAGCTCGCGGCTGAGAGCGAGGCGGGTGCCGCAGACCGAGCAGATCAGATTGCGCCCGTCGGCGAGCTTGCGGACTTGCAGGCTTTCGCAAAACCCCAGCTGGCGCAGTTGATCGCAGGCGGGGCCGTTGAGAAACCGGATGCGAAAGTCACAGCCGACCTTGGCTTGGCTCAGGTTGAGCAAGCTATCCGCCTCAAGATCTTTCGCTACCGCGAACGCCATGGAGGGAGATTCTTCCAGTTGAGATGGATTTGCAACAAGAAATCCGGGTCGAGTGGGGTCCGGCGCAGGGCGATTGGCTGGTTAAGGATTGTGCGGAGTGGCTTTGGTGATGAGGCGCAGGGCTTCGGTGCGGTGGTCAGCGTAGTGGAGGAAGGTTTGGTTGAGTGAGTCGTGCTGGCCCGGCTCGATGATCGCGAGTATCGCATTGCGCA
>CAMCYK010000372.1 GCA_945883695.1 Akkermansia muciniphila | reverse complement strand
GCTCTCGAGTAGAGCAGCGACAGGTGCTCCAGCAGCCTCGCCTCGCCGCCCTCGCCTTCGAAGCGTCTCAGGAACTTCGCCCGCTCCGGGACCTTCACCAGGATGTGGAAGTGGTTGGCCATCACCGCGTAGGTGAGGACTTCCATGCCGGAGAATTTCGCCATCCGCCACATCAGCCGGAGGAAGGCCTCCTTCTCGGTGTCGCCGAACAGCTTCGCGCCGCCCGCGGTGCGGCTCATCACGTGGTAGGCCTGGCCGCCGGCGTGTTCCCCGCCGAACTGGCCGAGCAGGCGCCGCGGCGGGCGCTTCATCGACCGCCCGAGGCTGCCCATCCGCCCCGGCATGGCAGCGGTGGGGAGGGTCACTTTTTCGAGCGGGGAGATTTCCTTCAAGTCGTTGGCTTTCATCAGAGGAGGGACGATTTTGAGGAAAAGAAAAGCAAATCCGGCAGCGGATGTCTACAACTGAATGCCTGGGATTTAGTTGGCCGTACACCGGGCTCCTCATGATCCCCACCAAGGGGTCTTTACCAAGGGATTCCCAGGTCTCGCGACCTCACATCCGGTCCCACGCCTGCCAAAACCCCCTCGTCTCCTCCGCGTCCGGAATCACCTCCACCAGCAGCGGCACTTCGCCGGGCTCGAGCGCGTCGAAGCCGGCGTCGTTTTCGATGCGGAGATATTTCATACCCCACATCGCGGCCCAGCCGTCAAGGCGGACTACGTGGGGATTGAGCATCAGTTCCTTCGCCCGCCCGCTCATCGCTTCGAGCCGTGGCAGGCGCGAGAAGATCTGGCCACCGCCGTTGTTGATCACCCCGAAGACGCGGCCCTTGCGCTCGATTTGACCGAGCCAGGCCGGCGCGGCGAGGTCGTAGAGCGCGGTGAGGTCGCCGACCAGGCACCACGAATCTTCCAGGTCGGCGGTCCAGCCGAGCCAGGTTGAGAGCTGGCCGTCGATCCCGTTCGCGCCGCGGTTGGCGCGGACGTCGGTCACCGGCTTGTCGCGCTGGGCGAAAAGATTCCACTCGCGGATCGGCAGGCTGTTGCCGAGATAGAGTGAGGAGCCCAGCGAGGCGTAGGCGGAAAGCACCCGCAGCAGGCCGGGTTCGCTGTCGGGATAGGCTTCGAGCAGGTCGTCGATCTGGCCGGCGCGGCGCGAAGTACGACGGAAGTAGTCGAGCGCATCGCCCGCCTTTTCGACATCGCCGAGCCCCTGGATCACGCGGCCCACCGGTGAAACGATGGTCTCGCAGGTCCGCGCCAAGCCCGGCAGCCCGGTGCGCGTCACATTGTAGACTTCGGTCTCCGGCAGATCTTCGAGATCGCGCCAAAAACGGCCGCTCGGGACCCCGCCGAGCCGCAGCACCTTGCCCGGCGGGCACTCGCGCAGCATCCGGTCGGGGTCCGGCAAGGCCAGTTCGCCGAGCGCCTCGCGCAGGCCGCTGGTCGCCTCGACGGCCACCGGCACGCCGAGATCGAGGCAGAAATGGAAGACGGCCTCGTGGTCCTCCGGTTCCAGGTCGCCGATCATCACCACCACCCCGCGGAAAATGTCCTCGCGCAGCCAGCGGGCGAGCTTGGCGACCGAGAAGTTCGGCAGCCGGATCGCCGGCGGATCGGGCAATTCGGCCGGCACCCATTCGCCGGGCGTGAAATCTTCCTCCAACTCGACGTTCCAGTGCCAGGGCGAGCGCTGCTGCCAGTCCGTCAGCTCGCCGCAGCCCGCGTGCTCGCCGAAAATCCCCGGCTGCGAAATCGCTTGCGGCGCGCCGGTGCCGCGGAAGCGCTCCGGCCGGTCCGCCGTTAGCGCCAGCAAGGGTCTGCCCTGATAAAAGGCCTCGATCATCGCCGGCAGCAGCTCCGCCACCGCCGTGCCGCTGGTGGTCACCACCGCGCACGGCTCGCCGGTCGCCATCGTGCGGCCCAGCGCGAAAAATCCGGCGCTGCGTTCCTCGAAGTGCCGCCAGATCCGCGCCCCGCCCGCCGCCTCGGCACGCGCCAGCACCTCCACCAGCGAGGCATTCCGCGCCCCCGCGCAGACGACGAATTCGCGGACGCCGCGGGCCAGGCAGCTCTCGATGATGAAACAGGCGGTCTCCCAAGTGGTCACGGCGGGAAGGTGGCCTTGCAAGCCGGCGAGCGGAAGCCGGAAAGAGGGCGGAATGGCGGCTTGGAGAAGCTGCCGCGCGCCGGAGGCGAGCGCGGTGCCACGAGCACGTTGCCGGAGCATTCGCCCGAGGCGGACCGAGGTCGCCGAAGGCAGGAAGGGCTCCAGGTCGCCGGGCCGGATCCGGGCCGGGCAGGCAGACCGGCCGCTCCGAGGGGGCACGCGGCCTTGACAGGCGGGGAGGCTGCTTCCTTGCTCGCGGGCATGGCGATCCGTTTCAAGGTGCTGGGCGGCGCGGCGCAGGACAACGCGCTGTGGGTCGAGGTCGACAGCGGGCAGTCGATCCAGCGCCTGCTGTTCGACTGCGGCGAGGGCTGTCTTTCCGCGCTGGCACTCGCCGAGGTGCAATCGGCCGACCATCTGTTTTTCTCGCATTTCCACATGGATCACGTGGCGGGCTTCGACACGTTTTTCCGGGCGAATTTCAACCGCGAGAGCCGGCCGAACCGGATCTGGGGGCCGCCGGGAAGCGGGCGGATCCTGCAGCATCGCTTCCAGAGCTACCTGTGGAATTTGCACGAAGGCCTGAACGCGGTGTGGCGGGTGTCGGACATCGGCGAGGCGGACATCAAGACTTGGCGCTACGAACTGCCGGACGCCTTCGAAACGGCGCATGAGGAGGCGGCGGTGGTGCGCGACGGGTCGCTGGTGCTCGACGAGGAGGAGTTCACGGTGGAGGCGCTGACGATGGATCACCGCACGCCGAGCATGGCCTACCGGGTGACCGAGAAGACGCGCTGGAACATCGATCCCGCGGCGCTCGAGGCGCTGGGCCTGCGGCCGGGGCCGTGGCTGAAGGCGCTGAAGGATCCGCTCGAGCTACCGGACGACGCGCCGGTCGAGGGCCGGCCGGCCGGCGAGCTGCGGGAAAAGCTGCTGGTGCCGACGCCGGGGGATTCGGTGGCCTATCTCACGGATTTCCTGCTCGACGAGGCGGCGGCGGCGCGGCTGGAGACGTGGCTGGCGGGCTGCAAGGCGGTGGTCTGCGAGTCGCAGTACCGCGCCGCCGACCTCGACCTCGCCTTGAAGCACTATCACATGACTTCCGTGCAGGGTGCCGCGGTGGCGAAGCGGGCGGGGGTGGCAAAGCTGGTGCTGATCCACGTCTCGTCGCGCTACACCCGGGAGCAACGGGCGGAGTTGTTGGAAGAAGCGCGGGCGGTGTTTCCGGGCGCGCGGTTTCCGGAGGGCTGGGGGTAAGGAGTGTGGACCTACGGTCAACACTTCCAACGGGTTCACGGTATTCGTGTCGAAGGGTGCGGGCACTTCATCAGCCGCCAGTCCATGGAAATGAACCGTCATCCAATGGGCAACTGTCCCAGAATTTTCACCTTGCGGGATCTC
>CAMCYK010000371.1 GCA_945883695.1 Akkermansia muciniphila | reverse complement strand
CGTCGGGCAACGAGAGTTCGGCCAGCGACGGCACGCGCGGACGGATCGGCCGCAGCGCGGCGGCCACGCCGCCGAGGTGGCGGAAGACATTGATGCGGATGCGGCGGCTCCCGCCCGACAAATCCCAACGGACCGCGAAATCGGCGCTGCCGCTCCGTTCGAGTTCCTCGTGGGCCGCCGCGTCGGGCAGCAGGCGGAGGATTTGTCCATGGCTCGGCGAATCCGCGTCGAGCGGCGCGATGACGCCGTTCCGCCGGACCCGCGGCGGCTTTCCCGAGGATAGGAAAACGTCGGAAGCATGCAAGGCGAGCGCCTGATCAAGGGTCGCGAGAAGCTCCGGATCCGGCTGACCCGCGGGCTGCCGTTCCTCGACGATCGCCACCGCGGGCTCGGCTTTGGTGAAAGCGGCCACCGCAGTCGCCAGCGGGTCCTCCAGCGCGCCCGGCTCGGCCCGCGGGGCGCTGCCATGGGCGTGGATCTCGATCCGGAATTCCGCGCCACCCGGATCGACCAGATAGCCGAACGAAACCCCGTCCGCCGCCACGAACGCCCCCTCCCGCCGGATCTCCGCGGGGCCGTTGGACGGCCCCGCGATCTCTTGTGAAATCCGCCGCAGCATGTCCGACCGCAAGGCCGGCATGGAGAGCTCGATCGTTTCGCCGCTCCTCAACAAAAACGGAACACGATCGGATAGCAGCACCAGCCGCTCGGCCCGCTTCTCCACCATCAGCTTGAGGAATGTGTCGATGACCGCCATGTCGGAAGTTCGAGGTCTGCTTACCGCAGTAATGCCCGCGACGCCAGTTCTCGTCTCCAATCCGGCTGACAGCAGCGCAGGCACCGCCTGAAGCCGGGCCTGAACTCCTTCGAAGGAGCGCCAGCACGCGGCGGGAGGTTGGTATCCACGCCGCGCGGCTCCTCGAGACTCGACAGCGGACCGGCGTTGTGGACGCTCGCCCTATCATGAAAGCCCTTGCCTGCCTCGCCGCGACCTTCGCCCTCTGCGGATCCGTCCTTGCCGAAACCGCCGGCGACTGGCGGCCCCTGTTCAACGGCCGCGACCTCGAAGGCTGGCGCCTGTTCGGCAGCGACAAGCCGCCCGGCCCCGGCTGGAAAGTCGTCGATGGCACCCTGGTCAAGGCCGCCGGCGTGCGGGGCGGCGATATCGTCACCAAGGACGCCTTCACCGATTTCGAGTTCTCCTGGGAGTGGAAAGTGGCCGCCAAGGGCAACAACGGCGTCAAATATCTCGTGACCGAAGCCCGCAAGGGAGCGCCCGGCCCGGAGTACCAACTGCTCGACGACAGCGGCCACCCCGATGGCAAGAACGGCAACAAACGGTTGACCGCCGCCCTCTACGACATCCTGCCCGCCGACACCGCCACCGCCGCCAAACCCGCCGACGAATGGAACGAATCCCGGCTGGTGATCCGCGGCAACGACGTCGAGCACTGGCTCAACGGCAAGAAGGTCCTCGCCTATCAACTCGGCTCCGACGCCCTCAAGGCCGCCATCGCCCAAAGCAAGTTCAAGAGCCAGCCCGGTTTCGGCGAGAAGATCGCCGGTCACCTCATGCTCACCGACCACGGCGACGAATGCGCGTTCCGCAAGCTGCGCCTCCGCGAGTTCCAGCCCTGACCCTGCCTCACAACCCGCGGGACCGACGGAATTTCCGCGCGGAGAGGATCGGAAATGGCGGACTCCCGCGGTTGCTTCAGATCGGCGGAGGCCAGCAACTTGTAATGGCTTCCAGGCTTCACCGTAAGGGTGACGACCGCTTCCGGCCCTGCCGGCGTGGTCCGGTAAACCAGCGAGTCGATCCAAGACGTTCAACAAACGCACCAGAAATCCTCGCCCTCGAGGTAGCCGGCGGCGCGGGCCAGCCCCGCCACTTCCTCCCGCCCGCCGGGCACGCCCACCGCCGATAGCAGCACCGCCTCGCGCCAGCGGCGGCCGAACTGATCCAGCCCCGCGACACCGGCCCCATGGATCACCTCGCCGATCCGCCGCGGGTGGACATCGAAGAACCCGCGCACCGCGACACCCCTCGCCTGCAGTTCCAACGCCAGCGTCTTGCCGATCGGCCCCGCCCCGGCAATCGCCACGCCACGCTCCCTCACCGCCGCCATCCGCGATAGGAAATGCGCCCGCATCCGGTGCCGGCAGGCATTGCCGTAGCGGGGATCACTCCGAGTCAAGCGACCGGGGGAATCCCGCCATTGCAGCAAGGTCTCCGGAACTTTTCCGAACACCGATCCCCGCTCGAGCATTCTCAGAAATAGGTCGTGATCCTCCGCCCACGGCACCTCCTGATAGCCCCCCGCCGCCTCGACCGCTGCCCGCCGCATCAGCGCGCTCGGATGGACCAGGGGATTCTCGATAAAACGCGCGCTCGCAATTTCCCCGGGCTCTCTCAGCGAGTTCACCCATTCCACATGGCGGATCATCCCCTCGCCCAGTGGGGACAAAATCTCCACCCCGCAACCGATCACATCCCACGCGGGTTGCTGAACAGTCTTTTCAATCTGAAGCTTCAAACGATCAGGATGGCTCAGGTCATCGGCATCCATGCGGGCCAGCCAGTCCGCCGTCGCCGCTCGCCCCGCGGTCACCGAGGCTCCGACCACCCCCTGCAAACACTCGTTTGAAATAAATCGGATCCGGGGATCCGTGGCGGCCACCCCGCGAACGATCGCCGCCGAGCCATCGCTCGAATGGTCATCCACCGCCAGCAATTCCCAATCGGCGAACACCTGCGCCCGCACGCTGGCCAGCGCCTCGGGCAGGGTTGCCGCCGCGTTGCGGAACGGCATCACGATGGAGATCCGCGGCCGCATCAGTCTCCCAGTCCGCGGGCGAAAGCTCCGGATTCGTCGAACACGATCCACATCGGCCGGCAACAGATCTCGCAGTCGTAATCATACTCCGCCGGCAACTCCTCCGGCGGCGGCATCACCACTTCGAAGCTTTCAAAACAGGTCGGGCACTGCACCGGCACGGTCTCCATGGGGCGGAATGTAGGGACAAATCGTGAAATCGCCAGTTTACCCTCGCGATTTTGGTGTTAGGTTCCCCCGCCAGCGGTAGTATGGTCTATCGCACCGCAACCAAGAACAACCAGCATCGCCATGAAACTTCAACACCTCCTGATCGCAGCCGCCGTCCCCTTCGCTTTCGCATCCTGCGGCGAAAAGACCACGACAGAAAAAGTGAATGCCACGGCCGACGAAGCCGCAGCCAAGGCCAAAGAAGCCGTCGCGGAGTCCAAGGACGCCGCCGGTGCCGCCGCTGACAAGGCTGCCGACGCCGCCGCCACGGCCGCCGATGCCGTCGATGCCACCAAGGATGCCGCGGCCGACGCCATCAACGACGCCATCAACGACGCCGCCGATGCTGCCAAAGAGGCCGCCGACGAGCTCAAGGACGGCGAGTGATTCGCCCTTCCGATCTACCCGACGCGCCTCCCCGGCGCGTCGGTTTTTTTTTGCCGGTGACCGGCCCGTTTTTCGCCGCTTGCAAAGCGCGCCGCATGACAAGACATTCGCGGCATCCGAAACGAGACCCA
>CAMCYK010000370.1 GCA_945883695.1 Akkermansia muciniphila | reverse complement strand
CCTGCGCGGAATCCGCGGGCCGAATGACTACGAGTACGAACGCGTGATGCGGCATATCAACGCCGATCTCGCGCCGACCATCACCACCACCTTCCTGATGCCGCCGCGCGACATCGCCGAGGTCTCTTCGAGCATGGTGATGGGCCTGGTCGGCCCGGCCGCCTGGGAGGACCAGGTGCGGCGCTACGTGCCCGCGCCGGTGTTCGCGGCGCTCGAAAACCGGAACCGCTGAAGCCATGCAAACCCTCGCCATCGCGCTCGGCGCCTTCGTCCTCTATCTGGTCGCCTACCACACCTACGGCCGCTGGCTGGCGCGGAAGATCTTCAAGCTGGATCCGGCGCGGGTGGCTCCTTCGGTCGAACTCGAGGACGGAACCGACTTCGTGCCGACCGCCAAGTCGGTGGTGTTCGGCCACCACTTCACCTCGATCGCCGGTACCGGCCCGATCGTCGGCCCGGCGCTCGCGGTGATGTGGGGTTGGCTGCCCGCGCTGCTGTGGGTGCTGTTCGGCTCGATCTTCATCGGGGCGGTCCACGATTTCGCCTCGCTGGTGATTTCGATGCGCAACCGCGGGCAAACGGTGGGCGACATCGCCGGCCGGGTCGTCGGGCCGCGGGCGCGGCTGCTGTTCCTCGGCATCCTCTTCCTGGCGTTGACGGTGGTGCTGGCGATCTTCGGCGTGGTGATCGCGAAAGTGTTCGCGATGTTCCCCTCGTCGATCCTGCCCTGCCTGGTGCAGATCCCGCTGGCGATGGGGATCGGCGCGTTGCTGCACAAGAAGGGCGCGAACATCCTGATCCCGTCACTGGTGGTGCTCGCGCTGATGTATTTGAGCGTGTGGTTCGGCGACGTCGGCTGGCTGCATGCGATCAATGAATCGCTGTCCCGGTTGCCGCTGATCGTGTGGGTCGGCTTCCTGCTGCTCTATTCCTACGCGGCCTCGGTGATGCCGGTCTGGTTGCTGCTCCAGCCGCGCGATTACATCAACTCGCTCCAGTTGCTCAGCGCGCTGGGGCTGATCGTCGCCGGCCTGGTCGCCGCGTCGTTCTTCGGCGGACCGGCGCTGGCGGATGGATCCCACGCGACACTGGAGATCATCGCGCCGGCGATCGACGGCGGGAAGGCGTCGTCGCTGCCGCTGATGTTTCCGTTCCTCTTCATCACCATCGCCTGCGGCGCGATCTCCGGTTTCCACTGCCTGGTGTCTTCGGGGACCTCGTCAAAGCAGCTCAAGACCGAGACCGACGCGACCCTGGTCGGCTTCGGATCGATGCTGACCGAAGGCTTCCTCGCGGTGATCGTGATCCTCGCCTGCGTCGCGGGGCTGAGCCTCGGGGTCAAGGGGCCGGACGGCAGCGTCCTCACCGGTTCGGCCGCCTGGGCGTCGAAGTATGCCGACTGGCCGACGGCGGAGAAAGGCGCGCTGGCCGCCTTCGTCGAAGGGGCGGGGAATTTCCTGCGGGCGCTCGGGATCAGCGCCGCCGCGGCCACCGCGTTGGTCGGGGTGCTGGTGGCCTCGTTCGCCGCGACGACCATGGACACCGCCTGCCGGCTCCAACGCTATGTGATCGAGGAACTGGCGGCGACTTTCCTCAAACACCGCGCCGTCACCGCGCCGCACACCGGCGTGAAAGTGACCGGGAATCCGCTGAGCTGGCTGAGCCACCGGCACGGTGCCACGCTGTTCGGCGTGACGATCGCCGCGATCCTCGCCGCGGCCCCGCGGCCGGGAGTCCCGTGGTCGTTCGAGACCGCGGGCCAGGGTGGCTTCATCCTGTGGCCGCTGTTCGGGGCGATGAACCAGTTGCTCGGCGGGCTGGCATTCATCGTCATCCTGTTCTGGATGCGCCGCCGCCGGCTGCCGCTGTGGTTCGTGGCGGTGCCGGCGGTGTTCATGCTGGTGCTGCCGGCCTACGCCCTGTGTTATCAGCTTTTCGTGCAGGCGCTCGGTTCGCCCGTCTCGTGGCTGGCGGGTGGCGATTGGGTGCTGGCGTTTTTCGGTGGCGCGACGCTGGTGATCGAGATCTGGATGATCGTCGAAGCGATCAAGGCCTGGCCGCTCGCGGACGGCGTGCTGGAGGCTCCGGCCGGGGCGTCCTGAGAAAGCGCGTGACCCCGCGAATGAATCCCCATGACTCCCGAAAGATATTATTGATGATTGATGGGCGGCGAGCGTGGGGCGGATGTCGATGGCTTCGACGGGCGATTGAAAGGCGCCGCCGGGCCGTGGCATTCCGTGGACGCGGATCACCCGCGGGCCGTGGAGATCCGGTTAGCGGGACGGCTCTTGCGGCAGGACGGGTACCTCGCAGAAAGTCAGCGCGGCGATGCCGTTCTTGCCGAGGATCAGGTTATCCTGGTTCCACGCGGTCTCCTTGAGATAGGTCACGCGGGCGGCGGCGGCGGGTTTCGCCAGCTTGAGGGTGACCACGTTGCCGGTGACGCTGCCCGAGGTGACCCGGCCCTTCTCCCCGTCCAGATAGATCTGGCTGGCCAGCGAATCCATCCAGACCACCGGCTGGTCGAATTCCAGGACGATCGTGTCGTTCGCGCCGCCCGCATGGTAGGCCCGCATGAGATCGGGCGGGGTGACCGGTGCGGCGGGCGCCTTGCCGTGGAGGTCCCGCTCGACCAGCGGCTGGATCAGGCGGGCAAATGCCGCCCAGCCGGCCAGCGGGAAATGGCAGCCGCCGGGCGGCTGGATGCCGAGCGTCGACATCACGCTCAGGTTTGAATAAAGCCGCGGCAAGGTCCGCTGGATCTCCCGGATCCGGTCCCCGCCGCCACCATTGCCGGCCATGCTGCACGAGTTCGGCCAGATCTGGAACACATAGGTGTGCTGGAGGTTGGGGAAATCCCGCTTCCAGCCCGAGGACATCTCGATGAAATCATCCTGATAGGATTTCCAGTCGTAGTCCCCGGTGGGGGCCGCCGAGCCCTGGTTGTTTTCCCCCTGGTGCCACAGGATCGCGCGGATGCCGTGGGTCAGCCTGGCCTGCCGGATCCGCCAGAGCATCCGACCGTAGATCGTGGCCAAGTCGGTCGGGTCGGCTTCGTTGCGCTGGTGCTGGTCGATCCGGGTCCCGCCGACGGCTCCGTTGACGATGAACACGGGGACTTTCTGGCTTGCGAGCAGGCGCTTGGCCAGTTCCATGCCCCACCAGCCGAGTTCGGCTTTTTCACCGTTCGACGCTTTCCAAACCGGAAGGCACCACAGGTTCTCGGTGGATTCCTGGCCGTTGCCGGAGGGGCGTCCGTAGCTGCGGATCCACTCGTTGGTTTCCGGCGGCGATTTCTCACCGGTATCGGTGGCCAGCGCGTTGGATTGTCCCTGGATGATATAGGCATCCCCGCAGACGATGTTGCCCACGGTATCGAGCACTTTTTCCGCCGTGCCCATCTTGCTGCCGAACTCGACCTTGTACTTGATCAGTCCGGGTTTGAGTTTCACGGCGAACGCGTAGGACTTGTCCGCCGGGAGTTTGAGGCTTTCGGTTTTCTCCAGCTTGTCGTCGGCATAGAGTTTGAGAAACACCGTGTCGGCGGGTTCTTCGAGCGTGCCCTTGTAAAACA
>CAMCYK010000369.1 GCA_945883695.1 Akkermansia muciniphila | reverse complement strand
CGACTTCGTAGACCGGAGCTTCTTCGCGCAAGTCCTTGAGCGTGCCTTCATGGACCAGTCGTCCTTCGCGGAGGATGGTCACGCGGTCGCACATTTGCTCGACCTCGGCGAGCAGGTGGGAGTTGAAAAGGACCGTCATCCCGCGTTCGGCACGCAGGCCGAGGATGAAGTCGCGAAACCACTTGATGCCTTCCGGATCGAGGCCGTCGGTCGGCTCGTCGAGCAGCAGGACTTTCGGTTCCGGCAGCAGCGCCTGGGCCAGGGCGAGGCGCTGGCGCATGCCGTGGGAGTAGGTGCGGACCTTCGAACCGATGCGCTTGGTCAAGCCGACGCGGTCGACGATTTCGCGCGCGGCCTTTTCGTCGAAAGGGCCGGAGTAGCTGGCGAGGATGCGGAGGTTCTCCCAGCCGCTGAGGTATTCGTAGAAGGCCGGGCTTTCGAAGATCGCGCCGACCTGGCGGAGGGCTCCGGCATGGTCGCGCTGGACGGAGATCCCTCCGATCGTCGCGTCGCCGCGGTCGGGCGCGACCATCCCGAGGATGATGCCGAGCGTGGTGCTCTTGCCCGCGCCGTTGTGGCCTAACAGACCGTGGATCTCGCCGCGTTCGACGGAGAAGGACACGTCGTGCAGGGCCGGTTTCCCGCCGAAGGATTTGTGGAGGCCGGTGACGGTGAGCACGGGATGGGATCGTAGATGGTAGATGGCAGATGGCAGATGGCAGACGGCAGATGGCGGATGGCGGATGGCAGATCGGAAGTCGGAGGATATCCACCATCCGCCATCTGCCATCCAGCATCTCCCTCAAGGGCTGACGCCGAACTGGACCTTGGTGGACGCGGAAAGGTCGGCATAGAGAAAATTCACGCCCGACTCGCCGGGATGCCACGCCTCCTTGTCGCTGATTAGCGGGATGCGGTTGTCCTGGCCGGCTTTGCCGAAGAACTCGAGTTTCAGCCGGTGGCGGCCGCTCTGGGAGCTGTTCCAGATGTAACTGCAACCGGATTTCTCAAAGATCTCGTGATCGGCGGGGCAGCGGAAGATCGCGGGATCGGGGAGATAGGGGGCGAGCGCGGTCTCGAGGACCGGCACGTCCTCGGCCTTGCTCCGGCGGCCGGCGGCGATCTCCGGCATGACCTGGTTGTTGTCCTGGAGGTAGGCCTCGAGTCCGACGCCGATCTGCCGCAAGTTCGACAGGCACGCCGCGGTGTGGGTGCGGGCGAGCACCGAGCGACTCACCGGGATCGCGATGGCGGCCAGCGCGCCGAGGATGGCGAGGACAACCAGCAGTTCGGTGAGGCTGAAGCCCGCGGGATTCCTTGAATTCTTCATCGCGAGGCGGGGCCGAATTCCTGGCCGCGGAGGCCTTGCATCAGTTCGTTCATCGACTCCATCAAGGGCGCGAGGTCGAGCTTGGTGTCGGCGTTCGCCTTCTCGAAGTAGGCGCGCATGCCTTCGTTGGTGATCGTTTCGAGCAGGCCGTCGCCGAGCTCGTCGGCGCGGGCGAGTTCTTCGCCGGTCTTGCCGTTCTTGATCTCCTCCAGGCCTTTCTCGACGAACTTCTTCCGCTCGGCCGGCGGCAGCTTGTCGAGGGCTTCCATGAAGCGGGCCATCGATTCGCGGACGGTCAGGTCGATGAAGAGTTTTTTCTCGTCGTTGCTGAGCCGCCGGAACAGGTTTTCGACCGACCGGTCGTCGCGGTTCTTTTCGCGTTCGTTGAAATCAAGGCGGTTCACGAGGCCGGCGATGGTCCGGATCTTCTCCTCGCGCTTTTTGGCGGTGGCGGAATCGCCGGGGGCTTGCGACCAGTCGTCGAAGGCGGCGGAGTTCACTTCGGCGGCGACTTTCACCGCGGTGATCCGTTTGGACCCGGCGTAGGCGCGCACGCCCGCCACGATTCCCCAGACTGCGAGCAGGATCAGCAGGGATTGGAGGAGGATTCGGTGGCGGTGCATCGGGATGGGGATGCTAGCCGGGATGAGGCGGGGCGCAAGGGGGAGGGTCGAGACGGGCTCCTACCGAGACTCCGGCTCAAGATTGGAACCGCTAAAGAACGCGAAAGAGCGCGAAATCTCGAACAGCCGAAAGACCCTCCAACTCCCCCATCTTGTAAATTTCGCGGCCTTTCGCGTTTTTTCGCGGTTGAAAATCTGAAATGAGAAAGTCCTGACGGATTGAGGAAATGGGTGGCTAACCCCGGTTTCAGAACAGGGAGGTGTTACTTCGCCGATGCCCGGCGCAGGCGGTCCATGATGGCGACGCCGAGGCCGGTTTCGCTGACGGGTTCGGCGACGATGGCGTCGAGGCCGGCTTCGTCGAGCACCCGCATGACGTGGAAGAGCCGCAACGCGGCCTCCATCAGCTTGCCGCTGCCGGGGCTGAGTTCTTCGACGACATCCCATTCGTGAAGGTCCATGTAGCCGGTCTTCGGGTCGCCGCGGTAGCTGAGCAGGCCGTATTTCTTGCCCGGTTCGGGTTTGAAATCCCCCGGCTGGTCGAACATCAGCAGCGGGGTGCGCGGGGCGTAGTGGCTGGCGAGCTGGCCGGGGGCGTCGGGTCGCTCGGTGGATTTCTTCTCAAGGACGACCTTGCCGAATTTCTGCAAGTCCTCCTTGGTCACCGGCCCGGCGCGCAGGATGCGGATCAGCGGGCGCTGGTCGCCGCGGGCCTCGACCGCGATGATGGTGCTCTCGATGCCCTCGCGGCAGGCCCCGCCGTCGATGATCAGCGGGATGCGGCCGCCGAGTTCCTTCATCACCGCGCCGGCGGAGGTCGGGGAAATCCGGCCGAAGCGGTTGGCGCTGGGCGCGGCGATCGGGCGGCCGAGGGCGCGGCCGATCGCCCGGAAAATCACGTGGCCACTTTGCCGGACGGCGACGGTCGGCAAGCCGCTGGTCACCAGATCGGGCACTTTCGCGGACTTTGGCAGAACGAAGGTCAGCGGACCCGGCCAGAAGGCGCCGGCGATGCTTTTCACGGTGTCGGCGATGTCGTCCGGCATCTCGGCGACCTCGGCCAGCTCCTTGAACGAGGCGATGTGGACGATCAGCGGATCGAAGGACGGCCGTTCCTTCGCGGCGAAGACCTTGGCCACGGCGTCCGGATTGAAGGCGTCCGCGGCCAGTCCATACACGGTTTCGGTCGGTAGGGCGACGATCTCGCCGGCATCGAGCAGCGCCGCGGCCTCGCGCACGGCGTCGTTCATGTCGTCTTCGTCGGTGGAGAGGATGCGGGTCTCGGGCACGCCCCGGCTTAGCGCCCCGCCGCGGGGCGGGCCAGCGCGTATTTACAATCGCCGACTTGGATCTTTGCGCGGGGCGGGAGCGTGGCTAATCTCGCCCCATGAACCTTGCCGCGGGAATTCCCAAAAACATCGTGCTGATCGGTTTGATGGGCTGCGGGAAATCGACGATCGGCCGCAAGCTCCAGACGCTGCTCGGTTACCCGCTGGTCGATACCGACCAGCTGATCGAGGAAAAGGCGGGCATGACGGTGGCCGAGATATTCGCCCGCCGCGGCGAGCCGTATTTCCGCGAGGTCGAGAGCGCGGTGCTCCACGAACTGTCGGCACCCGGCGGGCCGCGGCGGATCATCGCGACCGGCGGCGGGATCATCGGGCGCAAGGCGAACCGCAAGC
>CAMCYK010000368.1 GCA_945883695.1 Akkermansia muciniphila | reverse complement strand
CGGCCTGCCGTGGAGCCCGGACCCGACCCGCCAGCAGGCTGGCGGAGGGAAAGCGGCAGCAGGCTGCCGCAGTCCAAGGGGGGGCATCGGCCTCACTGCAAAACGGGCAAGCTCCGCAACCCCTTCAGCCAATCGGCGGCGGGCATCCGGCGGGAGCCGTCGGGCTGGACCTCGCCGAGGACCAGGTGACCGCCGCCGCAGGCCACGCGGGCCAGACCTCCCGGCGAAAGGCTGAGGGTGCCCGGCGCGCCTGCGCTTTCCTCCCCCGTCACGGCAGGGAAGACCTTGAGGCGCTTGCCGTCGTCGCAGGTCGTCCAGGTTCCCGGCCACGGATCGTAGGCACGGATCCGGCGGGCGAGGCGGCCGGCGTCCCACGACCAGTCCAAGCGGCCGTCGTCGCGTTCCAACTTGGGCGCGTAGGTCGCAAGCGCCGGGTCCTGCGGCCGGCGATCGGCGGTCCCGGCCAGCAAACCCGGCAGGGCGGCGAACAGGACCTCCGCCGCGACCCCGGCCAAGCGGTCGTGCAGCGAGCCGCCGGTGTCGTCCGGCAGAACCGGCGTGGCCAGGGGCAGGATGATGTCGCCGGCGTCGAGCTTTGGCACCACGTGCATCACGGTGACGCCGGTTTCCGCGTCGCCCGCGTCGATCGCGGCCTGGATGCACGAGGCACCGCGATGGCGCGGCAGCAATGAGGCGTGGAGATTGATGCAAGCAATCCGCGGGATGGCGATCAGCGCCTTCGGCAGGATCTGGCCGTAGGCCATCACCACCATCAGATCCGGTGCCAGGCCCCGCAGCGCGTCGAGCGCCGCCTCGTCGCGGACGCTCTCCGGTTGAAGCACCGGGATCCCGGCCTCCAGCGCGACCCGCTTGATCGGCGGCGGGGTCAAGGTGCTGCGATGACGGCCGGCGGGTTTGTCCGGCTGGGTGACCAGCGCGAGCGGCCGCGGCCCTTCGCGGATCAGCCGGACGAACGAGGGGATGGCGATTTCACCGCTGCCGAAGAAAATCACGCGGGCGTCCTTTCCGGTCATATCCCGAGTGTCGCCGTTTCCTTGTAAACCGGGAGGGAGATGATCTTGCTGATGATGTCGTTCAGCACTTCGACCGGCGGCTGGGTGGCATCGATCTCCGTCACCAGGGCTGCGGAGTAGTATTCGAGAATCGGCTTGGTTTCCGCCTCGTAGGTGGCGATCCGTTGCTGGATCACGCGGTCGGAGGCATCGTCGAGCCGGTTGTCCTTGAGGGCGCGCTTGCGCATCCGCCGGGCGAGTTCCCCGCGATCGGGACAGGAAAGATGGAAAACCTGGTGGACCTCGAGGAACTTCGACATCATCGCGGCTTGGGGAACATTGCGCGGGATCCCGTCGAGCACCAGGAAGTCGATATCCGGCTTGTAGACGTGGGAATCGCTCCAGTTGTCGACCTGGGCTTTCCAAAGTTCGATCGTCAGCTCGTCGGGCACCAGTTCGCCGCGGCTCGAATAATCGACGAATCGTTGGCCGATCGCGGTGCGGGTGTCGAGCGAGCGGAACACGTCGCCGCAGGCGCAATGGAAGAAGCGCGGGATGGAGCCGAGGATTTTTCCCTGGGTCCCCTTCCCCGAGCCCGGCGCGCCGAGGATGAGAAATGCCGGACGTTTGATGTCGAGTGCCTTTGACATGAAGGCGGCGAGGCTAGGGACCGCTGCAATCGGCCGCAAGCGCCGATGATCACTTGGCGGTGAGGGCCAGGAACACCGGAAAGGGTGCCACCATGGCGGCATCGGCCATGACCCGCAGGGCGTCGAGCGAGAACCGGGAGCGGTTGCGGTTCACCACGAAGAGCAGGCCGGCCGAAATCAGGATCGCGTAGAAGAAAGGCCGGGTCATGCTCGGGTCGTCCGACCGCGCGAACAGCAGGGCGGCCCCGCCGAGCACCGCCAGCGGCAGGGTGAGGAAAATCTCGTGGGCGGCCTTGACCTCGGGGTCGTGGGAGCTTCGCGAGCGCTCCCAGAAGTGGATGGCCGAGATGTTCAGCGCGCAGAGCAAGGCGAAGCAAAGCATCTCGGGCGATACCAGCAGGTGCATGATCTCCTCGGTGCCCCGCTGGACGTGGGCCAGCATCCCGGTCCCGTAGGAAAAAGCGAAACCGGCGATCAAATTGCGGACGTGGGGGATGTCCGGGCTGCCGGCGGAGGCGACGGTCAACGAGAAGAACGCCACCACCATCAACAGGACGGGAAAGATATAGCCGAACTGCGCGTTGCGGCCGCTCAACAGGTCCTGCCCGATCAGGGCGGTCGGCAGCGAGGAGAGGGTGATGCCGGCGGCAAGCAGCACCGCCCCGGACGCGACCCATTTCATGATCCCCTCGTGGCGACGCATGAACTCGTGCCGCAGGCCGAGCCGGGAGTCCTCAGGGTCGAGCAGCTTGATATCCATCAGCCGGTCGAACAAATAGATGCCCCAGACCCCGAAGCCCAGGGCGGGATACGCCTGCCACTCCTGGAACGGAATCCAGGCACCTGAAAACATCGCGAGCCAAACCATGGCGACGACCGGAGCGTCGAGGCTGAGCAGGTTCGGCCAAAGCCAGAGTGGTGTGCGGCGGTCCGGCATTCGGGAGGGAGGAAACTTTCCCGACGGGCCCGCCATTGGCAAGCCCCCATCGTCCCGGAGTTTTCGGATCGCCTCGCGGCGCGCGCCGTGATGGGCTGCCGCCGTGCTCGTCGGGGATTGCCGCTTCACCGCCATCGACTTCGAATCGGCAGGAGCCGCGCGGGGCCGCACCGACGTGCCGGTGCAGGTCGGCCTGGCGAGTTGGTCGGCGGCGGCGCGGCATGGCGGGACCTATGTGTCCTATCTTGCCTCGGAATCCCCCATCACCTGGTCGGCCCGCAAGGTCCACGGGATCCGCGACGAGGATCTCGCCGGCGCTCCCGGCCTGCTCGCGCTGTGGCCGGAACTGAAGAGCCGGCTCGCCGGTGCCGCGGTGGTGGCCCACGGCAAAGGCACGGAGAAACGCTTCCTGCGGACCTTCCCCGGCCACGGCTTCGGCCCTTGGGTCGATACCCTGCTGCTGGCCCGGGCGGCCTGGCCTGAAATGCCGGAGCACTCGCTGTCCGCCCTGTGCGATGCCCTCGGGCTCAGCGCCGCCGTCCAGGCCATGCTGCCCGGCCGGCGCTGGCACGACGCGCTGTATGACGCGGTCGCCTCGCTGGTCCTGCTGGAGCATGTGATCGACCGCTTCGACCTGTCCGCCAGACCCTTGGACTGCCTGGTCCAACCCGACACCGCGGCCTGGCACCTCCGGCGGCGCGCGGGCTGAACGCTTCCTGCTTGGAGCGCGGGGCAGAGGGTGCCCATGCTCCGCGGCATGCCGACGGTGCACGTTGATCTCGCGGAACGGTCCTATGATGTCCTGGTGGAAAACGGCTTGCTGGCCCGGGCCGGCGCGGTGATCCGCGACGCCGGACTCACCGGGAAAGCGGCGGTGATCACCGATTCCAAGGTGGCCGGTTTCCACGGCGAGGCCTTGCGGGCGGGCCTCGAAGCGGCGGGCTTCTCCCCCACCCTGCATACGGTCCCGGCCGGCGAAGCCTCGAAATCGATGGCCCGGGTTGAGGAACTCTGCGCGTCGCTGGCCGAGGCGCGCCACGACCGGCGTTCCTTCGTCGTCGCGCTGGGCGGCGGGGTGGTCGGCGACCTG
>CAMCYK010000367.1 GCA_945883695.1 Akkermansia muciniphila | reverse complement strand
ATAGAGGCAAGCAGCGTCCACCATGCGACGGTCTTCCTGATCGAGCCATTCCACGTACCGGACGAAGGTGGAGCGGGTTGGATGAAGTTTGAATCTTTCACGCGAAGGGACCTTGAGGTGGAGCGGCAATCCGAGGAGCGTCGGCATCTCGCATGCGAACCAATGGTTGGAAAGCACGTGCGATGTCGGCGCGCCTCGGTATGAGGGTGATTCCCGTCCCGCCGCGATGCGCGAACGGCGGGACGGGAAAACACGGTGTCAATGGAGATGCAGTTCAAAGCGTTCCGTCACCGCCTTTGCGTCCGGGGTGGTCTTGATCACCAGCACCAGCGCCACGTGTGCGCCTGCGGGCAACGCCTTGTCGGAGATCAGCACATTCGCATCGGCGTCCTTGCCCTTGGCGAAAGCCAGCTTCACCGGAGCGGAGCGCTCGCCAGCGATGCCGGTGAGCGACTGCGCCGCCAGCGCCGTGGCCTTGAGGTCCTTGTCGAGGAAGACGACGCGCGCCTTGCGTTCCTTATCGACGGTGACTTCGAGGGAGAAGCCGGCCTTGGATTGGATGACATGCCCGCCGTTCGGCCCTTTGGTCACCTTCTCTTCGTCCTCGTGATCGGCGTGTTCGGCGTGCTCTTCCTTCGATTCCTTCTCGTGGTCGTGATCATGTTCTTCAGCGCCGAAAGCCAGCGGGCTGGCAAAGAGGGCGAGGAGCATGGTCGTGGTCAGTTTCAGTCTGGTTTTCATGGTTTGTGTAGTTCTGGACTAGTTGTCGGTCGTGGGAAACGGGATGGCGGAACCGGAGGGTCCGGCCGCGGATTCAGTGGGTGGCGGGCGCATTCAGCGCGAGCGCCTTGGCGGCTGCCTTCCTGCCAAATAGGCGGAACACCGCCGGCGTGACGGCGAAGTCGAGCAGGGTGGAACTGACCAGCCCGCCGACGATGCAGATGGCGACCGGGCTGAGGATCTCCTTGCCGGGTTCACCCATGGCGATGACGAAAGGGATCAGCGCGATCCCCGCGGAGAGCGCGGTCATGGTGACGGGCACGAAGCGCTCAAGCGTCCCGCGTTCGATCATGGCATACGTGAAGCCCTCGCCCTCGTGCTTCATCAGGTGGAGGTAATGGGAAATCATCATGATGCCATTGCGCGCCGCGACCCCTCCGACGGCGATGAAGCCGACCAGCGTGGCAATGCTGATGTTCCCCACCAGGAAGTAGGTCAGCACGAGGCTGCCCATCAGGGCAAGCGGCAGGTTCAGCAGAACCTGGAAGGCCAGGATGAGGCTGCGGAAGTAGGACCAGAGAAGCAGCACGATAACAACAAGAATGCCGGCGAATAGAACGGCGATGCGCTTCGCTGCGGCCTGCTCCGCACGGAAGTCGCCTTCGTAGCTGATGAAGTATCCCTCCGGCAACGTCACCTGTTCGCGGACTTTCTCTTCAAGTTGCTTCACCAGCGCACCGGCATCGCGTTCGCTGGGCTTGATGGACACCACGTATCGGCGCTGGGTGTTCTCCCGGTAAACCGAACTGGGACCGGAGGCTTCCCGCACGTTGGCGACCAGCTTCAGCGGGATGTGGTCTCCGGTGACGGTGTGGATCGGCAGATTTCGGATAGTTTCGGCATCGCCGCGCCAGGAATCCGGCAAGCGGATGGCAAGATCGATGACCCGCTGGTTTTCGCGTAGCTGTGCGATGACAGAACCGCCCAACAGCGTGGAGAGTTCCGAATTCAGCTCCCCGGGGGAAATGCCGTGGGCAAGGGCCCGCTCGCGATCAAGTTCGATGCGGAGCTGCGGGATCTGAGCCTGCATGTCGAGCTTGGCGTCCTCCAGACCGGGAATGGTTTTGGAGACCTTCTGCACCTGCTCGCCAAGGTTCGTGATGATGGCCAGGTCGGGACCGAAGATCTTCACCGCCACCGGCGAGGTCACACCACTGAGCAAGTGGCTGATGCGGTGTGAGAGCGGGCCGGAAATGATGCTGAAGGTTCCGGGCACCGTCTTGATGCGGTCGCGCATGTCGTCGAGCACCATCTTCAGCGGGCGGCCTTTGTCGTCTTTCTTGAAGTCGATGTCGAATTCGACGTTGTTGACGGGCACGACGTGGTCGCTGCGTTCGGCACGGCCGATGCGGCGGCCGATGTGGAGGACCTCCGGCACCTGACGGATCTGGTCTTCGACGGATTTGGAGATGATTTCCATTTCCGCCAAAGAGGTGCCCGGTGCGGCGCCAGTGGTGACGACGGCGGTCTCCTCATGGAAGGCGGGAAGGAAATCGCGGCTCATCTGCGGATAGAGCATGCATGCCAGCACGAGCAGCATGGATACCGCGGCAATAACGATGACCGGTTGCCGCAAGCTGAGGCCGAGAATGGTCTTCTTCAGCAGCCACTTGAGCCCACGCACGAGACGGCCATCATTGTGGCCGTGTCCACTGTCGGCAGGTTTGACTTTGAGCAGGAACGAGCAGAGCACCGGAATCACCGTCAGGGAAACCACGAAGGAGGCGATCATGCTGATGATCGTGGCGATCGCAATGGGCGCGAAGAGCTTTCCTTCCACGCCGGATAGGCCAAGCAGTGGAAGGAACACCAGCACGATGAGGATCGTGGCATAAAGGATCGAGTTTCGGACTTCGCCGGAGGCTAGCGCGATGAGATCGAGTTTCGGCAGCGGTTCTCGTAGTCGGGAGTTCTCGCGCAGGCGGCGGAAGACGTTTTCCACATCGACGATGGCGTCGTCCACGACCATGCCGATGGCCACGGCTAGGCCACCCAGGGTCATGCTGTTCACGCTGAGGCCGAGCCATTTGAAGGTAAGCAGCGTGACGGCGAAGCTGAGCGGCATCGCCATCAGCGTGATGAAGGTAGTTCGGAAGCTGAGCAGGAAGAGCAGCAGCACGACTGTGACCATGATCGCGCCTTCGACGATTGCTTTTTTCAGATTGCCCACCGCGCTGTCGATGAAATCGCGCTGGCGGAACAGCACCGTGGCTTCCACGCCCTCGGGCAGGGTTGGCTTGAGTCCTTCAATGGCGGCTTCGATTTGTTCCGTGAGGGCGATGGTGTCGAAGCCGGGGGCCTTGATGACACTCATGATCACGCCGGGGCTGCCGCTGACCGCGGCGTCGCCCCGCTTGGGTTCCGTACCCCAGGCGACGGCAGCGACGTCGGAGATCGCGATCGGCCGCCCGTTGGACATCTTGATGATCGTGCGGGAGAGATCCTCCAGCTCGACGGTCATGGCGAGGTTCCGGACCATGATTTCTTGCGGCCCGCTGTCGATGAAGCCGCCGGTGGTATTGGAAGCGGCGTTCTTCACTGCCTCCTCAAGTTCCTCGATCGTCACACCGTTGGCCTGCATGCGCCAGGGATCCGGCTGGATCTGCGCCTGCTTCACGCCTCCGCCCATGTTCAGCACTTCGGCGACGCCTGGAATGGCTTGCAAACGCATGCGGATCGTCCAATCGGCGACCGTGCGCACATCCATTGGAGCGGTTTGGCCATCGTTGCTTTTGACACCGATGAGCAGGATTTCCCCCATCAGCGAAGCGACCGGTGTGAGGTAGGGCTGCGTGTCTTTCGGCAACTGTTCTCGGGCGACCTGGAGGCGCTCCTGGACGAACTGGCGCGCCTTGTAAATGTCCGTGCCCCACTCGAATTCGGCGAATACAAGCGAGAGTGCGATGTCGGACGTGGAACGCATCCGCGTGAGTCC
>CAMCYK010000366.1 GCA_945883695.1 Akkermansia muciniphila | reverse complement strand
CTCTTGGCGAACTTGGCGTCTTGGCGGTTCCCTTTTCCGGGCGGTGCTTGGGGCTTGGCAGTTCGGGCGGGGGGCCTAGCCTTCGCGGCGATGGAGCCGCTGCGCGTCGATGGCAAGTTCTTCCGGTCCGGGGGAAGCCGTGTCGAAGTGCGGGCGGTCACCTACGGGCCCTTCCCCGGCGGCTGGCCGGTGGATTTCGCGGCGGATTTCGAGCGGATCGCCGCCGCCGGCTTCAACGCGTTGCGGGTCTACGGGATGCCGGACCAGCGTTTGCTCGACGCGGCGCTGGCGCGGGGGCTGCGGGTCATCGGCGGTCTGGTGTGGGGGCATGGCTATGATTTTCTCGAAAATACCCGCCTCCTCGCGGCGGCCCGGGTCGCGCTGGCGGAAGGCCTGCGGGAGGTGGAAGGCCATGTCGCGCTGGCCGGCGTGTTCGTCGCCAACGAGATCCCGGCCGACCTGGTCCGCTGGATGGGGCCGGTGCGGGTGCGGCGGGCGATCGAGGGCCTGATCGCGCTCGGCAGGGAGCTCCGGCCGGAGATCCTGTGGGCCTACGCGAACTACCCGAGCACCGAGTATCTGGAGCCGGAAAACGCCGACTTCACCGCCTTCAATGTCTATCTGGAGGACGAGCAGCCGTTCCGCAAATACTTGCGGCGGCTTCATCACGTCGCCGGTGACCGGCCGCTGGTGATCTCCGAGTTCGGCCTGGATTCGCAGCGCAACGGCCCGGTCCAACAGGCCGCGACGCTGGCGTGGGGGATCCGTGCGGCGCGCGATGAAGGCACGGCCGGGATGACCGTCTTCGCGTGGAGCGACCGCTGGTTCGCCAGCGGCGAGGTGCTCGATTGGGACTTCGGGCTGGTCGATCGCGGCGGTTGTGACAAGCCGGCGCTGGGGGCCGTCGCCAAGGCGCTGGCGGAGGCCGATGGGCGGGGCGCCGAGGCCATGGCCCGAGGAGCGGAGAACGGACAGTTCTCCGTGATCGTGTGCACGCGGAACGGCGGAGCGCGCATCGCCGGCTGCCTGCGCGCCTTGCAACGGCAGCGGCTGCGGCCGCGCGAGATCCTGGTGGTCGACGACGGATCGACGGACGGCACGGCGGACCTGGTGGCGGCCCGGTTTCCGGAAACGGGATTGCTGCGGCTGGCGGCCGGCGGTCTGAGCGCGGCGCGGAATGCCGGAGCGCGGGCCGCGACGGGCGAGCTCCTGGCGTTCACCGACGACGATTGCGAAGCGGACGAAAACTGGCTGGCGGGACTGGCGGCGGCCTTTGAAGCGGGTGCCGATGCCGCGGGCGGACCGAACCTGCCGCCCAGGCCGGCCACCGCCGCGGAAGCGGTCGTCACCGCCGCGCCAGGGGCGCCGAGCCACGTGATGCTGGACGACGTGGAAGCCGAGCACCTGCCGGGCTGCAATTTCGCGGTACGACGGACGGCGTACTTCGCCGCGGGGGGCTTCGATCCGGTGTTCACCACCGCCGGCGACGACGTGGATTTCTGCTGGCGGCTGCGGGACCACGGATTCCGCGCCGCCTTCGTGCCGACCGCTTTCGTCTGGCACCATCGCCGCCCGACCTTGCGCGGCTACTTGCGCCAGCAGGTCGGCTACGGCAAGGCGGAGGCGTTGCTGATCGCCAGGCATCCGGAACGCTTCACCGCGGCCGGCGACGCGAAATGGGACGGCTTCGTTTATTCCGGCGGTCCGCTGCGGGCGGTCGAGGGCTCGATCCTTTACCACGGGCCGATGGGCCAGGCGGGTTACCAGGGGGTCTGTGACCGGATGCAGCCGCTGCGACCGCTGGACGCGCGCTTCGACACGCCGTGGGCGCGCGGGTGCCTGGCCGTGTTGCGCTGGCTGCAACCGCGGCTGCGCGCGTGGTTCCGCTGCGGACGATGGCATGGCTGCGCGGCCGCGACCGCGGTGCGGGCGATGCCACCGGCGGACTTCGAACGCGGGATCTGGTCGATGACCGGCACCACCCGCGACGAGATGCTCGCGGTGCTGCTCGCCGGCGGGTGGCAGCCGGGCGGGGAGCATGATGGCTGGGACGTTTGGAAGGACGGCTGCCGCTTGTTGCTCGCCACCGAGCGCGGCGCGGGACCCGGCACCATGACGCGGGTGCGGGCCTGGGGCGATCCCGGCCGTGCGGCTTGGGATCTGCTGGAAAGGACGGCGGGAGGCGGGTGAGGCTCCGGGACCGCTGGTCTTCAGACCGGCCCGAGTGGTCCCTCGACCCGGCCCAAGAATCCAGCTCCTTCGGGAATCGGTTTCCCCGCGTCCCGGCTGACCCGGGCGGCTCGGTTGCCGAGGCATCGCGAGCCGGTCTGAAGACCAGCGGTCCCGGGGGAGGCGGTCCGGGGGCTACCCCAGCTCCTTCGGGAATCGGTTTCCTCGCGTCCCGGCTGACCCGGGCGGCTCGGTTGCCGAGGCATCGCGAGCCGGTCTGAAGACCAGCGGTCCCGGGGGAGGCGGTCCGGGGGCTACCCCAGCAAGGTCGCCCGCGAGAACAAGGCCAGCACCGGAATCCCCCGTTCTTCGATCGCCTGGCGGCCGCCTTCCTCGCGGTCGACCAGCACCAGCGCGAAGGCGACCTTGCCGCCCTCGCGTTCGATCACGTCGATCGCCTTGAGGGTGGAACCGCCGGTGGTGATCACGTCGTCGACCACGATCACGGTGTCGCCGGCCTTGAAGTTCCCTTCGATCTGCTTGCCGCGGCCGTGGCCTTTCGGCTCCTTGCGGACGGTGAAGACTTGCAGGGCCTCGTCGGGGTTGGCGACGGCGCTGGTCATGCCGACGGCGAGGGAGATCGGATCCGCGCCGAGGGTCATCCCGCCGATCGCGTCGATCTTTAGCTTTTCCGTATTAATTTTCTCCCGCACCGCCGCCCAGCCGAACCGGCCGATGAGATTCGCGCCGAAGGGATCGAGCGCGGTGACGCGGCAGTCGATGTAGAGGTCGCTTTCCTTGCCCGAGGCGAGGGTGAAGGTTCCGGTGCGGACGGACTTGTCGAGAAGCAAGGCTTTCAGCGCGGCGGCGGTGTCGGACATGGGGGGAAGGGAAAGTGCCAGGGGCGAAGTGCCAAGTTTAGAAGTGCCCAGTGCCAAATTTGCGGGGGCTTGACGGGGCCCGGTGACGATGATTCCTCATGATCGTGAAAGGGAAGGACGATGCACGATCCTGAAGCCATGCTGAGGTTCCAGCTCCAGGAAGAGCGACAGCACTTAGAAAATCCGGAGCTCGTCGCGAGCTGGAAATCCGAGCGGCGCTGGTTCCGCTGGACCGTCGGCTTCACGGCCGGGATGTGCGTGTGGCTGGCCGGATCCGTCGGCATGGCGATTTGGTTCAATCAGAGGATGAAGGCGTCACTCGCGAGAACCGGGGAGATGAGCCTGGAGGGCTTCGGCACCCTGCTTGCTTTGAGCACGGCTCTGAACCTCCTGTTCCTCGTTTTCGGCATCGGTTTTCTCGTCTCGCTGATCAAATGGCTGCTGGCGATCCGCAAGCGGCGGAGGGCGCAGGCGGCGACCGGATTCCTGCCGCGGGAGAATCGGTGAACGCTCCGCGGAAGGACGGGCGCGCTCCCGGGACCGCGGGTCTTCAGACCGGCCCGAGTGGTCCCCGACGGCTCGCCCGACGAGCGGAGTGTGGCCTTGCAGGCGACATGACAACGGGCCGGGCGCTTTCCAAGCGCCCGAGTCCCTGCCCGTCCGGACTTG
>CAMCYK010000365.1 GCA_945883695.1 Akkermansia muciniphila | reverse complement strand
AACGACGAGCTCGCCGTGCTGGTCGCCGACAACCGCCTGGCGGAACTTTCCTCGGTCGATCTCAACGAGCTCGAAAAGATCGCCAGCGAGTGGAAGTCGGCCGACTTCGACACCATCCTCGCCGGCTTCGAGCCCGCCGACCTCGAAGGACTTCTCAATCCCGGCGGCGATGACGACGACGAGGATGACGACGACCGCCATGACAAGGAGCTCGACAAGAGCGACGTCACGGTCGCGGTCGGCCTCTACCGGTTCCGCATCAGCCAGGACGAGTTCATTGCGTGGTGCGACCGCGTGAAGCAGGACGCCGGTTTCGACAAGGACTCGGTCATCATCCTCATGCCCATCGTCTGCCGCGAGGATCTCACCGTCATCAACGGCATCGGCCGGCTGGAAATGCTCGCCGAGAAGGGCGCCGCGTTCGCGCCGGTCGTGTTCGTCACCGACGAGGAAGCGGAGTTCGCCCGGGCCATGATGAACCTGCTGTCGATGGACTTCGACATCCACACGCGCTATGCCTACATGCTGCGTTTCAATTCGTTCCGCCGGGCACGCCGCGTGAGGCGCGAGCTGGGCAACGGCTTCATCTTCGCCACCCACGGCGCGAAGCCATGCAAGGACTTCGACATCGGCAAGGCGGCCGACCGCGCCCGCTGGGTCAAGGAACACGGGACGACCATCCTCGACTTCGGGGCCGGCCACCTGACCGAGACCTTCCTGCTTCGCCAGGCCGGGATCGACTGCACGCCGTTCGAGCCCTACCGGCTGGCGCCCGGCGGCATCAGCAAGGCCGAAAGCGTCGAGCTGACGCGCGCGTTCCTGGCCGAAGTGGCGGCCGGCAAGGAGTGGACCAGCATCTTCATCGCCAGCGTGCTGAACTCCGTGCCGTTCCGCGAGGACCGCGAGCACATCGCCTGCCTGTGCGCCGCCCTGTGCAAGCCCTTCACCAAGGTCTATGCCTGCGCGTCCTCGGCCGGGGAGTCCGGCTGGCGGCAGGTCAACGGTAAGGCCTTCATGAACGAGAGCAACGCGGGCAACATCGCGTTCCGCCTCGACTACGAACCGGGCATCCGGATCGGCGACTTCCAGGACAAGCCCAAGGTCCAGAAGTATCACACCGTGTCGGAGTTCAAGGACCTCTTCGGCACCTTCTTCCGCTCGGTGAAGGTCGATGATTTTTCCAACAACATCAACGCCGCCTGCACCGCGGCCCGTCCGGTCGATCCGGCCCGTCTCCGCGCGGCCATCGGGTTCGAGTTCGACCTGCCCTATCCGGACGGCACGCGCATGGATCTCGTGCAATGCGCCATGGACGCCTTCTCGCAACGTCTTCAGATTACCCTATGATCATCCTGCTGGACCTCAACTACACGCTGGTGGCGAACAGCCCGGCCCGCGGCACCACGCCCGTCCGGATGGAAAAGCGCCTCGCGGGCGAGCAATACCGCCAGTGGCTGGTCGAGCTCGTGCGGCCTCACACCGTCGTCCTGATCACCGCCCGCCCGGAAAGCTGGATGCCCCGGACGCTCGACCGCATCGAGGAGCAAACCGGCTGGCGTCCCCAGGACGCGTGCTTCGCCCCGCAAGGCTGGTGGAAGCCCAACGCGACGAGGTGGTTCCACGCGGTGCCTGGCAGTTCGACCAGGAGGTCACCGCGGTCTTCGACGACATGCTCCAGCGGTCGATCCCGCAATACAACGCGATGCGGATGGTGACCTTCGAAGTCGGCCGGCGCTTCGTGCAACCCGGCACCACCATCATCGACATGGGATGCTCCCGCGGCCAGGCGCTGCTGCCGTTCGTCTCCACCTTCGGCGCGGCCAACGATTACATCGGCCTGGAGATCAGCGAGCCGATGATCGAGGCGGCGCGTCAGAACTTCAGCTACCACCCGCACGGCAAGCGCGTCAGCATCCGCTCTGCCGACCTCCGGCATGAATTCCCCGGTGTGACCTCCAGCCTCGTGCTCTCGGTGCTCACGCTCCAGTTCACCCCCATCGAATACCGCCAGCAGATCATCCGCCGGGTGTTCGAGTCGCTGGCGCCGGGCGGCGCCTTCATCCTGGTGGAGAAGATTCTCGGAGCCACCTCCCGGCTCGACGAAGCGTTTGTGGAGCTCTTCCTCCAGATCAAGCGGGAGAATGGCTATTCGGACAGTCAGATCGACCGCAAGCGGATGTCACTGGAAGGCGTGCTGGTTCCGGTCACCGCCCGTGGGAACGAGGAGCTGCTCCATCAGGAAGGGTTCGCCTCGGTCGATTGCTTCTGGCGGCATCTGAACTTCGCCGGGTGGGTGGCCGTGAAGCCATGAGGCTTCCGAGGCACCTGCTTGACGGCCTCATCAAGCCTGCTAGAATCTTAGGTCGTGAAGACACGGACCGTCAGTTTTCGCGAGATTCAAGATGCCCACAAGAAAGAGCGGGCGGAGGATTCCCGTGCCTTGCGGGCAGGCACGATCTCGGCATCTGAGTTGCAGGCGAGGAATTCGTTCTTACCGGTTGATGCGCCGATGCAAATCGTCGATCTTGGCGGCTACCTGAAGAACCGGCGGAGGAGCAGGTGAACGGCGCCGAGCCACCTCGGACCCAGTTCGGCGACTACTCGGATGTCCTGAGGGACACAGAGGGGCGGCCCGGGCCAATAGTGGTAGGCGGGCAGGCGGCCAACGCCTGGGCGATTCATTATTCCAAACGGATAGGAAGAAAACTTGACCGCTATCGTCCGTTCACCAGCAAGGACCTCGATCTCGCCGGTGACCGGGATCTACTTTATCGCTCAATATGGCAACAGCATACATCGAAACAACGATCCCGAGCCTCTATACCGGGAGGCCAGCTCAAAGACTCGTTGAAGCAGCTCGTCAGAATCTCACACGGATATGGTGGGATCAACATCGGCATGAGTTCGATCTCGTCTGCTCTCAAACCGTATTGGACGAGTGCTCCGAAGGTGAAGCTGAGATGGCGACGAAGCGCCTTGATCTGCTGGTCGGCATTCCTCTCCTCGAGCTTACTGACGACGTGGTCTCTATTGCTGGAATGCTTCTTACCAAACAGATCATCCCCGCAAAGGCCGCAGACGACGCCATTCACATCGCAGTAGCCTCGGTTCATCGTATCGACTATTTGGTTACATGGAATTGCAAGCACCTCGCCAACCCCCGGAACTGGAGGCGGATCTCGGATTGCGTTGCAGGATTTGGTTTCCGAGCTACAGTAATTTGCACCCCAGAAGATTTGATCGGAGATGATAACTGACACTTATATGACAATTGTCGAGCAAGTGCGCTCACAGAAGGAAGCTGTCGCCGCACGGCACGATTTCGATGTCGCACGCATTATTGCGGCGGCTCGTGTGCGCCAGGAAAGTTCCGACCGCCGAGTGATCCGACAAGGCGAACAAGCCGGTGATGGACAATCCGCTACCCGCCCCGAGTTGGATTCTGAGGGTGGCGACAAGCCTCAACATGAACCGGAGGAGCCCTCCCGGTAGAGAGTTCCAGACTCCATCGTTGATAAACACACCCTGCCCCGGCTCGGCGGGCATCGCAGCTACCCCATCAGTCGGTATCCGGATAAAGCCGCTCCCGCCACGGTTCCCTCCTGCCCCTATTGACACCCCGGTCTCCGCGTGGAGCCCAAAGAGTTGCCGCCGAACCTTGCCGAGAAGATCCTCGACGCCGACTTCCAGAACATCGTCAAGAAGGTCGCCGCTGGAAAACCGCTCACCGTCGCCGAGCGGACCCGCATCGAGTCGCGGGCTGCAGGCAGCGTGGAG
>CAMCYK010000364.1 GCA_945883695.1 Akkermansia muciniphila | reverse complement strand
ACTTCACCCAATCGAGCGGCGACCTGATGGCTCTCAACCGCTCGATGAACAACGGCGAGCTGTCACCTTCCGCCGCCGGCCTGGAAGAGGCGACCCTCTTGTTGGAAGACGGGTCCGCGTATCCTCATCCCGGCAAGATCCTCTTTTCCGAAGCCAGCGTCGATCCGACGACCGGCATGGTCAGCCTGCGTGCCGAGTTCCCCAATCCCGACCTGATGCTGCTGCCGGGGATGTTCGCCCGCGCCCGGATCATCCAGGCGGTCCGGGAAAACGTGGTCACCGTCCCGCAGCGCGCCGTGACCCGCGTCCAAGGCGGCATGGGCAGCGTGCTGGTGGTCGACGAGACCGATCACGCCCAGGTCCGCATGATCGAGACCGACAACGCGGTCGGCGACAAGTGGGTCGTCATCGCCGGCTTGAAACCCGGTGAACGGGTCGTGATCGAAGGAGGGCTCAAGGCGCGCCCCGGATCGCCGGTCGTGCCCGAGCGGTTCGCGCCGAAAGTCGAAACAAGCCAGGCCACGGCCAGGTCCGCGGACAAAAGCTGAGCGCCTGGTGATTGGATATTTTTTCCCATGGCTCGCTTCTTTATCGACCGTCCGGTCTTCGCTTGGGTGGTCTCCATCCTCATCGTCCTGCTCGGGATCATCTCGATCACGCGATTGCCGGTCGCGCAGTACCCGCAGGTCGCGCCGCCCTCGGTGTCGATCAGCGCGAACTACGCCGGCGCTTCCGCCGAAACGCTGACCGACACGGTGACCTCGGTCATCGAGCAGCAGCTCAATGGCATCGACAACCTGCTCTACATGTCGTCCGCCAGCGACGCCAACGGCAGCGCGACCATCACGCTGTTCTTCGAACCGGGCACCGATCCCGATGTCGCGCAGGTGCAGGTCCAGAACAAGGTCCAGCTCGCCACCCCGAGCCTGCCGCAGACCGTCCAGCAGCAGGGCGTGGTGGTGGCCAAGGCGACCAAGAATTTCATGATGTTCATCACGCTCTCGTCGGAGGACGGCAGCATGGATGAGATCGCGCTGGGAAACTACCTCGCGACCAACGTGCTCGACCCGTTGCGGCGGGTCGAAGGGGTGGGCGAGGTGATCCAGTTCGGCACCCAGTTCGCGATGCGCGTCTGGCTCGATCCCGAAAAGCTGGTCAGCTACAACCTCACGCCGTCCGACGTCAACGAGGCGATCCGCAACCAGAACGCGCAGGTCCCCGTCGGCCAGCTCGGTTCCTTGCCGGCGGTCGAGAACCAGCAGCTCAATGTCATCCTGCAAGGGCGCGCCACCTTGCGCGAGGCGGAGCAGTTCAAGGACATCGTCCTCCGCGTCAATCCCGACGGTTCCCGGGTTTACCTGCGCGATGTCGCCCGGGTGGAGATGGGCGGCCAGGACTACTCGACCAAGGCACGCATCGACGGCAAGGCGGCCTCGGCCGCCGCGATCAAGCTGGCCCCGACCGGCAACGCGCTCGACACCGCCGACGCGGTCCGGGCGGAGATGGAGCGGCTCAAGCAGTTCTTCCCGCCGGGGGTGAAAGTGACCTACCCGCTCGACACCTCCACTTTCGTGAAGATCTCCGTCGAGGAAGTGCTCAAGACCCTGGTGGAAGCGATCATTCTCGTCTTCCTCGTGATGTATCTTTTCCTGCAGAATTTCCGCGCCACGCTGATCCCCACGCTGGTGGTTCCGGTCGCGCTGTTAGGCACCTGCGGCCTGATGGCGGCGTTCGGTTTCTCGATCAACGTGCTCACCATGTTCGGGATGGTGCTGGCCATCGGCATCCTGGTCGACGACGCGATCGTGGTGGTCGAGAACGTCGAACGCATCATGAGCGAGGAGGGCCTCCCTCCGAAGGAAGCGACCCGGAAAGCGATGGGCCAGATCACCGGCGCGCTCATCGGCATCACGCTCGTGCTCACCGCGGTATTCATCCCGATGGCCTTCTTCGGCGGTTCGGTCGGCACCATCTACCGGCAGTTCACGATGTCGATGGTCTCGTGCATGCTGTTCTCCGTCTTCCTCGCGCTGTCTCTCACACCCGCCTTGTGCGCCACCCTGCTCAAGCAGGTGGAAGCCGGCCACCATGTCGAGAAGCGCGGCTTTTTCGGCTGGTTCAACCGCGGCTTCGAGGCGGCCACCCACCGTTACCAGCGCTTCGTCGGCGGCTGGCTCAAGCACGCGTGGACCGGCATCGTCGCGCTGGCAGCGATCACCGTGCTCGTCGGCTTCCTTTACAAGAGCATGCCGTCGTCCTTCCTGCCGGAGGAAGACCAGGGGTATTTCCTGGCCCTGGTCAGCCTGCCCGACGGGGCCACCGACGTCCGGACCCGCGAGGCCTTGCTGAAGGCGGAGGAGTTTTTCGCCGCGCAGCCCGAGATCGAGCACTACTTCACGGTCTCCGGATTCAGCTTTACCGGCAAGGCGCAGAACTCCGGCCTCGCCTTCCTCCGCCTCAAGCCATGGGACGAGCGCAAAGGCAAGGACCACCGGGTGCAGGCGGTCATCCAACGCGGCCTGATGGCACTCGGCGGCATCAAGGACGCCGTCGTCTTCCCGCTCAATCCGCCCGCCATCCCCGAACTCGGCAACTCGTCCGGCTTCGACTTCTGGCTGCAAGACGTCGGCGGAGTGGGCCACGAGGCCCTCATGGCCGCGCGCAACCAGGTGCTCGGCATGGCCGCGACCAATCCGGTACTCGCCGCCGTCCGGCCCCAGGGACTGAACGACACCGCTCAGATGAAAATCGACATCGACGAGGACAAGGCGAGCGCGCTCGGCGTGTCGCTGGCCGAAATCAACACCGCGATGCAGACCTCGTTCGGCTCGGCCTACGTGAACAACTTCGTCAACGGCACCCGCGTCCAGCGCGTGATCGTCCAGCTCGATGCCGAGTTCCGGATGACTCCCGACGACATCGGCAAGGTGTATGTCCGCAACAACACCGGCAAGATGGTGCCGCTGTCCGCCTTCACCTCGACCCAGTGGGCCTTCGGTTCGCCGCAGCTCCAGCGCTACGACGGCCTGCCGGCGGTCAACATCGTCGGCGCCGCCAAGCCCGGGCTCAGCTCCGGCCAGGCGATGGAAGAGATGGAGAAAATCGCCGCCCAATTGCCGGCCGGCATTGGCTTTTCCTGGAGCGGCCAGTCCCTGGAGGAAAGAATCTCCGGCAACCAGGCGCCGCTGCTCTACGGCGTGTCGATCGTCATCGTGTTCCTGTGCCTCGCGGCGCTCTACGAGAGCTGGTCGATCCCGGTGGCCGTCATCATGGTCGTGCCGCTCGGCATCCTCGGCGCGCTGGCCGCGGCGACCTTCCGCGATTTGCCGAACGACGTGTATTTCAAGGTCGGCCTGCTGACCACCGTCGGACTTTCGACCAAGAACGCCATCCTGATCGTCGAGTTCGCCATCGACTTGCAGAAGCACGGCATGGAGCTGGTCGAGGCCACGTTGCAGGCGGTGAAGCTGCGGCTGCGGCCGATCCTGATGACCTCGATGGCCTTCGTGCTGGGGGTCGTGCCGCTGGTCATCAGCAGCGGCGCGGGATCCGCCAGCCAGAACGCGATCGGGACCGGCGTGGCCGGCGGGATGATTTCCGGCACCGTGCTCGCGATTTTCCTCGTGCCGATATTTTATGTCGTGGTGCGCCGCTTGACAGACCGCGCCGGGCGACGTGACAAATCCGCGGTGCCGGCGATTGAATCGATTGAAATCTCCGGGGCCTGATGTTTCTTTGGTTCCAAGCCTTGGCGGCCGGGATGATCCGCAGCGTGTTGAGGTCGGGATAACGGCTCTTTCTG
>CAMCYK010000363.1 GCA_945883695.1 Akkermansia muciniphila | reverse complement strand
GTGGAAGCAACGCCAAGCCCGAAAACAGAGCAGCAAACCCCGCAAAGATGATCCCTATTACAGTAGCTATGAGAATCTTGCGGTTTAGTCGTTTCGATTGCTCCGCCTCAACAAGCTTCAAGATATCCCAAGATTCGTGCGTTAGGCAGAGGTTCTTCAGCTCCGCCAAACCCCGGCGCTTCTCGGATTCAATTCGCCGGATCACTTCGCCCCGCGCCATGTCACGGCCATTCACGGTGACGAGGTCGACCAACGGTCGCGTCAGTGTTGTATCGAACAGGTTGTCAGTCTTACTCATAAAACCATGAATTCAGATTCTAAATTGGGTAGCGCACGTATGAAGGGGCGGCACGCGCCGGAAAAGGCTGTAGCGAAACTGAAGGCATGGAGGCGCGTTGCCCTCCCACGTCTTGTTCGCTTTGCCTTTTCATTTCTTGGTAAGAGGAAGGTGGCGTTGGAGGACAACAAGACCCCGGTAGAAATCTTCGCAGAGGACGGCTGCGTCCGAAGCGAATCTCTCGATCTCGGGGATGCCCGCCTTTGGGATAGTGGCGATCTCTGGGACATCTTCGAGCGAAGTTTTTCTGATCCCGAATATCGCCCCACGGTGAACTTCATTCTCCCCGGACCCGAGGGTCAGGTAAGGGTTATGGCACACAAGATTCCGGGTAATCGCCAAAGCCGCAGCACGGTCGAAAAGTGACATGAACATCTTCCGGTCATCCACAGGCATCGTGGATTCATCAATAGGCCTCCGAATCCGTCTGAGCTTCTCCGTGAATTCCTTGGTGACGAACTCCCGCATCGCGTCTCGGTCGTCGTGAATCTCGTTGAACCAAAACCACAGGCTGAACTCCAAGTAGCTGAAGTGAACGACAAAGCGTCCAATCGCCAGTGCCAGTTTGTCCGGGCAATCCGGTTTTGAAACTATACCTCTAGTGGAAGCCATGAACTCAGATTCTTCAATTCCTAGCGAACAGCGCTCTTATGCCGCACGCTGCTTTTGCAGGTGCTTCCGCGGCGCGCGGCATAAGCACCTGCTTCTGCGGCATGCGGCTGAAAATGGAAGGTTCACTGGCACCTCTGAAACCTAGGGAACCACCCGAGACCTGGCAAGCCGGGCCTTGGCTTTTCGACATCCCGTCGAGGCCGGCGGGGTGAGATTGCCGATTGCCGCTTGCCGATTGTTGATTGTTGATTTCCGAGATCGAGGGATCCGTTGGCGGAGCGACGTCCGCGGCTTTCAATCAGAAATCGACAATCGAAAATCCTCAATCGTCAATCCGACCATGCTACGACAAAGCCAACGCCCCTGAACCGCCCCATCTCCATCACGCCTCGAAGGTCATCGCGCCATTGCGGTAATCCGCGGTGATCACATCTCCATCCTTGAACTTCCCATCGAGGATCTCCAACGACAGGGGATCGAGCAGGTGATGCTGGATCGCCCGCTTCAACGGACGCGCTCCGTAAACCGGATCATAGCCCTGGTTGCCGATGTATTCCTTCGCCGCTTCCGTGAGGGCGAGCGCCAGGCCTTGCTTGGCGAGGCGCTTGCGGACGCGCTCGAGCTGGATGTCGACGATGGTCGTCAGCTCCTCGCGCTTGAGGCGGTCGAAGATGATCGTCTCGTCGATGCGGTTGAGAAACTCCGGCCGGAAGTGCTGGCGCAGCGCGGCGGTCACCTTCGCCTCGCGCTGTTCGGCATTCTCCTCGTCGAGGATGTACTGGCTGCCGATGTTCGAGGTCATGATCAGCACGGTGTTGCGGAAGTCCACGGTGCGGCCCTGGCCGTCGGTGATGCGGCCGTCGTCGAGCACCTGGAGCAGCACGTTGAAGACATCCGGATGCGCCTTCTCGATCTCGTCGAACAGCACCACCGAGTACGGCTTGCGTCGTACATGCTCGGAAAGCTGGCCGCCTTCCTCGTAGCCGACGTAGCCGGGAGGCGCGCCGATCAGGCGGGCGACGCTGTGCTTCTCCATGTATTCGGACATGTCGATGCGGATCATCGCGCCCTCGTCGTCGAACAGGAATTCGGCGAGGGCCTTCGACAGCTCGGTCTTGCCGACGCCGGTGGGGCCGAGGAAGAGGAAGGAACCGATCGGCCGGTTCTCGTCCTGCAGTCCGGCGCGGGCGCGGCGGACGGCGTTGGAGACGGCCTTGATCGCCTTCTTCTGGCCGATCACCCGCTGGCCGAGCCGCTCTTCCATCTGGACGAGCTTTTCCTTCTCGCCCTCCTGAAGCCGCGACACCGGGATGCCGGTCCACGAGGCGACGACGCGGGCGATGTCTTCCTCGGTAACCTCCTCTTTCAGGATCGCGCCGCTTTTCTGGAGTTCGGCCAGCTGCTGGTTCGCGGCCTCGAGCTCGCTCTGGGCATCGGGAATCCGGCCGTAGGTGATCTCGGAGGCGCGGGTCAGGTCGCCGATCCGCTGGGCCTGCTGGGCCTCGTTCTTCAAGGACTCGATTTTCTCCGAGGCGGCGCGGACCTGGTCGATCACGCCCTTCTCGTTGCGCCACTGCGCCATCAGGCCGGCGGACTTCTCCTTCAGGTTCGCCTGCTCCTCCTTGACCTTGTCGAGGCGGGCATGGCTGGCCTTGTCGGTCTCCTTCTCGAGCGCCTTCTTCTCCATCTCGAGCTGCATGATCTCGCGCTCGGTCTCGTCGATCTCGGTCGGCATCGAATCGAGTTCGATCTTCAGCCGCGAGGCAGCCTCGTCCATCAGGTCGACCGCCTTGTCGGGCAGGAAGCGGTCGGAGATGTAGCGGTCGGAAAGCATCGCCGCAGAAACCAGCGCGCCGTCCTGGATGCGGACGCCGTGGTGGACCTCGTAGCGCTCTTTCAAGCCGCGCAGGATGGCGATGGTGTCTTCCACCGACGGCTCGCCGACCATCACCGGCTGGAAGCGCCGCTCGAGCGCGGCATCCTTCTCGATGTACTTGCGGTATTCGTCGAGGGTGGTCGCGCCGATGGTCCGCAGTTCGCCGCGGGCGAGCTGGGGCTTGAGCAGGTTGCCGGCGTCCGGGCTGCCTTCGGTTTTTCCGGCACCGACGATCGTGTGCAGCTCGTCGATGAACAGGATGATCTCGCCGGCCGACTCCGTGACCTCCTTCAGGAAGGCCTTGAGCCGTTCCTCGAACTCGCCGCGGTACTTCGCGCCGGCCAGCATGCCGCCGAGGTCGAGCACGATCACGCGCTTGTCCTTCATCGATTCCGGCACGTCGCCGGCGACGATGCGCCGCGCGAGGCCTTCGACGATGGCGGTCTTGCCGACGCCGGGTTCGCCGATCAGCACCGGGTTGTTCTTGGTGCGGCGGGACAGCACCTGCATCACGCGGCGGATCTCGTGGTCGCGGCCGATGACCGGATCGATCTTACCCTCGCGGGCGCGGGCGGTCAGGTCGGTGCCGTATTTTTCAAGCGTCTGGTATTTCCCCTCGGGATCGGCGTCGGTGACCTTCTGCGGGCCGCGGATGCCTTCGACCGCCTTGCGCGCCTTCTTCTCGTCGAGGCCGGCTTCCTTCAGCAGCTTGCCCTCGGGCGCGTCGGCCTTCAGCGCGCCGATCAGCACGTGCTCGACGCTGAGAAAATCGTCGTCCATCGACTCGCGGACCTCGTCGGCGGCGTCGAGGGTGGCCCGCATGCCGTAACTGATCTGCGGCTGGGTGGTGCCGCCCTGCTGGGTCGGCTCGCGTTCGAGCGCCGCGGCCACCGCCACTTTCAGGCGGGTGGCATCGACCCCGGCCTTTTGCAGGATCGGCGTGAGGACGCCGCCTTCCTGCTGCAGCAGGGCGAGCAGCAGGTGGGTGCCCTTCAGTTCGGGGTG
>CAMCYK010000362.1 GCA_945883695.1 Akkermansia muciniphila | reverse complement strand
ACGACCCGAAGCGGGCCTCCGAAATCATGCGCGAGCACCGGCGGATCCAGCAGACCCTCGCCCTCTCCGGCCGCCTCGACGCCGCCCGCCGCCAGCTTGAGGAGAACGAGGAGCTGGCCAAGGGCGACGACCCCGAGTTGGCGGAGATCGCCCGCGAGGAAATCCCCGCGCTGCAGGCGGAAATCCCCCAACTCGCCGAAGACCTCCAGTATGCCTTGCTGCCCGCCGATCCGAACGAGGACCGCGACGCGATCGTCGAGATCCGCGCCGGGGCCGGCGGTGACGAGGCCTCGCTGTTCGCCGCCGAGTTGCTGCGCCTTTACCAGCGCTATGCGGAAGGCCGCGGCTGGAAAACCGAGCACCTCTCCAGCAGCCCGTCGGAAGTCGGCGGCTTCAAGGAAGTCTTCCTCCGCGTCACCGGCGACGAGGTGTTCCGCACCTTGAAATACGAGTCCGGCGTCCATCGCGTCCAGCGCGTCCCCGCCACCGAGACCCAGGGCCGCGTCCACACCTCCACCGTCACCGTCGCGGTCATGCCGGAGGCCGCGGAAGTCGATGTCGAACTGAAGCCCGACGACCTCCGGATCGAAGTCTGCCGCGCCGGCGGGGCGGGCGGCCAGCACGTCAACCGGACCGAGTCCGCGGTCCAGGTCTTCCACCTGCCGACCGGCCTCTACGTCCGCTGCGAAGACGGCCGCTCGCAGGGTCAGAACAAGGAGCGCGCCCTGCAGATCCTGCGCACCCGGCTTTACGAAATGAAGGTCCGCGAGGAACAGGAGAAGCACAGCGCCCACCGCCGCGCCCAGATCGGCTCGGGTGACCGCTCGGAGAAGATCCGCACCTACAACTTCCCGCAGAGCCGGATCACCGACCATCGCATCGGCCACACCTCCCACAACCTCGCCGGCGTCATGGCCGGCGACCTCAGCGAGTTCACCGCCGAGCTCCAGAAGGCCGAAATGGCCGAGCGTCTCAGCGAAGCCGGAGTCCGCTAATAGCCTGGGGCGCGCCCCGCAGGGGACTGGGGGCGCGGAGGCTCTGCCCCGCAGCAGCACGGGGACGGCCGCCCATCACCCTTCCCGCCCGAACCGGCAACCCGGCTGCCGGGGACCATTCTGCGGGCCGGAGGCTCCGCGCCCCCAGCGGAATCCACCGCTCCGCTCGCTCAAACACGGAGACTGTTGATAACCCCGAATTACTCCAAAGGACACCCGTGACCTTCGACCCTCTCGTCGGCGATCTCGTCATCCGCTGCTCCCACCGGAAGTACCAGCTCGACCCCGCCCTCATCAAGGACTGGTGATTGCTCGACGCGCCCAGCCCCGGACTTGCCGCCTCATCGCCCGCGATTTACAAGCCGCCGTGCCCAAGATCCACCCCACCGCCCTCGTTTCGCCCGACGCCGAACTCGCCGACGATGTGAGCATCGGCCCCTTCACCGTGATCGAGGGCCCCGTGAAGCTCGCCGGCGGCGTGACAATCGGCGGTCATGCCTGGATCTCCGGCCGCACGGTCATTGGCGAAGGCACCCGCGTCGGCTGGGGCTCGATCATCGGGGCCGATCCGCAGGACCTCTCCTTCGACCCCGCCGTGGACTCCGGCGTGATCATCGGCCCGCGCAACACGCTGCGCGAATACGTGACCATCCACCGCGGCTCGAAATCCGGCGCCAACACCGTCATGGGTGAAGCGAACTTCCTGATGACCGGCGTCCACCTCGCCCACGACGTGCATTTGGGCGACGGCAACATCTTCGCCAACGACGTCCTCCTCGCCGGTCATGTCACCTTCGGCAACAAGGCGTTTGTCGGCGGCGCGGCCGGCTTCCACCAGTTTGTGAAAGTCGGCGACCTCGCGATGGTCCAGGGCCACGGCTCGGTCAGCCAGGACGTGCCGCCCTACTGCACCGCCTACGGCCTCAACCTGATTGCCGGTTTGAACTCGGTGGGGCTGCGCCGGGCGGGCTTCAGCGCGGACGACCGGGCCGCGGTCAAGCGGGCCTTCAAGCTGGTCTATCTGTCCGGGAAATCGCGCGAGGAAGCGCTGGCCGCCGCCGCCGCGGAGGAGTGGCCGGAGCCCGCCGCCCGTTTCCTGGCCGCGATCTCCTCGCCGTCGAAGAAAGGCGTCATGAGCCCGTGAACCGGACGGGCCGGCCGATGGAATGCCTGTTGCTTGACCGGGCGACGACTTCGTCAGCCGGACCGACTGGCAGCAAGGGAGGAGCCATCGGACGCCCCGCAGGTCGCCCCCTGCTTCCAGAGCCACCTCTGCCAAAAGCCGGCAGTTCTTGGCATTTCAGATCGGTCATGGCACGCTCGACACCGCCACCCGTGACACCGCCCGAAGCCCGGCATCGATGGTCGAAGAAACGGGACTTTCCTACGAGCGGCTGGCTCGGGGGCGGAGACCGACACCTATTACTCCGCGCCATGATCACGGGCTTGCCCGGTCGTCTCGTGACCAAAATCAACCTCCCACGGCCAGCTTCACCCCGACTCATCCGAGCGACTTCAATGCGAAGGCCGGATTTCCTATTTCGACAACATCAAGGTCACGCGCCGCCAATTCCGATCCGGCGAGTTAGGTAACGGAATCCGGACATCGCCGAAGATCAACTCCTCCTACGATGGGAAAGCATCGCGGCAAGGAGAAGGCCGAGCAGCAAAGGAGAAGAAGGTTCGGGCACCGAAGAGATGCTGGCAGCCACGCGGAACCCGATGAATTCATCCTCGGAGGTGGTCGCGCTGGAGCTCCGCAACGTGGCGCTCAGGTTGTATGCCGGATCGGAGCCCCAGGACCCGCCACGGAGCCCCCGCGACGATCCAATCACCGCGTCATTCCACTCCCAGACGTTGCCCGCCTGGTCGAGCGTGCCGTAGTCACTGGAAGCGAACGGGTAGGATCCCACGTCGGTCGAGTGGCCGACACTGTTGTTGTAGTTGGCGTCAGCGACCGTGATGACGTCGTCGCCATTCGGGTAGATCGAGTAAAAGTCCAAGTCGCCGTTGTAATAAGCCGCCTTGTACCATTCATCTTCGCCTGGCAGATAGACCGTGGCGCCTGGGTTGACCGTAACGATGCCGGTGCCTGCACCCAGCGAGTAGGCTCCAGTCTCGGTGCTACCACCACCCTGGCCATTGCCCAACCAGTTGGTGAAGCGAGCGCCGTCGAACCAGGACACATAAACCACCGGCCGGTTTTCGAAGCCGGCCGTGACCGAGTAACCGTAGCTTCCGGAACTTCCGTTGCGGGCGATCCCGTGATCGTTCATCCCGGCATGGTACAGACCGTGGGTGTCGGTCTGGGCCACGGCGTTGAGGAAATTGGCATACTGGGAGTTGGTCACCTCGTATTTGCCAATCCGGTATTCATAAGCCACGGCACCGTAGCCGGTGGTGTCCGCGGCATTCCCAGCGTGGCCAATCGTGGCATATTCGATGGAGATAGCGGCGCCACCGGGCAGCAGCGCGATGAAGTAAAAGAACCAGCCGAGCTTGCACGCGGAGAATGGTAAATTCATAGGATTCTTATGTCGGAACAGATGAGTGATTTGCTCGATTTGGGAGGAGTAGTTCCTCATCCAGAGGTCCGTGGTTTGGGGCTTGGGTTGAAGTCGATCAAAAATGAACCCTGTGTCCTTACAAATCATTATTTTGAGAATCCTGCCTGCTTGTGGATGCGTGGATCAAAGGCTGATCAGGAAGATCCTACCTGAAAGGAATATGTTCTCCGGTGACGAGTGACTGGACCAACGCCGGGCGGAGACGGAAGAACCGGGAGCGGACCGCCGGATCGGCGGTGAAGAGATAGTTGCGCCGGATCTTGCCGTCCGGCATCGATTCGCGCTTTTCAGTCGTGATGACGGAAGAATCTACCCACT
>CAMCYK010000361.1 GCA_945883695.1 Akkermansia muciniphila | reverse complement strand
GTCAGCGTGGTGGAATATTCCGGGGTGTACCAGAACCCCTTGCGGGCAAACCAGCGGATCGTGCCGGTGAGGTTGAATTCCGTTGGATTGAATTTTTCACTCTTGAGGCGCGCGAGACTACCGGAGTCGTGCTCCAACTTGTTGGTCACTTGGTCGTTGTCGGCATCGCCATCCGGACCGTTGGTTCCGATCTCGATCACGAGGGGTGAGAACTGGTGCCAATGCTCGTAGCCGTCCTCCATCCCATCGCCATCGGTGTCGGCATTCCATGGATTTGTTCCGAGCGACAGTTCTTCTCCATTGGTCAATCCGTCACCGTCCTTGTCGCCGGCGGGATGAAGCGCGATTTCGAAGGTGAAGGGGGCCGACATCGCCCTCACGCCGTCGTCATCAACGACCACGCCGTAGCCGTGGTATTCCCCCGCCGCCAGTCCGGAGACGGTTTCCAGCCAGATCCCCCCGCTGAAGGTGACCGCAAGCTGGCCGTTGAGGAACAGCTCGACCCGGTCGATTTCTTCAACTCCTCCCGGTCCGGTATGGCTCGGAAAGGCGGTGATCGCGACGCTGCCCGCCTCCACGGCGGCGGTGACGTTGTGGGTGAGGGTCAAGGCGGGTGCGCCCTCGACCACGTGGTTCTGCGCGTGGGCGACCGGCAGTTTGGTCGCGTAAAGGGAGGTTTCCCCGTTGCCGAGCTGTCCCTGGTGGTTGCGGCCCCAGACGTAGATGGTGCCGTCGGCGGCAAGTGCCATGCTGGCACCGTGCAGGCCGTCGCCGCCGGCGGCGACGCGGACGATGCCGGCCAGATCGCCGGTCCCGGCCGGACTCTTCACCTTCGCCGCGTAGGCGCGGTTGGTGGTACTGCCGTCGCCGAGCTGGCCGTAGCCATTGTAACCCCAGGACCAGACGAAGCCCGCTTCATCGAGCGCCAGGGTGTGGGCGGCGCCCGCGGCGACCTGGCCGATCCCGTCGAGCGGAACGCCCGCGGATTTCAGAACGGGCGTCGGGTAGCTGACACTGCCCGCGGCGGTCGAACCGTTGCCAAGCCGGCCGTAGGCGCGGTTCCCGGCCGCCCAGACCGAGCCTTGGAGGGCGGGGTTGGTGGGGTGCCAGCGGATGATCGCCGTGTGGGCCTCGCCGGCGGCGAGATCCCAGGCATCGGTGAGCGGGGTCGCGGCATCGAGCTTTACCGGCAGCGCCCGGCTGGCGGTCGAGGTGCCGCCGTGGCCGAGCTGGCCGGTGTTGTTGTAGCCCCACGACCAGACCTTGCCGGTATCTCCCGGCTGCTCCCGGTCATTGGCCTCGCGGGCCAGGCCGAAGGCCGGAGCCGCGGCGATGCTCCGCATGCCGGTCAGGGCGGGATAGGCCGGAAGGTCCCCGCGCAGGACAGGGCCGGGCAGCAGCCGGCTGCCGCTGATGCTGCCGCTGCCGAGCCGGCCGGTGGCCTGGCGGCCCCAGGAGAGCGGCTCGCCCGAGGCGGCAAGCGCGAGCGACCAGTCCTGGCCGGCCGCGACGGCGACCACGTTGTCCAGCGGCACGAGCGAGGGCAGCCCGGCATCGCGCAGAACCTGGACCGGCAGCGCGCTGTCGGTCGTGGAATCGACCCCGAGCTGGCCGTCGGCGTTTCTGCCGAAAGCCCAGACGGTCCCCTGCTGGTCCCGGACGAGGGAATGATTGAAGCCCGCGGCCAGATCGGCCCCGCTTTCGAAGTTCCCGCCACCGTGGAGCACTTGCACGGGACTCAGCACTTGCGCGGCGCTCGTCTGGCCGTTGCCGAGGCGGCCCTGGGCCTGATTGCCCCAGGACCAGACCCGGCCCGAAACGCTGAGGGCGAGTCCATGCTGGTCGCCGGAAGCGATCGAGCCGGTGATCCGGTAGTCTTCGGTGGTGACCGGGCTCGCCTCGCTGCCGGCCCACGCCCGCGCTTTCAAGATCGCGTTGCGGGAAACCCGGACTGTGCCCCCGGACGCCACCAGGGGATCGAAGCGGGTCGGCTCGGTGCCGTTGAGGGTATAGCGGATCTCCGCACCCGGGGTGGCGCAGGTCACCAGAACGTCAAGCCCGACCGGTGAATCCGCCGCGCGCGGCGACAGCGCGGGGACCGCAATCTCCGCCTCAAGCACGGGCAGCAGGGCGATCAGTCCCGCAAGAACGTGACGCCAAGTGGCACGGCGGGCGTGGAGTGGCAGATTTTCGGTCGGATTCATTTGAGGCTGGGGACCCTGCGTGGAGGATATGAGATCCAGCAAGGTGAAAGTTCTGGGAAAGTTGCGCATGGGATGACGGCTCCTTTCCATGGATTGGCGGGTGATGAGGTGACCTCACCCTTCGACACGACACCGTGAACCCGCGGGGCGTGTTGACCACAGGTCAACACTCCTTAGCCCCAGCCCTCCGGGAACCGCGCCCGCGCTTCCTTCATTCCGCGCCGCGGCGCGGCCGGAGTGTCGACCTGTGGTCGACACTCCACTTATCCCGCCGCGCCGCCGTTCCCGCGCCGGGACCGCAGGCAGGCGAAACCCGCGAGTCCCAGCAAGGCCAGTGCCCCGCCGACGGCCAGCCACGGCAACCGCCTTCCCTCTTCCGCCCCGGACGCCCCCTGTTCTGTTTCTTGCAGACCCGACATTCGCGGCCTTGTCGCAAGGGTCACCTCCGGAGGCGGGCCATCCAGGTTATACTCCCGGGGATCGCCCTTGAACCGGAAGGTCCGCTTTCCGAGTTTCACCTGCTCGTACCAGAGACACCAAGCGGCTAAGTCCTCTTCATACACAACCGCTTTCAGCTTTCGATCAGGGACAGGAGGAGAGTCAATTGGAAGATTCGCAAACGCCATAACCGCGTACAGCGAGGTAGGTTGAACCCTCTGTTCAGCGTGATCTCTGGATTGCCCCCCTTCGTTCGGCACGGGACCAAAGTCGTTGTCATCAAAAATTAAATCTCCGAGCGCGCTCACCGTTTCGGAACTTGGCAGCTCCGAAAGGGTTTTTAACATCGAAACTTGAACATTGTTAAATTTTGCGAGCGCCGGGCCGCGCTTTGAAATATTTTCGGCCACGAGTACCTGATGCCATGCTTCCTCAAGAAGCGATACCCAGAACTGCCCATATCCAGTGCTACCAAGCAAAGCACGCTTGATTGCATCGTGAGCGCCCAAACGGTCACCAAATGGAAAGACCGACGGATCCGCAGTTGCCCGCAGGCCAAGGCAAAGTTTCTCAAAATCCGTCTGATCGGGGACCCCATCGAGATCAGTCGCAAAGTGCTTCCACTTCTCGAGGTTGGACTCACTTTCCTCGATCTCCTTTTGGGTATACTCAAATCCGGCCACCGCGCTTGCGCACGAGATGAGGAACACTAAAAAAAATAATGAGTTCATGGTGCCGGTGCAAACATCTCGTCAAGTTCGTTGGCTGCCGCGTCCCATTCGCCCTTCACAAGCAGGTTTCCGTGATTCTCGCCTCCACGTTCTCCTGACACCATCAGTCGAAGCAATCTATCTGTTCCTGGCAGAGGAGCGGGACCCGTAAAAATCTGTTAGCGCGCGAGACCTGACCCCATTTTTGACCCCATTTTTGACCCCATTTTCGGCCTCCGCCCCAGACTGGACCAGCCCAGCAGCAGGCAGCCATAAAATTGTGCTGAGGTCTTCATGGCGTATCCTGATCATCCCAGCACCGGATCGAAATTGCTGGCCCCCCTGTCGAAAACAATGAGAATCACTGTCGTTCATTCCGTTCGTGTCCGACCTAAGAAGTGTCGACCGGTGATCGACACTCTTCATACAGTTCTCCTCGTCCATCTCCAAACCACGAATCCGAGCCCGGCCAGTGCGAGGAGGATCCAGGCACCCCAACGGCGTGGCCGGGCGGCTTCCACTGGCGCGTAAC
>CAMCYK010000360.1 GCA_945883695.1 Akkermansia muciniphila | reverse complement strand
AACGTTTAGGACAAGCGTCGCCGGCTTGCACGTGGAATCGCCGGGTGGCGTGTTCGGCGTCGCTTGCTCCGACTTGTTGGACGGTCTTATCCCGAAGCGGCTGGAGGGGAAAGGGAAAAGCTCTCCAGGCCCCGCGCCACAAGGCTTCGGGCGTGGTTGAACCCTTCGACACAGGCCCGCCGCGTGAGGAACGCGGCCAGATAGCTCCATCTGTCGCATCCACAGCGCGCGCACTTGGGGCGCTCCGGCGGAACGTGCTTCTCCCCGGCACAACTGGACGGCGCTCCGGGCAGCGCGGCGATCCGCCCCTTCGCTCCGGTGAGCAGCCCGTAGTAACGGATCCGGCGGAAACCCTTCGGCACCAGGTGGCGCGTGAACCGCCGCAGGAACTCCGCCCCGCCGAGGGTCATCTCCTTGGTGATCCCGTCGCGGTGGTCCTTCCACTCGAAGCTCACCGTCTGCCGGTCTTCATCGACCCGCTTGATCCGGTGGTTGCTGATGGCGATCCTGCTGGTGTAACGCGCCAGGTAGCGGACCACGGCCCGCGTGTTGCCCAGCGTGGAGCGGCTGAAAATGTTCCAGCCCTTGGTGGCGAGCAGCAGCCGCCAGTCGCGCCGTTGTTCGACGCTCGCGGTGCGCGCGGCCCAGCGCACCGCGGGATCCGCGTCGAGTTCCTCGATCCGCCGCAGCATGACCGCCCGGAACACCTTCGACAGCGCGCGCACCGGGAACAGGTAGTCCGGCCGCGCCTCAGCCCAGCGGCCGTCGGCCAGCCTCCGCCCGCCGGCGCTGACCAGCAGGTGGAGGTGCGGGTGCCAGTTGAGCGCGCGGCCCCAGGTGTGGAGCACCCCGAAGAACGCGCCCTCCATCTTCCAGTCGTTGCGCTGGAAGGTCCGCAGGGTCTCCGCCGCGGCCGCGAACAACAGGTCGCCGGCGATGCGGTAGTTGCGGGCGAAGAACCCGTGGAACTCCTCGGGCACCGTGAACACCACGTGGAAGTGCGGGCAGTCCGGCAGGCGCTCGCAGACCTGCTCGGACCATTTCGCCTGACGCGGCCCGAGGCACTGCGGGCAATGGCGGTCGCCGCAGGAGCTCGGATACCATTCCTGATGGTGGCACCCGTCGCACTGCGCGCGGTTGAAGCCGAGTTCCCCGTGGCGGCAATGGGCGATCAGATTGAGCGTCGAGTAATCCCGTTCGCCCAATCCGCCGGGCCACAGGTGCCGCCACTCTCGCAGCACATCGTTGACGCTCGCCAGCATGCTGTTCATCTAAACAGCTCGAACCGGCAAGACAAGTCCGACTTATCCCATTAACTATAACAGACTTTTTATATCTCCTGATATTTTAGTCCAACAGTGTTTATTCTCCCACTCGGAGCAGGATATCTAGCAAGGGCTTGGTGGGATTCATCGTAGCCGGATCATCGCTGGAAAGGCTTGGTTGTCAAGGCGTCGGTTCTGGAGTATCGGGATCTGGCGAGGGCGAAATTTATTACGGAATCCTTGATGCTTTGGAACGCCGTGGCTGTTAGGTACGGTGCCATTCGGTCGCGTAATTTTTGGAACTTGAAGAATTCGGGACAAGCGAAGGATGAAAATTTCCATGGACGTTCACGCGAACACCTGGCAGACGTGTTCCAATGAACTCAAAACCGCATGTCGCATTGCATCCGTGGAGCAAGGATCTTGAAGCATCCCGTGACGTCAACCCCCGCCAGCGCGACGGATTCGCCATGGTTTTGGGGTGGTTCGAAACGTTCCGCTCCCGCCATCGGCTCCCCGGGAGCCGCGAGACCTGTGTCCTATTCTGGAGAGAGCAGGTGAAGTCCAAGGAGCGGCCCGCCTGGCAGCTCGAACAGTGGGCCGCCGCCATCGAGTGGTATCTCCGCTGGGTGAAGAATACCCGGGAGCGCGGGGATGACACCCGGACTTTGGAGGAGCGGGCGCGGGACGCGGTGGACCGCTCGGGTTCGCGGCGCGGCTTGGCGCGTCTCACGCGTGAAACCTACGGTCGCTGGGCGGCAAGCTTTGCCCGCTGGACCGGTGATGCCAGGGCCATGCTGGATCCCGGTAAGGGCCGGGACTTCCTGACTTGGCTGGTGTCAGAGAGAAGGGTCGCCTTTTCGACCCAGAAACAGGCGCTCAACGCGCTGGTGTTCTTCTATCGAGATGTTTGCGGGATGGAGTCGGTGGACCTGGAAGTGCGGCTCCGGAAAACCATGACCCGGCTGCCTGTGGTGCTGGATGTGAAGGAAGTCATGGCGGTGCTGGAGCGGATCGACAAGCGCTATGCGCTGATGGCAAAGATCCAGTATGGCGGGGGGCTGCGGCTCAAGGAGCTGGTGAGTCTGCGGGTCAAGGACATCGACGAGGGGCGCGGGATGATCACGATCCGCGAGGCGAAGGGCGACAAGCACCGGACCACGGTGCTGCCGGTGGCGGTGAGGGAGGAAATCGCGGAACGGAAGAAGGAGCTGCGGGAGCTACACGAAAGGGACCGCGCAGCGGGCCTACCGGGAGTGGCGCTGCCAAACGCCTACGACCGAAAGGACCGCCGGGCGGGCGAGAAGTGGCCGTGGCAATGGATGTTCCCGGCCCCCGGCACGTCGCGGGATCCGGAGAGCGAGATCGTGCGGCGTCATCACGTGCACGAAGAGTGCTATTCCCGTGCCGTGCGGCGGGCGGTGGAGAAGGCCTTGATCGACAAGAAGGCGAGCACGCATGCGCTGAGGCATGCCTTCGCGACCCATCTCTTGGAGGGCGGGACGGACATCCGGACCTTGCAGGAGCTCCTCGGCCATGCGGATGTGAAGACAACGGAAATCTACACGCACGTCGCCAAGGATATCGGCGCGACGGGAGTGAAGAGCCCGCTGGACCGGATGGCGGAGTTTCATCCATCCGAATGACGGAACTGACGAAGATCTACCGTCACGTTACGACGGGGATGCACGGGTCGGGAGTGGGGAGCCCGCTGGATTGCTGATTGCTGATTGTGCGAGGTATGCCGTGTTCGCCGGCGACGAGCGCGAGGGGATGCGGGGCCGGTGACAGAAGAGATTGATGATTGTCGATTGAGGATTTTTGATTTTTGATTTTGATGCATATGAAGCCACAAGAACTTGAAGATCGGTTGGTTGATTTCGCGGTATCGGTGGTCGGCGTGGTTGAGGAGCTGCCGAACACGAAAGCTGGCAATCACATCGGAAATCAGTTGATTCGATCAGGAACCTCGCCGGCACCAAACTACGGAGAAGCGAGGAGCGCTGAGTCCACACGGGACTTTGTTCACAAGATGAAAATCTCGCTCAAGGAGCTGAGGGAGACTCATATCTGGCTGCGGATCATCGGCAGAAAGAAGCTCGGCAACGTGCAGATCCTTCCGGCCGTGATCGGGGAATGCGATGAGTTGATCGCCATATTCGTCAGCAGCGCGCGGACTGCAGACGGCCGGTGATCGGGTCTCTTCCGTATGAAAATCAGAAATCAAAAATCCTCAATCGACAATCGTCAATCAGACCGTGCGGCTGATCGGAAGGAGAGAGTCCTTCCTCATCTGGTGGCGGGCGGGCCTGCGGCTTTCGGAACTGGTGAGGCTGAGGATCCAGGATGTGGACCTCGTCCGCGGGACGCTGACGGTGAGGATGGGCAAGGGAGATAAGGATCGGATGACCGTACTGCCGAAGAGCTTGCGGGAGCAGATCGCGGAGCAGATCGAAAAGGCGCGGGAAGTTTGGCGGAAGGATCGGGAAGAGGGGCTGGCGGGCGTGTATTTGCCCGGAGCGCTGGCGCGGAAGTTCCGGCGGGCGGCGGAGAGTTTCGAGTGGTTCTGGCTCTTTCCGGCACGGCAGACGTCAATTGACCCTGAGACACGCAGCTATTCCGACGGAAGTCCAGAGACGCC
>CAMCYK010000359.1 GCA_945883695.1 Akkermansia muciniphila | reverse complement strand
GTGATAGAAGATGGCGTAGGGAAAAACCCGGCTCAGCATTCGGTGGAAGCCTAAATTCGCGCGATGGATGCCGGCTGTAATGCGCAGGCTGGCAATGTCTCCCCTCAGGCAGCTCGCGAAGTATTCCCCGGCTCCGGATTCCTGAAGCTCGTAGAACGCATACCCGTCCACCAAATCCTGGCGAGCCTCCTCCGTTATGCGGATATGGATCACGGCTTGCCGATTGAATCTTTCACCTCGTCCCATTCCAGCAGCACTGATTCACCCGACTGGACACGGGCCCACCGTTCTTGGACCAGGTCGAGATGTTCCTGCGGGATATCACTCTTCTCTGCCTTGCTTCTCATGTCCTCCCAAAGGGCTTCCATGAGTTCGAACTTCTCACGCGTCGAAAGCTTGGTGATTTCGGCAACATTCATGACTTGAATCTAGGCGTTAATCGGGCCGTTGGCGAGATTCTTTCCCTCAGACGATCTTGTCGGTGTGGTGGTGCGGCAGGAAGAAGTCGTGGAGAAGGTTGTCGACGCAGAGCAGGCCGTCGCGGGTGAGGACGATGGCGGAGTCCTCGATGTTCAGCAGGCCTTCGCTCTGGATCTGGGCGAGCGGGGCGGCGAAGCGTTCGAGGACGTCGATGCCGAACTTGTCGCGGAAGTAGGCGGCTTTCACGCGGCCGAGCTTCATCTGGAGGATGAATTCGCGGATCATCCGTTCTTCCTCGGTGGTCTTGAGCGCGCGCTTGATCGGCATCCGGCCGGCGGCGATGGCGGCGTCGTAATCGTCGATCTCGGTGAGGTTCTGGTAGTGGACGCCTTTCGCATGGGAGAAGGAGGCCACGCCCAGGCCGAGCAGGTCGGCGCCGCCCCACAAGGAATCGCGGTAGAGGAATTTGGTGCGATCCGCATTCTTCACCGCGGTGTAGCCGGAGCTGATGGTGTAGCCGTTGGCTTCGAGCTCGGCGAAGGCTTCCTTGACCCAACGGCGCTTGGTTTCCCAGTCGGCGATCGGCGCGACGAGGCTGCCGCTGGCCTTCATGTCCTTGTAGATGCCGGTGTTGTAGGGGACCTCCATCTGATAGATGGTGACGCTGTCGGGCTGCAGTTCGAGGGTCTTGGCGATGTTGACCTGCCAGTTCTCTTCGGTTTCCTCCAGCATGCCGGCGATGAGGTCGATGTTGACCTGTTCGAAGCCTTCGGCGCGGATTCGTTCGTAGGCACGGTAAACTTCCTTGGTGCGGTGGGCGCGGCCGTTGATCTCGAGGATGCGGTCGTCGAAGTTCTCGATGCCGAGGGAAAGGCGGGTGACACCGATGTCCTTGATGGCGGTGAGTTTGCCGGGATTGAGTGTGCCGGGCTCGCACTCGAAGGCGACCTCCTCGGCGGCGTCCCACGGGAGCAGCGCCTTCATCTTGTCGGTGAGGTCGACCAGCTGGGCGGCGGAAAGGTAGGACGGGGTGCCGCCACCAAAGTAGATGAATTGGGGCTTGCGGCCGGCGATGAGCGGCTTGCGGGCCATCATTTCCAGTTCGCGGATGGTGCAGTCGAGGTAGTGCTTGATCTGGTCCGCGTTCTTGTCGGTGTAGACGCGGAAGTAGCAGAAGTGGCAGCGCTTCCGGCAGAAGGGTATGTGGTGGTAGAGACCGAGCGCGGGCGGGGTGCCGGCGTGCGGGGCGGCGTAGGCTTCTTCGACCGCGGGGGCGTTTTCCTCGGACCAGAACGAGAAGGGTGGGTAGTTCGAGATGAAATAATTTCCAGCCCGGGTGGCGTGCGATGGGGTTGGAGTGGCGGTGGTATCGGACATGATGGGAAAAGGGACGGGATTTAAAGAAGGACGATGGCCGCGGCGGTCAAAGGAAAGGATTGAGGACTTTGACGGTGTCGTAGGTTTGGCCGTTGCTGAAGTCTTCGGAGTAGAGCGTCTGGCAGCCGAGTTCCTGGGCGGCGGCGAGGATGGCTGCGTCGTAGTAACGGATCTGGTAGCGGGCAGAGAGGTCGAGTGCACGAAACACCAGATTCGGCGTGGGCGAAAGGACGGGATAGCTTCCCGCCAATTCCTCAAGCATGTCGCGGATTTCTGAGGCGGTGACCCCGAGGCGCTTCTTGCGTAGGGCCGCGTCCGCGAACTCTTGCATCACTTGGACGGAAATCGCGAAGTCGTGGTCGCGGATTAGCTCGATGGCCTTCTGCCTCTTGGGGGCATCTTCCGCCGCGGCCGAGACCACGTAGAGAAAGACGTTGGTGTCAAAAAAGCTGGTGGCGGTCATGGAGGTCGTCGCGGTCCAAACGACCGACGGGTTCGGTGTTTCGCCCTTTGCTGAGCGAGGCGATGAGTCGCCCGGCGCGTTCGCGGCGTTGGATTTCCTGATCCGCGGGAGGCGTGTCGAGAGCATGGGTGAGGCCGACGATGACCAGTTCCTTGAGCGTGGTCTTGCGCTGTGCCGCGACGATCTTGGCCCGATGGAGGATTTCGTCGGGGAGATCGATGGTCGTCTTCATGAGCAATATCTACGGGAGTATGGTGATATTGTCAATGAAGTACAAGACGCTCAGGATCCTTCTGCGGCCGGTGCGATCACGAAAAGCGTGCCTTTGCCACCGCCGATGATCAGCCGGCCTTGGGCGTATACGGGCGAGGCGGTGAGATCTTCGCCGAGATCGAGGCGCCAGAGTTCGGTGCCGTCGGTCGGATTCGCGGCTTAGCGGCGGCCGTCGCTGGAACCGAAGACGATGGCATCGTCGAAGGCCAGCGGCGAACTTTCGACGCGCCCGCCGGTTTTGAAAGTCCAGCCGGGCTTGCCGTCGGAGCGTTGGATGGCGTGGAGAGACTTGTCGCGGGAGCCGATGTAAACGTGGGTGTCATCGACGGCGGGGGCGGTGAAGAAAGGGAAATCGCCGGGCTGATAGATCCACTTGAGGCTTTCGGCCTCGGCTTCGGTGGCGATGACCTGGTTGGCGTGGTTGCCACAGAAGATGGTGGTGCCGAAGGTGGCGACGGAATTGGTGATCTGGGCGTCGGTGACGACCTCGTTGACGAGCTTGCCGTCGGCGAGGTTGATGACGTGGATGACCTTGTCGCAGCCGCCGAAGGCGACCAGGCGGCCGTCGATGACGGCGGGGGTGCCGTTGATGTAGTCGTCGGTTTTGTAGGTCCACACTTCGGAGCCGTCGCTGGCGAGCAGGCAGCGGCTGATGCCGTCGTAGCCGTTGACGAGGATCCATTCGGCGGAGCCGTCGGGGGCGGTGACGACGCTGGCGGCCGAGGAGAATTTCTCACCGCCCTGGATCGACCAGATCTTGTCGCCGGTCTTCAGGTCGAGCGCGAGGAAGCTCTCGTCGCCGGAGCCGACGAAGACGCGGCCCTTTGAAATCGCGGGCGCGGCCTGGATGGTGTCGCTGGTCTCGTGGGTCCAGCGTGGCTTGCGGGTGGCGAGGTCGATGCAGTGGATGTTTCCCATCACGTCGCCGACGACGATCGCCCCTTCGGCTACGGCGGCTTCGGCGACGCAGGGGGCACCGAGGTCGTGGGTCCACTCGATGACCGGGGAGCGGAACAGGGTGGCGGCGACCCGGCCTTGAAGCTGCGGGCCGCCGCGGGTGACGGGCCAGTCGGTGAGGGCGGGCGGTGCTTTTTCGGCCGGGGGCGTGGTGGTGCCAGCGGGCTGGGGTTGGGGTTTGTCGCAGGCGGCGAGGAGGAGGGTGATGAGGGGTAGGATGCCGAAGCGTGAAAGACCGGCATGGAACATCGAAGGGGGATTACGTGCCGGGAGCGCGGGCGTTGCGGAGCCGCGAAGGGCAGGCTTGGACTGCGGCAGCCCGCTGGCGCTTTCCGACCGCCAGCCTGCTGGCGAGTCCAGACCCTGCTCCACAGCAGGCCGTGGCAACAATGCGGCAGCGGGCTGCCGCAGTCCAAG
>CAMCYK010000358.1 GCA_945883695.1 Akkermansia muciniphila | reverse complement strand
CGACTCACCTCGTGGCCTGCGCTCCGGCCGGCCCGTTGCGTCGGGCAGAGGGTCCACCTTTTCCGCCTCCGCCTCGCTCCCGGGATCCGGCGTGTGAACCTTGGGATCCAGGCTGTACCATTCATAGCCCGCCGGCGGCTCCACGATCTTGCGGCGGATGTTCGAAGTGTTTTCTCGGCCGGTGCCTACCCACGCCACCTGAAACCGGGGTATCAAGGGATAATCCTTATTGGACGTGCCTGTGAAACCAAACGTGAATCCGTATACCCCGATTCTTGCCGCCGCTCCCTGCTCTGACGAAGTCATCACACTCCCACGCTCATCCATCACCGGCGGCATCCAACCCTTCCGGATCAGGTGCTTGTCAAAGATTCTGCGGAAAGTCATCAGACGCCGTTCCCCTTCTTCCATGGAAATCGGGATGTGACCCGTGTGCATGTAAAGCCTCACGCTGTCGTCCGGCCTCAATTCGATTGAGAGGCGTCCCGGATCGAGGAGGAACGGCTCGGAACTCCCCTGCAACTCGAACCGCAGAGGCTGGCTTTTGCATTCGGTCATTTTCCTTTCCAATCCCGGCACGTGTTTTGGACGCAACCCGGCATCAAATGCCGCTTTCCATGAGATGCCGTCCGGGAAGCGCAGCACGGGAATTGCGGCATCCGCCCCAAACCCCGAACTGGACCAGACCAACAGCAGGCAGCCAAAAAGTTTTGCGGAGGTCTTCATGGCGTATCCTGATCATCCCAACACCGGATCGGAATTGCCGGCCCCCCTGTCGAAAACAAGGCGAAGCGCAGGGCATCCTGCCGCAAGGGAACCAACGTAAGGCCGAACTTTCGTGACGGAGGCTCCGAATTCCATGTGTCGAGGATTCCCCCCGGCGTTGAAGCCCGGATCCATGTCCAGCGATCCGCGGCATCCGCAAGATTGCCGGTCGGAAGCGAAACTGGCGGCGCGGAAAGAGGAAACAGGTCGGTGAAATCCAATCCCGAGGGCGTGCACGGGTTCTTACCCAAGATGCTGAAAATCATCTCCAGCGCGGACCCGACAGGAACGGGCCCGGAGGTCATCCCCGAAATTAACGTCCAAGTCGGAACGATCACTTGATTCTGCTCATGATCGGCAAATGTTTGAGCGGCGCTGTTCAAGAGCGTCCAGTCGTTGTCGAGAACGCCCTGATGAAGCTCTTCCCAAGCGAGGGAGAGCGCGACCGCATCTTGATCGAGATCGGTAACAGCCACATGGTTGATCGCTCGATACCCCGAACTGCGGTAAGCATGGAGCTGCCAGCCCAGGCTTCTGAAAATCCTCCAGCCGCCTTGAAACAACGCTTCCTGCAATGCCTCGATCTGGTTGACCGCCCATCCCCCGACGAAGGGCGCAATGTAGTTATGAATGAATCCAGACAGGGAGCCTCCGACCGCAAGCCTTCCGTACTCGCTGTCGCTCAGCCCGCCCACCACCTGGCTCCCCGCGAGCAGTGCCAAGCCGGCCCAACTGAGGGAACCCGGGTTAGCACCCGGGTTCGAGCGCAGGGGCTCGCGGTAGCATTCGCGGTAGAAATCGTAGAACTCGGTCGCCCGCTCCATGTTCGTGCGATAGCCGTCCGAGAGCACTGGGAACAGAAAGGTGTGAATCTGGCCGCTGGGGTCATTGTCGGTATCCAGGCGGATCTTGTAGTCGAGATCGAGCCGCCAGCCGGGCGCACCTTTGTGGGTCACCACCTCGAAGGTCTGCTCGAATCTCACGTCCGCCGCGCCCTTCTGATATCTCCACTCCAGTGTGATTTTCCCGGGATGCACCCCTTCCATGAAGTAGGCGGTACCTGCCGGAAAAGGAGAGGCGGCACCATACACGCTCTCCGTCGCCACCCCGTTGATCCCACCGGCGGCGAGATTGTTGACCGCCAGAGTGTCGAAGACATACGGAACAATGCCGCGATATTCGGACGGGCCCGCGCCCCACTTTCCGTAGAGGCGGACCTGACCGCTTTCCGGATGGCCGGTCGCCGGGTCGTTTCTGGCGATCTTGCGGATTGTGACGGTCGCCCCGTTCCAGAAGTCTCCAAGGGCCAGACTCCACGGGTTTACCCCGAAGAATCCGGAGTGCAGATCGTCCGTGATTCGCTCGTTCATGGCGAACTTACCGTCCAGATGGTCGCGGGCCGCTTCAAGCGCGAGGTACGGGTCATCACAGTCAGGAATCGCGTATCCGGTGCCCGGGTCGATGCGGCCTTCGTCAAAGTCCGAGTTGACCGCGAGGATCGCGGGGGCCATTTCCACCGGGTGGAGAGCGACTTCACCCCAGGTCGAGACGTTCGGACTCTGCGGATAAACCACTGGCAGTTGCAGGTCGAGCGGACCGGAGAGTTCGGATCCCGGGGCGAAGCTTGCCTCCACGATTTCGACGATGGGATCCTGATTCTGTGCGCCATCGGCAAGGCCTCCGATCGCCACGCGAAGGAACGCGCGCGGTGGGTGCCCGGGGTTGGCACCGGTCAGCGGCATGCGCAACCAAACGCGTGTGCTGGTCGCATTTGCAGCAGTCGAGAGCGAAGGATAGATGATACTTCCGTTATAAGCCGCCGCGAGCCCCCCGACGGGAGGGGTGCCGCCCATTAAGATCTTTTGGGCGTTGGCAGGAGGGCTAGCGGGGAAGGCCACGTTGCTGAGCCTCTCGTTCAACTCGGACGCCGAAAACGGTATCTCGTAAAGGAAATCCCAGATGCCCGTTGAATTCCAGCTCTTTGAGATTTGGTAGGAGCCCTGAGGGTCCCCGACTTCCAGAGCGACTCCGTCATACCATGTTTGAGAGATTGATTTGCTGACCACCAGGTAGTGGGGCGGGAAATCCGCGACATCGGTCGCGTCGGTTCCCCCATCCACTTCGCTTTGATTAGTGATTCCGTCCCCATCCGTGTCTTCATCTCCATCAGGAAGCCCGTCATCATCGCTATCGATTTTTTCCTCATCCAAGCCGAGCAAGGATTCCACGAAGTCACTAAGTCCGTCCCCGTCGGTGTCATGAAATCCTGTCGGACCGTATCTCAAGCGGACGTAGAAGGAACTGACGGGCAACGGAGCCCCGTACCAGTCGGTCAGATTCACGGTTACCTCCTGGTTTTCTCCGTGAATCCCACCGGGAAGCGCCGTCCATGAGGTCAGTGTGGTGGAGTATTCCGGAGTGTACCAGAAACCCTTGCGGCCAAACCAGCGGATCGTGCCAGTGATCCGCATTCCGGTCGAATCGAAGCTTTCGTTTCGAAGGCGAGCGGCACGACCGAGGTCGTGCTCCGACTTGTTGCTGATCTGGTCGTTGTCGGCATCGCCATTCGGACCGTTGATACCGATTTCGATGACCAGTGGCGAAAACTGGTGCCAATGCTCGTAGCCGTCTTCCAGTCCGTCACCGTCGTGGTCCTTGTTCCATGGACTCGTCCCAAGCAACAGTTCTTCTCCGTTGGTCAATCCGTCACCGTCCTTGTCGCCGGCGGGATCGAGCTCGATTTCGAAGGTGAAGGGGGCCGACATCGCCCGCACACCGTCGTCATCGACGACCACGCCGTAGCCATGGTATTCCCCCGCCGCCAGTCCGGACACGCTTTCCAGCCAGACACCGCCGCTGAAGGTGACCGCGAGCTGGCCGTTGAGGAACAACTCGACCCGGTCGATTTCTTCAACTCCTCCCGGTCCGGTATGGCTCGGAAAGGCGGTGATCGCCACGCTGCCCGCTTCCACGGCAGCGGTGACATCGTAGGTGAGGGTCAAGGCGGGCGCGCCCTCGACCACGTGGTTCTGCGCGTGGGCGACCGGCAGTTTGGTCGCGTAAAGCGAGGTTTCCCCGTTGCCGAGCTGTCCCTGCTGGTTGCGGCCCCAGACGTAGATCGTGCCGTCGGCGGCGAGTGCCATGCTG
>CAMCYK010000357.1 GCA_945883695.1 Akkermansia muciniphila | reverse complement strand
GTGCTCGGCGATTTGTTCGACGACGGCAAGCCCAACAAATCGTTCAAGATCGGCCTGCTCTGCTTTGCCATGGCGCTGCTGACCTTTCCGCTGCTCAGCTCGTGCTCCACGCTGCCCGCCATCACCGGTGAATTCATCACCAAGGACGGGCGGCTCACCGTTCATCCCGACGGCCGCGTGGAGCTCGTCGTCGAACCCCTCACCGACAAGTGATCGATGAACGCGTTTAACGAATGGTTCGCGGCCCAGGGGTTCCGGCACTTCGGCGCGGGTGAGTTCACCGCCTACTTCGCCCGCGAGCGCAAAGGCGTGAAGAACAGCCCGCCGCCGAAGCGGCTGTGGAAGAACATCGTGCCGACGCTGCGGGTGGTCGATGAACTCCGCGCTTCCTTCGGCAAACCTTGCCACATCCTCAGCTCCTACCGCTCGCCCGATTACAACCGGGCGGTCGGCGGTGCCTCGCTCAGCCAGCACCTGGAGTTCAACGCCCTGGACATCGCGTTCGACGGCGTGAGCCCGAAGCAGGTCTATGACCAGCTCATCGAATGGAGGAAGACCGGGAAATTCACCGGCGGCCTCGGCTTCTATCCGTCGTCGGGTTTCGTCCACATCGACACCCGGGGGCGGAATGCCACCTGGAAAGGGAAGTGATCCATGGCCCGCGGACTCTTCATCACCGGCTTCACGGTTTCCGAGGTTCTCGCCATCCAGCAGCGGGCGAAGGAGCTGCTGCTGGAGGGCAAGACGAGCATGACCTGGAACGACGCGGAAACGTCCGTCTCCAAGCAGTTCACCATGCCCGTGGATCAGGTGCTTGAGGAGTGCGGCCACGCGCTCCGGGTGCTGGATCCCGCCACCTACGGCCGGCCGCGCATCGCCGCCGCCTCGTTCATCTCAGGCCACCTCCCGAAATGACCGGCTTCAAGCACATCGCCCTGCGCTGGCTGCCGCCCGCCCTGGTTCCGAAGGCATGGGGGTCGCCGTTCGAGGCCGCCAACTGGTCGCCCCGCCGGGGTGCCGTGCCGGGTGCCTCGCCCACCGACGCCCGCAACGAACTCACACCGGGAGTCCGTGCCGAGCTGGTCCGCAAGTCCCGCTATCTCCACAAGAATAGCGGCTTCATGCGCGAGCTGGTCGCCAACATGGCGATCTACTCCACCGGCGACGGCATCCGCGTCCAGGCGCAGTCACCCGAACCGGAATGGAACCGCGCCGCCGAGGCCTACTTCGCACTGTGGTCGGCCCGCTGCGAGGTGACGCGACGCTTCTCGTTCGAGGAATGCCAGGCGCTGGTCTGCCGGGGCATGGACATCGCCGGCGAGTATTTCATCCACAAGACCCGCGATGCCGACGGCGAACCGCGGATCCAGCTGATCGAGTCCCACCGCGTCGGGGATGAGTTCGGATCGAAGGACACCATCGACGGTGTCGGCCTCGATGCCTGGGGCGCGCCGGTTTTCTACCGGGTGCAAGAGGACCACGGCAAAGGACGGGATCTGCCGGCCCCGGCGATCCTGCACATCCACGAGCCCGAATGGGCGGGCGGCGTGCGTTCCCATGACCATCCAGCATTCCATCAACCACGTCCTCGACGAGATGGAATTGCTGGCGCTGGAAAAGCATGCGGTGAAGGACAATGCCGACGTGTCCTGCATCCTGAAGACGGCGCGCGGCGAGATCGACGACAACGGCGACTTCGTGGTCGGCGGCCACACCGGGGCGGGGGAGGGCAGCGATCCGGTCACGCTCCAGCGCATCGTCGGCGGCAAGCTGGTGGCGCTGAAGCCCGACGAGTCGCTCGAAAGCTTCCAATCCAACCGCCCGTCGCCCACCTTCACCGGCTTCCTCGAACACCTGCGGCGGGATTCCGCGCTCGGGATGATCCCTTTCGAGTTCGCGGCGGATTCCAGCAAGATCGGCGGCGCGGGTGTCAGATTGATCGTCGCCAAGGCCGACCGGCGTTTCTCGTTCCGGCAGATGATCCTCGAGCGCCGCCTGATCCGGCCGGTCTGGGCCTATGTCATCGGCGACGCGATCAGCCGAGGCATCCTGCCGCCCGCCGCCGGCTGGTGGAAGATCAGCTCCGTTCCACCGAAGCGGGTGACCGTTGATGCCGGACGCGAAGCCCAACAAAACCGCGCCGACGTGGAACGCAGGAAGCCGTGCGAACGGCGATCATCCTTCTGCCGCAGGCACAAGCTGGCTTAGCCGCAGGCAAATGGGACTCAAGACTCTGTCGGATCACTTCCAGGAACTCGGTGCCGACTTCGGCGAGGAAATCGAGCGCCGGGCAGCGGATGCCAAGCCCATCCTCGAGACCGCCGCCAAACATGGCGTGCCCGTGGAAATGCTGTGGAAGCCTTCTGCATCCCGAAGTGCAAGCCAAAATCCTTGAGCCCCCTTGGTCATGATGTTACCCGTACGCCGTGCGCGTGCTCACCATCACAGAGCTGAGAAAATGGACCAAGGAAAATGGCTTCAAGGATTCTTGGTGGGCGTCTATTAACGGTAGAACCTTGGGAACTGCAATCAAGCTGGTCGAGGTTCCACGGGAGGGGGAAGTGCTTCTTCTGAACACAAGTTTACAAGGAGCCGAAAATGAAGAGTGGTTTGTCTGCCGTTATCCTGGATACAAAACTCAAGAAGAAATCGCCGAGAAGGATCGGGTCAGGAATCTACCAACTATCAAGCAGGTGTTGGCATTGGAGTTCTTTGGCCATAGCCAGCAAGTGACACGCAAGGAAGCCTCAGTACTTCTCGAAAACCACTTTGCGCTTCCAAACAACTATGCGCGATATCAAGATTATCTTTGGGAGAATTTCGAACGCCTTTACTCAGGCAGGGAGCTCTACGAGAAAACGGTTGAGAGGCTTCAAGTTCAAATGTTTTTGATCAGAGAGAATGCCCCCAAGGGAAAACTAAAACTTCTCATAGATGAAGCCACCTCGTCTGGGTTGCACTATAAGTCTTTTATAGATCTTGCACGTTCAAAATATCCGGAAATCATTCTTTCGGATTCGACCAAGAAAAGAAAATCAGGTGAATATGAAAGCCGCTCCCGGCGAAGCGAGCAATGGAAGACTGAAGAAAGACTAGCTGGAAGAAAGGGATGCTTTGGCTTGCTGGTGTTGGCAATGTTCCCCGGTCTGATTCTGATCGCGGCTTGCGCAGTAACCCGTTGACACCGACGACCGGGCGTGAGTCCGGTAATCCAAAATCGCGAGTGGTTGATCCAGCCTGAAGCCCTGCAAGCCATGGCCGCCGCCGCGCGGGGAGTGGTGGATCGCGGCGGGTTTCTCCCCAAGCAGGCATCCGAAAGATCGCTGCTTTCCGTCGAGGACGGTATCGGCGTGGTGGCCATCGAAGGTCCGATCCTGCGCAAACCCGACCTGTTCGCGCGGATCTTCTTCGGTGCCACCGGTTCCGAAGACATCGGCGCGGCGCTTCGCGAGGCCGCGGGACGGGACGACATCAAGGCGGTGTTTCTCAACATCGACTCTCCGGGCGGCACCGTGGCTGGCACGCCGGAGCTTGCCGATGCCGGCTACTACACCAACATGCTCGCCGACGACGTGGTGGCCAAGAGTTTCAACCTGAACCTCAACGCCCCGGCCGTCACCGAAGGCATGGTCAAGCGGATCGCCGGCTTCAACCTCCACGAGACGACCCTCATCCCGTCGGATCATGCGGAAAAGCTCGTCGGTTTCGCCGCCCACTCCAGCGCTGTCGCGGTCGCCATGCGCTATCTTCAGCCGGTGGCCGACTACCAGCAAGCCGGTGCCGTCACCGATCCCGCCACGGGCATGACCTTCGGCTACCTGCGCTTCACCGACACCCGCGCCAACAAGGTCTTCGTCACCCTCGAATGCCTCTACGGCTTCGCCCCGGCCAAGAACGACGCCCTCAAACGCATCGTCAAACCTTGAGCCATCCACGCCTGACAGCACAC
>CAMCYK010000356.1 GCA_945883695.1 Akkermansia muciniphila | reverse complement strand
TCCTCGGGTGGATTCTCGTCATTCGCAGCCATCTCCAACGGCTCGACCGATTCCTCCAGCTCCTCGGGTTCCTCCATTGTCTCCTCCTCGGGTGGCGGCGGCGGAGGGGGGGGCGCGACGGTGATGTCCACGATCTGATATTCCTCGACCTCTTCATCGGCCGGATGATTTCCCGTGGTGAAGATCAAATTCGCCACCCCGCCTAACAGTACTATGCCGAGCATCACGCCGATGAACCATCGATGGCGTGATTTGGCTGGAGGTTTGGTGAACGAGGACATCGGATCGGTCGCAGTTGGCCCGACGCGGCCAACGGGAAGGCTAACACCACCCGGCACCGCGCCCTTTGACGGGCTTCCTTTTACTTCTTGGCTTGGGTGGCGAGGCCGATCTTGTCGATTCCCAAGCGCCCGAGCAGCGACACCACGGCCATGACTTTCTGATATTGCGCCGCGCTGTCGCCACGGACGACCACGGGCAGATCTGGGCTGGCGGCCTTGAGGGCGCTGAGCTTGGTTTCCAGTTCCTCCAGTGACACCGGCGTGAGGTTGAGCGAGATCCGGCCCTCCGGGTCCACGGTGATGGCCTGGATCTTGGGCGCTCCGATGTCGGTGGAGGCCTTTCCGCTGGCGCTCGGCAGCTCCACTTTCACGCCTTTCACGCCTGCGGCGGTCATGACAATGAAAATGAGGAGCAGAACCAGGTAAAGGTCCACCATCGGGGTAACGTTGATATCGTCGTAGCTTTTATCGTCTGCGGAGGCCATGGCTTGAGTGGGTGGGTGGTATGAATGCGTTCGGACAGGAGAGTGGAAAACGGATCAGTCTTTGCTCGGATAGAACTCGGCCATCTTGGCGACGAACTCGTCGATGAAGACCTGGATCTCCGCGGTGGTGTTCTTGATCCGGCCGTTTAGATAGGAATAAACGAACAGGGCGGGAATGGCGACGATGAGGCCGGCGACGGTGGCGAGCAGGGCCGAGGCGATACCCGGGGCGATCGCATTGACGTTCACTTCTCCCTCCTTGGAAATGATGGCGAAGGTGATCATCACGCCGACCACCGTTCCTAGCAGGCCGACGTACGGGCCGCCGGCGATGCTGATCGTCAGGTAGATCAGTCCATCGGTCAGCTTGTGCTGGATCTGAACGAGCCCGGCATCCAGCGAGGCGCGGATGGCCTGGATAGAACGTGCGGTGAGTCCGCCCGACTGGTTCGGACCCGGGGCGAGGCGGTGGCTGATCTCCTCGGAACCGATGTGGTAAATTTGATAGAACGGGGATTTCTGGATCATCGCCTGGGCGGCCGGATCCGCGTTGCCACCGAAACTGCGGACGCTGTCGCCACAAGCATGGTCGATGGCGGTGAGGTCTGAAGAGAGCAGACGCCACTGGCGGAGGAACTCGCCGCTGCCTTTGTGGATGGAGTTCAGATAGAAGATTTTTTTCACCGCCACCGACCATCCCACCGCGATCATGAGCACGCAGACGGCGATGGCGATCCAGCCGTCGAACAACATGTTCTTGGCGATATCTCCAAACAGCATGACGTGTTCCATGGCCTTGTTCTGGCCGCCCGGATGTTTGATTTCAGCCTCGATCGCCTTGCCCATGGTGCCATCGAAGGGAAGATCTCCCTTGCCCGACAGGATGGTCTGGCTGATCGCGCCGTTGGACTCGTTGATCGAGACCACCGCGGGAAGCCCCGAGCCGGTGTCCGCCGGCGGGGAGATTCCCTCGGTGGACTTGTCTGCGGATGCGAAGAAGACGGAGGGTCCGGCAACAAACAGGGTGCCTTCGATCGCCCGGCCCGCGAAACCGAGCGCCTTGCCCTCGAAACAATGTCCGCCGGCGATGGCTCCGAGGCGGGTGATTCCAAGCGCCAGCACCTTGAGCCGCTCGATCATCTCGGCCTTGGGATCGCCGACGGAGGACGAGGCTTTCTGGTCGAGATTCGCGATCTGATCGCGGTAGAGCTGGAACTCGGAGGGATGGATGCGGGTGACGAGCGCTTTGGAATACTGGTTGAGCAGGCCCGAAGTGTAGGTGAATCCGCCCTTGCGGGTTTCGAGTTCCCGCTCGAGGACCTTGATCTTGGTGGTCCGCAGTTCCTCCTCGCGTTCGAGGGCGCGAAGCTCTCTGGCGAGCGAGAGGGCGTCGTCGTCGAGACGATTCACGTCGTTGTAAAGCGAGCGACGGAGGTCCGCGTATTCCTTCTGGGTGCTTTGGAGGTCGCTAACGGCTTTATTGAGCGCCGCGCGGGCGCTCTCGTTCGGATTCGAGGCGATGGTCGCCCCGGCGGAGGTGAAACCAGCCACGGCAAGGGTGGCGGCGGCTAAGGTGCGATGAATCATGGCTGGATAAGTGGAAGATGGGTGAACGAGACGTCTTTCTCGCTGGTTGCGGTGATCACGAGTTTCAGGATTTGCGGGGCGAGGTCGCTGCGTTCCTGGAATTTCCAGCCATCCGCGGCGGCGCGGCCTGCCAGGGCGAAGCTGCCGTCCTCATTGACGCCATAGGCAAGGGCCAGGCCGAAATAGACGACCTGCATGTTGAATTCGTGGCCTTTGGAATCCGTGTGCAGCTCGGGAAACACATGGACGCCTTGCTGGAATTTCTCCACGTCGGCCATGAGCTCGGTGATGGTGACGAGTCGCTTTGAAATCTCCTCGGTCTGGCCATCCGCCGGCAGTAACAGATTTCGTTGGATGGCTTCGATGCCTTGGGTGATCTTGGGATTCTTCCGCAATGGCTCGGGAAATAGCAGGAATTTGGCGGCCATGTTCTCCTCCATCATCCGGACCTGGCGCTTGAGCTCGTCCTCCGCGGCCACATAGCGGTCTTTCTCGGAAACCTTGTCGAGCGACTGCTGGTCGCCACCTTCCTTGCGGGTCTTGGCGGAGGCGATCTGTTCCTTGAGCGTGGTGATTTCGCTTTCGAGTCCTTCCTTGTAGTTTTGAAGGACTTCCTGATCGCGAGACCAGTCGTTTTCCTCCTGTTGGATTTTCCGCATGGTTTCCACCCATTCACGGACGGAAACGCGGAGTTCTTCAGTGGGGCTGACGGCGGCTTCCTGAGCGGACAAAGGAAGCGTCAAAACAAGGGCGAAAATGGATATTGGAATGCGCATGGCGTGCGTTGCGGTGTTATGAAAGAGGGGCCGCCGACCTTTGCCGACGACCCCTGTGTGACAATTTCGTCAGATTCGGCGCTTATTGGGCACCTTCAACCGACAAACGGTAGAACTCCTTGGTCGGGCTTGACGAGACGTCAACGCCAAGGGTCATGTTGCCGGCAGGTGCCCAGGTGCTTAGGCCGGTGGACTTCTGAACCGGCACGGACAGGGTGGCGGTGTTGCCGACCTTCTGCACCGTGGTTTGACCCGTTGTGCGGAGGTCGAGGATGTCAGCCGTGTTGTAGAGGCTGTAGGTATTCGGGTTGTTTTTCACGTTGTCCTCACCAGCGGTATAGTTGGCGGTGAACTGAGCCGTGGTCTTGAGGGTTCCCAACACGGTGGTGGCGTCACTGACGGCTGGGTTGAAGCCCAAGCCGGTGTTGGCGGTTTCCACAGCGTCCGAGATGCCGTCACTGTCGGCGTCGGCGACAGTGCCTGCACCGGTGCTGCTGCCTGCGTCCGGATAACCGGTGAGGTAGCCATTTTGGCTGAGGTAAGTCCATCCGTTGAGCCAGTTGGTGTCACCGAAGGCACCACGGTAGGTGGTGGTTTCGAAGAAACCTGCAGGCGCGCCGGCTGGTGCGGCACTCAGAGTCGAGTTGCGCAGTGGGCTGGCGAGGTTAGGACGTGGATCAAGGCTACCATTTGCCGTGCGGCTGATGCCTACGAGCAAAGGATCAGTGCCAACGGCGGAGTTACCCGTTCCAGTCGGTGAACCGGATGCGCCGATCACGAGACCGGTGCTGAGACCGAATGTGCCCCAAGTGTTGTTGGAGAACACGGCTGCGGATGGCTGCGGAGATACGCCGCTGCCGACACCGTCAGACGC
>CAMCYK010000355.1 GCA_945883695.1 Akkermansia muciniphila | reverse complement strand
TGCGGTGGTTCAGCGACGGGGTAGCGATCGGCAGCAGGAGCTTCGTGGAGGGGGTTTTCACGAAGTGCCGCGGACACTTCGGGCCGAAGCGCAAGGACGGCGCGCGGAAGCTGCGGGAGGACGCGGCCGGCGGGCTGCACGCGCTGCGCAACTTGAAAACCCGAACCATCGAGCGGGCGATGAGGTGACGGGGCAATGAATCGAATTGTCACGGCAGGCATTCATCCAAACGCCTTCACCGCGGCAAACTGACGCCACTACCTCAGTTCAAAGCGGTTTTCTCATGCGACTTACCCTCAATCTCCTCCTCTTCGCTTCGCTATCCGCGTCAGCCGTGGCGGAAACTTACGCAGACTGGATCGATTTTGACGATCTCGGCCGCTGCGGTGCGATGGCGGAGCCGATAGTGTATAAAACAACAGCGGAAGGTGCGTTAACGGCTGACGTCTACGCCCTGCCCGCCGCGGAATCCGCACCCCCGCGCGCGGCCTTGATCTTCGTCCACGGCGGCGGTTGGACGGCGGGGAGCAATCTCAACCACCGCGAACACAGCCGTTACTTCGCCGCCCGCGGAATGGTCGTGTTAAACCTTTCCTATCGTCTCATCCCGGGCTCCGGATCGGGTTTCAACTTGTTCGGACAGGTCGGCGACATCCGCTCCGCCTTGCGCTGGGTGCGGACCCAGGCGGCGGACCTCGGAATCGATCCGTCCAGGCTGGCGATCGCCGGCGAATCGGCAGGCGGCCATCTTGCCGCCTGCGCGAGTTTCATCAATGCCTTCGACGACCCGTCGGAGAATGCCGCCATCTCGGCACGGCCGAATCTCACCCTGCTGCTCAATCCGATCACCGACCTGCCGCGGATCCCATGGTATGGCAACAGCGCGGCCCGTGTGGGTGAGCTGCCGCTGCCGGTGGAGGATACGCCCATCGCGGATCCGCTCGACGAGTCCATTCATCCGGCGCGTCGCCTCTCGCCGCTGTTTTTTGCGGCGGGCCCCGGTCAACCACCAACGCTGTTCGTCCACGGCACGGCGGATGGCGTGGTGCCCTACGCCCAGTCAAAAAGCCTTCACGACGCCTTGCTTTCCTCGGGCCACGAAAGTGAGCTTGCCCCGCTGCCCGGCTCCGATCATGCCTTTTTCATTCCGGGCTACGGCAGCAAGCACGACATTACGACCACGTTGCTGGTCATGGACAGTTTCCTGACGCGCCACGGTTACCTCGCGGGTCCCGCCCCGCTGCTCGGGCTCGATTTGAACCGGCTGGCCAACGGCGGGTTTGAAGATGGCTTGACCGCTTGGAACGGGAGCGGTGCCGAGTTGGTGCAAGCCCCGGGCGCTACCGCCCGCAGCCACCGCTTCGCGCGCGGCACGCCGGGCGCGCCGCTCGAGCTCCGGCAGTCCGTCGCACTCGATGACTTTCCGTTGACGGCCGGTGCCAAGGATTCGGAGCTGCTCACGGTGGTCGTCCGCGGCTCGCTCCGCGTGGCGCAGGAATCCGATGCCGCTCCGGTCAGAGCGATTCTCCGCTGCTTCAACGAAGCCGGCACGCTGCTCGCGGAGAGCGCGCTGGAATGGCCAGCCGTCACTGCCGGCAGTTGGGCCACGACCTTGCTCGAGCGCCTGGTGCCCGCGCGAACGTCAAGCTTCGAGCTCGTGCTCTCGACGACCAAGCACGCGGCCATCGACTTTGACGATTTCATGCTTTCGCTCGGCAGCACCGCCCGCACCACCACCTTCGCCGAGTGGCAGCAGTTCTACTTCTCCCCTGCCGAACTCGCGGACCCTCTGGTCAGCGGTCCTGAAGTGTCGCATCCGCCCCCGGACCCGCCCCACCTTGTCAAGTATGCCTTCCGCCTGCCCCGCTCAGCCGACACGCCGGGATGGCCGCAGCCTCGCCGGGGGACGGAACGGCTGGGGCTCCAATTTCTTCTCGATCCCGGAAAGACCGACCTCGACTACCGTGTGATCACCCGATCCGATGTCACCGAGTGGACTGGCCCGGTCGTCTTCAGCTCGGTTACCGACCCGCTCGTCCCAAACGCGTCCTGTCTCGTGACTGTCGAGGATCCGGTCCCTGTGGCCGAGGCTTCCCGCCGTTTCGGACGGGTGGAGATCCTCCAGCGGATGGCGACACCGTTGCCAAAATGACTTCGGGAGAGGTGAGTTTCCCCAGCCACGACCGCGCGCGTGACCCCGAGGTCCGGCTCGATCCCGCGCCTGGGAATCGCCACGACGGCGTGCCGCTCCCAAACCGGCGCGGAAGCCTGCTCCGGGCAGCGAGACGGCGCGCCTCGATCACCGTCTTGCCCGGATCGCATTCCGGATCGGGCGCTCGACCACCAGGTTTTCGGAAACCACCCGCCCGTTCTGGCTGACAGTCCGCTGCTTGACGCAGCCGCTGCCTGCAAAGGAAGACAACAGACCGAGCAGAATCAGATAAACGACCGGGCGTTTCGGGGTCATGCACTTTCTCTATGCGGATTGCCCTGCGCCGTCAACGGGGCGGATTCCCCGGACAGCCGCCATGCGTTTCAGGAGCAGTCCTCTCCATCACGAAAAAGCCCGGCCGCGCTTTCGCACGGCCGGGCTCGGAATGATTTCTTCGGGGATCAGGCGCTTTCGCCGACGATCACCATCTCATCACCCTGGGGCTCCTTCGGAATGAAGACCGGCTCGGGCTCTTCCACGGTGAACTCGATCTCCGAGTCGCGGTGGCAGTCGAAACCGGAACCGGCCGGGATCAGGTGACCCATGATCACGTTCTCCTTGAAGCCCGTCAGGTAGTCCACCTTGCCGAGGGTCGCCGCTTCCGTCAGCACGCGGGTGGTGTCCTGGAAGGACGCCGCGGAGATGAAGGAATCGGTCTCGAGCGAGGCCTTGGTAATGCCGAGCAGCACCGGTTCGGCTTCCGCCGGCTTGCCGCCGCTGGCGACGATGCCGTCGTTGATGCGGTTGAAGGTCGAGCGGTCGATCTGGTCCCCCCAGAGGAGTTGGTCGGCATCGCCCGGATCGGTGATCTTCACCTTGCGCAGCATCTGGCGGATGATGATCTCGATGTGCTTGTCGTTGATTTCCACGCCCTGGACGCGGTAAACCGACTGCACCTCGTTGACCAGGTGCTCCTGGAGTTCCTGGGCGCCGCACGCTTCGAGCAGGTCTTCCGGCGACACGGGGCCTTCGGTGATCTGGTCGCCGCGCTTCACGGTGTCGCCATCGGTGACGATGATGTGGCGGCCCATCGGAACCAGGTGCTCGACCTGCTCGCCGGAGTCGGCATCGGAAACGATGACCTTCTTCTTGCCGCGGACGGTGCCGCCGAAGGAGACCTCGCCGTCGATCTTGGCGATGACGCAGGCGTCCTTGGGCTTGCGGGCTTCGAACAGTTCGGCAACGCGGGGAAGACCCCCGGTGATGTCCTTGGTGCGGGCCACCTTGCGGGGAGTCTTGGCGAGCTGCGTGCCCCCGGTGACGATTTCGCCTTCCTTCACGGAAAGGTGGGCGCCGACGGGAATCGAGTAGGAGGCCTTCACTTCCTTGGTCTTCGGATCCACCAGGACGACCTGCGGGTGCAAGTCTTCCTTGTGCTCGGTGACGACCATGACCTTCTTGCCGGTTTCCTTGTCCGTCTCGTTGGTGACGGTAATGCCGGAGATCATGTCGCGGAATTCCACCTTGCCGGGTTTCTCGGTGAGAATCGGCACGTTGTAGGGATCCCAGGTCGCCACGGTGTCGCCCTTCGTCACGTCGTCGCCATCCTTGATTTCAATGACGGAGCCGATGACGATGAGCTGGCTTTCCAGTTCGAGGCCTTCCTTGTCGCGGATCGAGACCGAACCGTTCTTGTTGAGAACGACCCAGTTGCCATCGGCGCTTTCGACGGTGCGGAGGTCCTTGTAAACCACGCGTCCGGTGTTCTTCGCCTTGATGATCGGCTGCTTGAAGGTCGCTGCGGCGACCCCACCGACGTGGAAGGTACGCATGGTGAGCTGCGTGCCGGGCTCGCCGATCGACTGGGCGGCGAT
>CAMCYK010000354.1 GCA_945883695.1 Akkermansia muciniphila | reverse complement strand
ACCCGGGGATACGACGGGCGGGCAACCCTTCCCCTGTTCTGTCTTGCACCACGCGGGGTTTGCCGTGCCGCGCCGGTTGCCCGGACGCGCGGTGGGCTCTTACCCCACCCTTTCACCCTTACCTGATCCCTTGCGGGCCATCGGCGGTTTACTCTCTGCTGCACTTTCCGTCCGGCAGCCTTGACGCTGCCGTCCCCCTTTTTCAAGAGGCACGTTGCCCTGCGGTGTCCGGACTTTCCTCGACCTTGCAAGCAAGGCCGCGATCACCCGGAGAGCGGCGCCGCGACGTTAGGCGTCGAAGTTCCAAGTGGAAAGGGCCAAGTGCCAAATCCGCGGTTTGCACGCTCGAAGGCATCGGCGGCCCGTCCTCGCCGCCGACCGGGCTGCGGGTGGTCACGCCGTGACGCTCCGCCGGCGGAGACCCGCCCCGACCGGCTCGCGTGACGGGGTGGAGCACTCCCGCCGCACGGCATAATTGCCGTCCCCAACCCCGGCTTTGATGCCATCGCGAAGGCGGATGGCAACGACAACTTCACCCAGTTCGCGGCCAATCAAGATGTCTGGCGCCACTGGACGCGGACCGAAAACGGCGGCCCCGTGCGAATCTGGAATCCCGGGGCCGACGGAGCCACCACCCAGGGCGTCCTGACCTACGGCTTCGGCGGGAACGCCCCGACAGGCAACAACGTGGCCCTCGTTTACTCCCGCTATTCGGACGAACCAACCACCTCCGTCCTGGTTCCGCCCCAATGGGACGGAGTGAATTACTTCTCGGCCACCACCCAGTTGTTGAACGGCACCGCTCCCACCACCGCGGCTCCTTTCGACCCCACCAAGATCTACCGCCTCGCCGCGAAGGTCGGCAAGCCGATCGTGTTTCAAGTTGCGACCAACAACAGCCCGGTCGACGCCAGCGCGGACCGCCGGCCGGAGTTGGCGACCTGGCATGGCTACGCCGTGCAACTCGCGGTGGGGGGGGCCAACGTCGCAGGCGCCAGTTTTGCCGGCAGCGTCTCCGGCGGCACCCTCGTCGCCCAGGATTCCAACAGCCTCGTGGTGCCGGTGGACGGCTTCAGCCAGTCCTCCGTCACCTACTTCCCCAATCCGGCGGACGCCGGCCTGGCCGGCCAGTTCCTGCAGTTGCGGCTGTGCGCGCTGGACAACAGCCGCGACCTCAAAATGACCGGCTACGTCGCCTTCGATGACGTGCAACTCGAGGAATTCGCGGCCCCGGCACTCGCCTACTGGGACCTCAACGACACGGGTGCCGGCGCCGGCGGGGCCGCCCCCGGCGGCACCTGGGACGCGGCCGGCCTCCGCTGGAACGCGGTGGCCGATGGCACGGGCACCGCGGCACCCCCCCGGCACCCCCGCGCTGGAAGCCGTGATCCCCGGCTACGAACTCGTGATTGAAGATCACAAGATCCTCAAGCTCAAGCTGGCGGCCGGCGTCGACTATGTCAACTGGGCCGCGGGTTTCCCGGGCGCCAATCTCAGCGACCCGTCCGCCGACTTCGACGGCGACGGCGTGATCAACAACGACGAGCGCATCTTCGGCCTCAACCCGACCCTCGGCAGCTCCGCCAATCCGATCTCCGTCCCGCTCGACACCACCGCCGGGACCTTCAGCTTCACCCGCCGCGATCCGGCCCTCTCCAAACAAATCTTCTCGGTGTGGACCTCCACCACCCTGTTGGCCTGCAATGAGGATAAGGACGCGACCCTCGTTGCCGGCGGGATGGTCGATAATATCGAGACCGTGAACGTCCAACTCACCCCCGTCGTGCCGACTCCGGCACGGCTCTTTGTCCGGGTGCGGGCGGCAGCGGCCCCGCCGCCGCTGCTGGATGAGGACTTCGAGGCCGATGACGGTGGCTTCACCGTCGTGACCGCGGGCGGAACCCCGGGGCTCACGGCGATCCGAATTCGGCCACTGTGGGTGGCGGCGCGGTCCTTACCGGCAATGGTGGATCCGCCAACTGCTGGGGCACCAACCTTGCCGGCACCAACCTCGCCGGCACCATCCTCGCCGGCACCATCCTCGCCGGCACCGACACCTCGCTGCGCTCGCCGATCATCAACCTGAGCGGCATTCCCGGCGGCACCACCCTGAGCTTCGCCTTCGCGCTCGACGGCGACACCGGCAACACGCTCGAGGTCAATGTGGTCGATGCCACCACCGGCAACTTCATCGCGAACCTCGTCCCCGCCATCGAGGATGACGACACCGACACCAACTGGGAAACGCGGGTGGTCCCGATCCCGGCGCTCGAACAGCAGGTCCGCCTCGTATGGCGTTTCAAGGGCCTCAACCCCGGCTTCCCGATCCTCGGCGCCTACATCGACGACGTCGTGGTCAGGGCCAACCCGTAGCGTTTGCGCTTGGACCGGAGCTTGGTCAAGCGGCGGTCTCCTCCGGGGGCCGCCGCTTTTTTTCCGGCTCCTCGACACCGCGCCGCGAGGGATGTCCGTCCCCGGAAGAACCCTATGACCCCGCTTTTGATCGCGGCGGATGGGTCATTTCGGCCAGGGCGGACGATCGGGGTGACGGATGCGCTCCCCGTCCGTCCGGCCGGGCTTCGGCGAGGGTGCCAAAGCCGGCACGCGACGGCGCCGGTGCTCCCCGGGCTACCCGATCAAATCCCCGATCGACCCGAAGTCCGGCGTGAACAGCCGCTGGTACATCCGCGCCGCGTAACCGTCGCTCATCCCGGCGAGGAAGTCGCAGACCAGCCGCGCCTTCTTTTCCTCGCTGTCGGCCTGCCCGATCTCCGCCGCCGCGTCTTCCGGCAGCAGCTGGAAGTCCTGGCCGTCGATGCTGCCGCCGGTGACGTAGCGCTTTTCCAGGACCTCCCACAGCCGGTGCAGCAGGTGGTTGCCCTTGTGCTCGAGCTGCTTGAGCTGCGGGGACAGGAAGACCACTTCGAACGCCAGCTTCTTGAACACCTTCGATTCCGCCTGGAACGCCGGGTCGATGGCGAGGCGGAAGCGGTAGCGGTTGCTTGCCCCGCTGAGGAAATTCACGTCGCGGACGAGCGTGGTCGCCCGGATGTACTTGCCGATCCGCGAACCGACGAAGGGATCCACCTTGCGCTTGCGGATCGAGCCGATCAGCTCGCCCAGCGGTGTTCCTTCGCCCAGCGGCTCGCCCTGCTTTTCCGCCCAGGCCTCGATCCGTTCGATCCGCAGGAAGCCGGCGCGCACGCTGTCGGCCAGGTCGTTGAGCGAGTAGGCGGTGTCGTCGGCCCAGTCCATCACCTGGCACTCGATCGACTTGAAGGAATCCCGCTCCTTGCCCGGCGGCAGCTCGGCGGGGAAGTCGTGGCCGCCCATCGCCCAGTCCAGCCACGCCTGCTGGAAGTCGTAGAGGAAATGGTGCGCCGGCAGCTTGCCCTCCGACTTCAGCTCGCTCCACAGCGACTTGTATTTCAGCACCGCGTCGAGGAAGGCGCGGCTCGGGTCCATCCCGGCGCGCTTGGCGGAAAAGATCCGCTCGGTCAGCAGCCGCAGCGTCTGGGCATTCCCCTCGAAGCCGCCATACGGGGCCATCAGGTGGTTCAGCGTCCGCTCGCCGGCGTGGCCGAAGGGCGGGTGACCGAGGTCGTGTGACAGGCAGGCGGCTTCGACCAGATCGGGATCGATGTGGAAATCCTCGCCCAACGGATCGCCGGAAAACTTCAGCCAATGGCAGATCGAGCGCCCGATCTGCGCGACCTCCAGCGAGTGGGTCAGCCGCGTCCGGTAAAAGTCGTATTCCCCGCTCCAGAACACCTGCGTCTTGTTCTGCAAGCGCCGGAAGGCCGGCGTGTGCAGCACCCGGTCGCGGTCGATCTGGAACGGCGTGCGGAAATCCCCGGCGTCGGTTTTCCCGGAAAATCGCTCGGTATCGAAGGCGCCGTAGAAGCGGTTGGGCATCGCGGGTTTAGCTAGCGGGCGGAACGGGCGATGGCGAGCGTCAAGGCAAACGACAAGCCGTGAGGCCGGGAACCGGAAGAAGTGGAACCGCCAAGACGCCAAGAACGCCAAGTTTCAGAGACT
>CAMCYK010000353.1 GCA_945883695.1 Akkermansia muciniphila | reverse complement strand
GCAAACGATCACCGCGATCTCGCCGATCCCCGCGGCGGTGATTTCCTCCGCGAGGATGGCGAGCGCGGATTTCGACTCGCCGTCGCGGTCGACGAGCGTCTGGAGCGGGAGGGTCCGCTGGTTCTTCCCGGCGGCGGTGATGACGGCCTTGGTGACTTTCACGGGCGGAGGGTGGGGGAATCCGCGGGATTTGGCAATCACGGGGGAGTGGGCGGATTTTCCGCTGACCTCCTGCATGATGATCCCGGATCTCTTCCATTTCTCCGGCAACTGTGGGATGGTCGTCGATTCTCATCCCCCCGAGGCTCTTGCCCCGGGAGGGGCATTGGAGTGTAGCCGGTGGTGTGAACCATCGGACTCCGGGGCACCCGCGGATTGCCGCCCCGGCGGGGCGGGGGAAGGGCGGGTGGGACCGGGCGGCCGTCCCCGCCGGCCGGCGGGTTCCGGGAATCGGCACGCCCATTCACGGGGTTGAGGTGCGGAGGGTGCTGTGGGACCGGGAAGTGAACGCCTCCCCGGGGGGCGATTGGCCACCTTCATTTGTGTTTGATCGTGGAGATGCTCAGGATTTGTTTGATTCGCTCGTCACCAAGCCCCGCAAGATTCGATTCGATGAGCCACCCCTTGCGAAGACAAAGCGCGAAACAAAGCGGCAGCGATGAATAGGTGAATTGAAGCGTGGTCTGGATCTCCTTGCGCCACTCTCGAATTTCAAGCTCGTAGGTCCAGAGATCGTCCGCCGTGTGGATCTTCTTCGCGGAGTGCCGCCTCAGAATGTCCTTCTGGGCATTCGCCGCGGCCAAGTCGAAGATCTGGCGTGCCGCCTTCTTTTCGCTGGCTGACCATGGCTTGTCCATAAGAGGAGGATTTGAAGGTTTGCCACCGGCGGATGAGACGGCCAGCCCGGCGGATGGCCATCACTTTCCGAACATGTTCTTCCGGGGCACGACGATCGTGTCACCGGGCTCTGCAAATTCGTTGTTCTTTGCCTTCTTGTTCTCCGACCGGTCAGTGAACAAGGTAAACCCGACAGTCACGAAAAGTTTCAATCTGCGGACGCAAAACATCCATGACGATCAACTTCGCGGGTTCGTCCCCTGGAAGAAACTCTGAATTGGCATTCATGGGCGAGGAGCTCTGGAGAACGTCTGAGGTGAGCGTTGAGATGAGGCGGGCGGTTGGGGACCCTTCCGGTCGGCCGAGGGCGGTCCGACCCTACCGCCGGGGGCGGTTCGACCTACCTTTGGGCACTTCCGCAAGGCCGCGGGAGGGTTGGGGGTGAGCGTTGAGATGAGGCGGGCGGTTGGGGACCGTTCCGATCGGCCGAGGGCGTCCGACCCTACCGCCGGGGGCGGTTCGACTCTTGCTTTGGCTCAGAGCGTGGTGTGGCACAGCTTTTCCCGGCGGTCCTTGACCAGCTTCACGACTAGCGAGGTCCAGCCGGTCTGGTGGGAGGCACCGAGGCCTTCGCCGGTTTCGGCGTGGAAGTATTCGTGGAACAGCAGCAGGTCCTGCCAGTGCGGGACGTCGCCATAGCGGTGCGCCTCGCCGAAGCAGGGGCGGTAGCCGCTTTCGCCGGGGCAGAACAGCGAGACGAGGCGGTCGCAGAGGTCGATCGCCACCTCGCGCAGGGTCTTCTCGACGCCGGAACCGGTGGGGTACTCGATCTTGAAGGTGTCGCCGTAGAAGTGGTGGTACCGCTCGAGGGCCTCGATGATGAGGAAATTGGTGGGGAACCAGATCGGCCCGCGCCAGTTCGAGTTGCCGCCGAACATGTCGGTGTTGGATTCGCCGGGGGTGTAGCGGACCTCGTTGCGCTTGCCGCCGTGCTCGAAGACGAAGGGGATTTCCTCGTGCGCCTTGCTGAGCGAGCGGATGCCGAATTTGGACAGGAACTCGGCGGGGTCGAGCATCCGCTTGAGGGTCTGGCGGAGCTGGAGTTCCGAGGGGATGGCGAGCAGGCAGAGCGCGGATTTCCGGTCGCCGGTGTGGCGGCGGATGCTGATGTATTTCAGCAGGTCCGGCCGACTGCTGAGGAACCAGTCCATCCGCTTGCGGAAGCCGACGAGTTTCTCGATCTTGCGCTGTTTGAGGACGGTCACCGCGCACATCGGCAGCAGGCCGACCAGCGAGCGGATCCGCAGCGGGATCGGCGCGTCGTGGTTGACGATGAGTTGGTCGTAGTAAAAGCCGTCCTGCTCGTCCCAGAGGCCGGTGCCGCCGAGGGAATTGATGGCGTCGGTGATGTTGACGAAGTGCTCGAAGAACTTCGACGCGATGTCCTCGTAGGCGGGTTTTTCCTCGGCGAGTTCGAGTGCCATCGCGAGCATCAGCAGGCAGTAGGAGGCCATCCACGCGGTGCCGTCGGCCTGGTTGAGCCGGCCGCCGTCGGGCAGCGCGTGGGAGCGGTCGAAGACCCCGATGTTGTCGAGCCCGAGGAAGCCGCCGCCGAAGACATGGCGGCCTTCGACGTCCTTGCGGTTGACCCACCAGGTGAAGTTGAGCAGGAGTTTCTGGAAGCAGCGCTCGAGGAACAGCAGGTCGCGGCTGCCCTTGGGGTCGGCGATCTTGTAAACCCGCCAGACGGCCCAGGCGTGGACCGGCGGGTTGACGTCGGAGAAATTCCACTCGTAGGCCGGAAGCTGGCCGTTCGGGTGCATGTACCATTCCCGTAGTAGCAGGAGGAGCTGGTCCTTCGCGAAATGGGGATCGACCGCGGCGAAGGGGATCATGTGGAAGGCGGAGTCCCAGGCCGCGAACCAGGGGTATTCCCACTTGTCCGGCATCGAGAGGATGTCGCGGGCGAACAGGTGGCCCCAGTCGGCGTTGCGGCCTTTCAGCCGTGCCGCCGGCGGGGCCGGGCCGTCGGCATCGCCCTTCAGCCAGTCCTCGATCACGTAGTGATAGAACTGCTTGGTCCACAGCAGGCCGGCGTAGCCCTGGCGGCAGATCAGGTATTCCTCCGGCGACAGGGCCTTTGGAATGACCTGTTGGTAGAACTCGTCGCACTCGGCGATCCGCTCGGCGAAGGTTTCCTCGAAGCCGTCGAGCCCCTGGAGGTCGTTCGACTGGGTGACCGGATGGAGCCGGCAGCGGACGACGACCGAACCGCCGGGCGGGACCATGAATTGGAAATGGGCCGCGGTCCGGGTGCCCATCGGCAGCGGGGAAATCGCGTCCTCGTCGCCATGGACCAGCAGCTTGTGGAAGGCGTCCTTGACGTAGGGCGTCGGCCCGCCGATCCCGTAGATCGCCTGGTAGTCCGTCTCGTTCTCGGTGAACAGCCATTCGGTGTCGCCTTCGAGGTCCGGCGAGTCGGCGTGAAAACGGAAATCGCCGAGGGTTTCGTGGGAGGCGACCACCGAGGTGTCGTGGCGGCTGAGCGAGGGTTTGCGCAGGGGCGCTTCCCGTTCGCTGCCCCATTTCCAGACATTGCGGAACCACAGCATCGGCAGCACGTGGACTGGCGCGGGGTCGGGCCCGTGGTTGGTCACGGTGATCCGCCACAGCAGGTCTTCCGGCGAGCGCTTGGCGACCTCCTGGACCACGTCGAAGTAACGGCCGTCATCGAACATCCCCATGTCGGCGAGCTCGAGTTCGGGTCCGTCGCGGCCGAGCCGGGCGTTCTCCTCGCGGATCGCGGTGTAGGGAAATCTGGCGTGGGGATACTTGTAGAGCGCCTTGGTGTAGGAGTGGGTCGGGGTGGACTCGAGGTAGTAGTAGCACTCCTTCACGTCCTCGCCGTGGTTCCCCTCGTGCCCGCCGAGGCCGAACAGCCGCTCTTTCAGAATGGTGTCCTGGCCGTTCCAGAGCGCGGGAGCGAAGCACAGCCGGCATTGGCGGTCGCACCAGCCTTGCAGCCCGTCCTCGCCCCAGCGGTAGGCCCGGCGGCGGGCGTGGTCGTGGGGGAATTCCCCCCAGCTGTTGCCGTGTTCCGAGTAGTCCTCGCGCACCGTCCCCCACTGGCGTTCGCTGAGATAGGGGCCCCAGCGTTTCCAGTTTTGGCCCCGTCCGAGGTCTTCTTGGAGTCGTTTGTGTTCGCG
>CAMCYK010000352.1 GCA_945883695.1 Akkermansia muciniphila | reverse complement strand
TCCAGTACACGTCCAGGTTGTCAGAACTCCCTCGATGCCGAGAGCGCGGTGTTGTCGGGGTCGTACATCGACTCCACCTTGGCCGGCGGGGCGATGGCCTTGCCTTCCATGGTGCAGCGGGCGAGGTAGGTGATTTCCTGCGGGCCGCGCCGCCAGACCCGGTCGAAGAAGAACATCGCACGGTCGGAACGCAGCTCGCTGTGGGAGACGCTCCAGTCATTGTCGCTGGTCGCGCCGGCATTGCCGTGCGCGGCCTGGCTCGCGAAGTCGTTGTTCACGGCTTCGAAGATCGCCGGCAGGCGGTCCTCGACGATGAGGTAGCGCGAATCGTCGGACGGAAGATCGACCCGCAAGGTGACGCGGACCAGATCGCCGAGCTTGGCCGATTCCAGCGGCTCGACGCTGCCGTCGGACTTCACCCGTTCGTAGAAGCGGGTGATCTGCAGGCCGTTCTTCGCGACCGGTTTCTGCGGGGCGAGATCGGGCTTGGAGGCGAGCTTCACGCGGACGTAGGCGGCTTGATCGGAGCTCGCCGTCAGCGCGAGGTCGCCACCGAGCGGGAAGTCGAGCGAAACCGCGGGCTTGCCGGCTTCCAAGGTGATCGTTTGCGGGCCGTCGGTGCCGGCCAGCGTCACGGTGGCGGGCTTTCCTTCGTCGTGGTTCTCGGCGTAGGCGGCGAGCGCGAGCAAGGACCAGGCGTTGACCCAGGTGGTGTTCCAGTGGCCGTAAGGATTGCGCTCCTGGATCAGCTTCTCCAGCGCGACGGACGCTTCCTTGCCATCGGGCTCGACGGCGGACCAGGCGAGCAGCGACAGCGCGTGGTCGTTCTGCCAGGCCATCCAGCCGTCGTCCTTGAGGCGGAGCTTCGTTTTGTCGCGCAGGATGGCGGCGGCGTCGCCGGAACCGCTGGTCTTGGCAGCCAGGGCGAGCAGGCAGCGGGCGCGCGGGCTGAGGTCGGCCATGCGGTCTTTCAGCGTGTTGAGGTAGGCGGCGGGCTCACGCTTGGTCAAGGCGAGGATCCACACCGCGCGGCAGGCGTTCTCGAGGTCGTAGGACGAGTTCGAGGTGCCGATCCCGCGCAGTCCGGCTTCCAGATTGGTGGCGAGCGCGGCGATGGCCGCCTCCGGAACGATCGCCCCGCTTTGGCCGGCGAGCACCAGGCCAAGGCCGGCGTACGAGGTGGCCCAGGGGACGGTCTCGCTGCTGCCCGGCCAGTAGCTGAAGCCGCCGTCGGGCCGCTGCATCGAGAGCAAGCGGTCGACGCCCTTCTGCAGCGCGGCTTTCACCTTGGCTTCGGGGTATTTCGCGAAGGACGGCACGACGTCGCGCAGTTGCTCGACCGCGAGCCAGGGCATCATCGACGAGGTCGTCTGCTCGACGCAACCGTACGGGTAGGTCAGCAGGTAATCGACCGAGCCGGCGGCTTCCGACAGCAGCGAGCGGGAAAATTCCAGCTCGAGGTGGCCGCGGCCTTTCAGCAGTTCGGGGTCGAGCCCCTCGAGCAGGTTGGCCTTGCCGTTGGTGATATTGACCAGCTTCGCCTGGCGCAGCAGCGGGACCGGGTAGTGGACCTGGAAGCGGGATTCGACCTGGTCGCGCAGCTTGGTGGCGAGGACCGGCGTGAGTTCCGCATTGTCGAGCGAGACCGGCTCGGCTTTCCACGAAATGACGGCCTCGCCGGTGTTCTGGAACGCGACCGGGAAGATCACGGTGGCCGAGCCGCCGGCGGCGAGGGTCAGGGTCTTTTCCGATTCCGCGCCGACGATCCGGGCGACCGGGTCGGAGGCGGGCGGGTTGGCGCTGAAGGTGATTTTCCAGGTCCCGGCGAACTCCGAGGCGTTCTGGACCAGCGCGCGGATGTCGAGGGTGTCGCCTTCGCTGGCGAAGCGCGGGGCCTGCGGCTCGACCATCAGCGGCTTCTTGACCACCAGCGCGGCCTCGGCGTGGCCGAAGCGGCTCTCGCCGTGGTGCGCGACGGCGATCACCCGGTAGCGGGTCAGCGTGTCGGGCATCTTGAAGGTCGCGCTGAACTTGCCCGCGGCGTCGGTTTTTAGAGCGGGCTGCCAGCCGGCGCAGGGATTGAAATCGCGGCGCAGGCCGGACGGCATGAGGCCCATCTCGCCGTCCCCGCCGCCGATGAAGAAGCCCTTGTTGTAGAAGGTCTGCTCGTCGGGCGATTCGGGGATGAACTTGTCGAGCGTGGTGCCGCAGTTCACCCGCAACTCGCGCGGGTCGTAGAAGTGGGCCATCGGATCCGGGGTCTCGTACCCCATCACGGCGAGGGTGCCCTCATCCTCGGCGTAGAGGGTGACCTCGGCATTGGCGGCGGGTTGGCCGCCGGGAAGTAGGATGGTTCCCGAGATCTCGACGTTTTCACCCGGCAACGCGGTGGGAATGCCGGCTTGCGGCGGGGACGCCGCAGCCACGGTGACCGCCAGCCGGTCGCGGACGTTCTCGACCATCAACTCGCAGTAGCCGAGCCGGAGCTGCGGCTCCTTGAACTGCCGCGCGCTGTCCTGCGCGCCCTTGATCACCAGCACCGAGACGAAGGCGTTCGGCGCGTCGTCGTCGGTCAGCGGGATCTCGATCACCGGCTGGTCGGCCTTGAGCTCGACCATGAACGAGCGCAGCACCTTCTCGCGCTCGACGGTGACCAGCGCGGTCCCCTCGATCGGCGACAGCACCAGCACGCGGGCGGTGTCGCCGGGGCGGTGGATCTTTTTCTCCGGCACCAGCTTGATCCGCACGTTGTCCTCGTAGGCCCAGGGGTACTCGTCGCCGCCATAGACATGGATCGACATCACGGTCGCGAACGCGCGGCCTTGCGGGTCCGTCCCGCGCAGTTCGATCTGGTGCAGGCCGGCCTGCGACGGCGCGAACAGGAACTCGGTGCCCTGGCCGCCGGCCAGCGTCAGCGCGGTGGTCGACAAGTCCTCGCGGCGGGACTCGTTGCGGACGGCCGACCGGCCGTCCTCGCCATCGATGCGGACCTGCTCGTTGATCTCGCGGGAAAGTTTCGCCTCCAGCTTCAGCTCGCCGCCGAAGGTCTCGCCGTCCGGAGTCACCGCGACGATGCCCAGCGGCACCCGGTCGCCCGCGCGGACCAGCCGGTCGAGGCGGGAAATGCCGGCGTAGACCGAGGCCGGGTGGACCACGGCTTCCGTGAGTTCGTTCAAGGTCTGGCGGTTGGCATCGGTGACTTCGGTCGAGATCGACACCTCGCGGGCCATCGGGAATTCGGCGTCGGGCAGCGGCGCGACGATCCGCGCGGTGCCGTCTTCCGCCAGCGTCGTTTGCGTCGTATCGCTGTCGGAGCGGCGCGAGCCGTAGTCGTCATCCCAGCGGTAGCCGAAGTAGTGGTACCAGTAGCCGAAGTCCTGCGTGCGATGGTCGCCGAACAGGTGGTCGCGGAATTTCTCCGGGTAGAAATTGGTCTCGGAGATGTGGGTGTAGGTTTCCACCGCGCCCTTCGCGACCGGCTGGCCCTGGTAGTAGCTGGCCTTCAGGTCGAGCGTCACCTCCTTCGCGCCGGGGGCCGGGGCGGTGAGGGTGTGGGTGAGTTCGAAGGCATTGCGCCGGAACTCCTCGACCCGGATCGCGGTTTCAAAGCGGGCGTTGCCTTCGATCAGGGCGCGCTCCGACCAGTCCTCGAGACCTTCCAGCTTCGCCAGCTCTCCGGGATACTCGAAGTTGATCCGATGATAACCGGTTTTCCCGTCGGGCAGGTCGAAGGTCAGGTCGAAACCGCCGGCGGGCGACACCGTGATCTCTTTGACCAGGATCTCGCGGTTGGTCGGGTCGGTCACCACGACGCGCGACGGCACGGCCGGCTGGGCGGTGATCGCGTTGCCGTCCTGGCGGCGGACAATGCCTTTCAGGTGCACCGTCTCGCCTGGGCGGTAGAGCGAGCGGTCGGTGAAGAGGAACACCCGGCGCTTTTCGAGCGGGGTCGGTTCCCACGAGTAGCGGACCGGGAAGCGCCACAGGCCGACGGTCGGCAAGGTGCTGTCGTAGGCCACCGTGTAGCGGTCGCCGGCCAGGCTCGCCTGGAGGTGGCGG
>CAMCYK010000351.1 GCA_945883695.1 Akkermansia muciniphila | reverse complement strand
CTGGCCACTGCGGCCCACCAAGGCTGGAGCGCGAACCTTTTCACCACCGTCTCCGACCAGTTCCCGCGCCGTGCCGTGGGCAGCGTTGTCGGCATTGGCGGCCTGATGGGGGGGCTCGGCGGTGCGCTGCTGGCCGCGAAGGTCGGATTTATCATCAACACCGGCGGCTATGTTCCGCTGTTCGCCATCGCGGCCACCGCCTATCTGCTCGCACTGCTGGTGATGCAGTTACTCTCACCGCGACTGGAAAGCGTCAAACTACCGAACTGACCTGTTGGAAACAAGTGCTTGTTGAGCTGGGTGATCGTTCAGGCCATCATCTTCTTCGCTTGCGGCTAACTCTGGATTCTCATGAACCTGCTGGTGCCGAAGTTCAAGAAGATCGTCCTGTAACATCAATCCTTCGCGGACTTCGGGTCGAGGGCGTCGCGCAGGCCGTCGCCGAGGAAGTTGAGGGCGAAGAGCGTGCTGGCGAAGAACAGCGTGGGGAAGAAAAGCAGCCAGGGATTGGAGAGCATGCGGTTCGCGCCCTCGTCGATAAGGATACCCCACGAGCTGTAAGGCGGCTTCACTCCCATGCCGAGGAAGGAGAGCGTGGCTTCCAGCAGCATGACTCCCGGGATGGTGAGAGTGGTATAAACGATGATGGGCCCGAGGCTGTTGGGCAGGATGTGGCGGAAGAGAATGCGGAATTGACCGAGGCCGAGCGAGCGCGCCGCTTCGACGAATTCCTGCCTCGCGATGCTCTGCACCTGAGCCCGCACGATCCGCGAAACGGTGAGCCACGAGAGCGCGCCGATGGCGATGAACAGCGGCACCAGCGTGGTGATGGGCTCGACCCAGGCGGTCGTTTTATTGATGGCCACGCCAAGCGAGCCGGGCGGGCTGAACCAGCCGACGACCAGTTTGGTGAGCTGGGCGGTCAGAGGCTCAAGCGTCTTGCCCAACAAGATTACCACAATGAGGAATGGCAGGGCGTAGAGGATGTCGACGATGCGCATCATCACCGCGTCGGTCTTGCCACCGGCGTAGCCGGAAAGAGCGCCCCAACAGACTCCGATGGTGACTGAAACGAGCGTGGTGATGAGGCCGACGGCGATGGAAATACGGCCGCCCGACAGGACGCGGGAGAGGATGTCGCGGCCGAGATGATCGGTGCCGAACCAGTGGCCGCCGGAAGGCCCCAGGTTTTTGTTAGGCAGGTCCTGGAGGTCCGGGTCCCGGATAATTCCGTGAAACGCGGGAAGGATGACGCAGGCGGCGATGATGAGGGCCAACACGAAGACGCTGATCACGGCCGCCCGGTTGCGGGCGAGCCGGCGGACTGCGTCTTGCCAAAGGGAGCTGCTGGATTCGTGGGAAACGTCGGACATGGAGAGGCGGGTGGGATTTCAGCGGCTGGCACGAAGCCGGGGATTGAGCCAGAGGCCGAGGAGGTCGGTGAGGAAATTCGCGATGATGATCAGCGTGCCGTAGAGCATGACGCTGCCGAGGATCATCGGCGCGTCCCCCACCTCGATGGACTTGATGAAATGCAGGCCGAGGCCGGGCATCGCGAACACGCTTTCGATCACCACGGAACCGGAGATGATTCCCGCGAAGGCCGGGCCGATGAAGGCGACGGCCGGGATGATGCCGCCACGCAGGCTGTGCCGGATGAGCATTCGGAAGCTGCCCACGCCCTTGGCCTTGGCGGTGCGGATGTAGTCCTGGCTGAGGATTTCCAACATCCCCGCACGGGTGAGCCGGGAGAGGTAGGCGGCGGTTGCCAGCCCGAGTGTTAGCGCGGGCAGCAGCCACGAGCTCGGATCGGTCGGATTCCAACCCATCGCGGGCAGGAGGTTCATCCGGCGGCCGAACTGGTCCGCCAACAGCGGCCCGACCACAAAGGCGGGGATGCAGATGCCCACCATCGCCAACGCCATGGCCGAGTAATCCATCAGCGTGTTTTTCCTCCAGGCTGCGATGACGCCTAACGGAATCCCGATACTCATGGCGATGGTCATGGCGGCGATTCCCAGCCGGAGCGAGACGGGAAAAGCCTGGGAGATGATTTCCGTCACCGCGCGCCCTTCGAGTCGCAGGCTCAGCCCGGGGTCGCCTTGGACGAGGTTCTTGAGCTGCCGGAAATACTGGACCCGCACGGGCTGGTCGAGTCCGTAGTAGGCTTCGATTTTCGCCCGGATATGCTCGGGGATCGCCTTCTCCGCGGATTTGAACGGGCCGCCGGGCAGCGCCTTGATCAGGAAGAAGGTGACCGTGAAAAGCACGAACAGGACGAAGATGCCCTGGAGAAAGCGGCCGATTAGATTCGCGAGCATGGTAGAGTCTGGCAGGTTCAGCGTTCGAGGCGGATCGTCCCCCACGGGTGATTGTCCAGCAACAGGGGATGCCAGCCCTTGACCTCGGGGCGGAGCAGATAGTTGCGGGTATAATGAGAAACCGGCAGGATCGGCTGGGAGTCCATCAGCAGACCTTCCGCCTCGCGAAACAGGGCGATGCGCTCGGCGGGATCTGCTTTCAAGGCGGCGGCGCGCAGCAGCGAATCGTAGCGCGGATCGCTCCACCCGGTGTTGTTATTGCCATTTCCCGGCGTCCAGATGTTGAGGAAGGTCGTCGGGTCGAGGTAGTCACCGATCCATCCGGCGGAGGCCATGTCGAAGTTGAGGGATTGCTGGGCTCCGACATAGGATCCCCAGTCCATGTTCTGGATGTTGACGCGGATGTTGAGGTGCTTGAGCCACATCGCTTGGAGCGCCTCGGCACCGGCACGGGCGGCGGGGCGGGAGATGAGCATCGAGAAGACCAGAAATCCGTCGCCATTCGGGAAACCGGCTTCGGCAAGGAGCTTGCGGGCTCTCTCCGGATCGAAGCGGAGTTTCGCCTCGGGTTCGTAGGAACCCATTTTCGGCGTCAGCGAGGTGGCGGGGATGAAGCCCTCCATGATATGTTCGCAAATCTGCCCGCGGTCGATGGTGAGTGAGAGAGCCTGCCGCACGCGGGGATCGGAAAGCGCGGGCCGGGTCGTGTTCAGGCGGATGAAGGTGGTGCCGACGTAGGGTTCCTGGCGGAGGAATTCGGAATCATTCTTCTTCACCGTGCGGATCAGGTCGGACGGAAGCTGATAGGTCGTGTGCAACTGTCCCGAGAGGAACGCCCGGGTCTCGGTGTAGGGATTCTCGACCGGATAGAAACGGATTCCGTTGAGGCCGACGTTCGCGGCGTTCCAGTAGTGGGGGTTACGCCTCACCTCGGTGAAGTCATGGAACCGCCACTGGGTGAGCTTGAAGGGGCCGTTGCCGACGATGTTCGGCAGCACACTCCATTTCGTGAAGCGATCGGTCATTTTTCCAAACCGGAGCACGACGTGCCGCGGCACCGGGAACCACGTGTAATGCCGCGTCAGTGACGGCAGATAGGGGACCGGCTCGCGCAGCTTCAACTGGAGCGTGAAATTGTCCACTGCCTTGACGCCGACCTGGGAGAAATCGGTGGTTTCCCCTTTGTTGAAGGCCTCCGCGCCTTCGAGAAAATAGAGCATTTCCGCATACGGACCGGCGAAGTCTGGATGCAGCAGGCGGTTGAAGGCGAAGACGAAGTCATGCGCGGTCACCGGCGCGCCGTCCGACCATTTCCCCTCGGGCTGAAGGTGGAACACCCAGCCGGTCATGTCCTCGTTGTGTTCCCAGGATGCCGCCGCACCGGGTGTGGCCGCGTCGTCCCGCGACGGATCGTCCGCGACCAGTCCCTCGAATAAGGACGTGATGATCTTGCTCTCGATCACGCCGGTCACCAGCTGATGGTCCAGCGCCTTGGGTTCCGCGGAATTCCCCACCAGCAGAATCCCTTCCCGAGTCGCCCGATCCACCTGCGACTCCCTCTGGCAGGAAGCTATAAACAGCAGGAACGGGGCGTAAATCAGGAGCAAGCGGCGGAACGTCACGCGGAGGAACATGACGTCCGCACCCGGAAATGCAGGCGAAATTTCAGAAAATCGCTTTCCCTCGCGGGCAAATCGGGGATCCTCTGCTTGCATGATCCGGGGAGTTGATTAAACACCCTCGTGCTCCTCCCGTGAAAAGTTACTTCCTCAGACGCCTGCTGCTGAT
>CAMCYK010000350.1 GCA_945883695.1 Akkermansia muciniphila | reverse complement strand
AGCCAGAGCATCGGAGAAATAGCCGTGCCGCCATTCAATCTCGGACTGTTCAAGGAGCAGACTCACCGCAAAGGGAGAGGCGGGATGATCATCGAGAAAGCGTCCGATCCGGCGGGCGGCAGCGATGTCGCCCTGACCGCCGAGTTGGGTGTAATCCGCCGCCAGCCGGTCTACAGCTTCCTTGTCCGCGGGAGCGACCGGTTGCAAGCCCGTGGGGACCAGGGGCGTGCTGAAAACCAGTGACTGATGCTGAACCGGTTCGCCGGGTTGAACGCGACCGACGGCAGGCATTGGGTCGTCTGAGACTGCTTCTCGGGCGGGCTGGGATGTCAGCGGCGTGGAGGGGGCGGGGGCCGAGCCGAGGTCGCCGTACCGGTAAAATCCGTAGGTTGCCAAGGCGATGGCGGGGAGGGTGAACCAAGTGATTTTTCTGGAACTCATGGGAGGGGAGGGGCGGTATCGTTTCGGGAGGTGGGATGATCGAGGAATCGGGATGTCTATTCAGTGGCACCCGAACTGGAGGTCAGGAATCCAATGGGACCGAGCCATTGCACAGGCGGATCGGCCGAGCTGCCCGTGCACCTGAACGGGTTGGTAGGTCGCGGACCAGCATCCACTCCGCGGTCGCGGCGGAGAGGGCTGGCCGTCGGCCGGGGGGGCGGCAGATCGAGAGGAGGAGGGGAGACTGGTATACATCGTCTTAATCATATGCCCGATTTATCCGAATCTGTGACACACCCCCTGCAAAAAATTTCAATTTAATTTCACAGCCGTCCCACAGGCTTTGACGAGGACGGGCTGTAAGCGGGCTGGTGTTGATCTGAAATCCCTGCCACCCGGCAGGGGTGTATGAACAAACAAACTCCAGCCCGGAGCAATTTGGTCGTCCTCAAGCAGCTTCTCAATCTCATTCCACGCGGCATGGTCAACCGCCTGGCTCGCGAGACCGGAGTGGATGCCAAGGCGCGGACCTTCAGCGTGATGAGCCACCTCTGCGCGATGCTCTTCGCCCAGATCTCCCACGCCGTCGGCCTCAATGACGTCTGCGATTCCCTGCGCCTGAAAGCCGCGGCGCTCTTGCGCTTCGGCATCACCCCGCCCTCGCGCAACACCCTTTCCCACGCCAACAAGGAACGTAAAGCGGACTTCGTCGAGAAGCTCTTCTGGTCGGTGCTGGGCGAACTCCAAACCGCCAGCCCTTCCTTTGCCTCGGGCAGGAAAGGCAAGGGTCTGCTGCGGCGCTTCAAGGTGAAGGTCCACGCCGTGGACTCCACCGTCATCCAACTGGTGGCCAACTGCATGGACTGGGCCAAACACCGGCGGCGCAAGGCGGCGGCCAAGATGCACCTGCGGCTCGACCTCCACAGCTTCCTGCCCTCCTTCGCCGTGGTCGACACCGCGGGCCATCACGACAACAAGCGTGCCCGCGAGGTCTGCGCCTGCCTCGCGGAGGGCGAGGTGGTGGTCTTCGACAAGGCCCACGTGGACTTCCTCCACCTGTCCGACCTCGACGCCCGCGGCGTGTGGTGGGTCACCCGCGGCAAGGACAACATGAAGTGGCACCGTGTGAAGAACCTCACCAAGGGCCACGAGAACATCATCAAGGATCAGATCGTCGTGCTGCAGGGCAAACACAAGGGGTTGCGGCTGCGGAGGATCGAGGCATGGGTCGAGGTGGATGGCGCGTGGCGGGTGATGGTCTTCATCACCACCAACCTCGCGTGGAGCCCGCGCAGCGTGTGCGATCTCTACCGCCGGCGCTGGGACATCGAGGTGTTCTTCAAGCAGGTCAAGCAGAGCCTCAAGCTTTCGGGCTTCCTCGGGCACAGCGCCAACGCGGTGCGGTGGCAAGTGTATGCGGCCTTGCTGGTCTACGTGCTGCTGCGGTTCCAGGCGCACCTCGCGGAGTGGGGCCACAGCTTTGTTCGGCTCTTCGCGGTGACACGCTCGGCGCTGTGGGAGCGGCTCGACCTCGCGGCGCTGCTGAAATCCTATGGCACAGCATCGGGGCGATTCAAGGTGAGCGGATCGCTCAAAGACGCGTGGTTGCCGGGATTTGAGCCATACGGCGGGTGATCTCATGGGACAGCACCTGCCCGTTGCAGCGAGGGAAAACGACCGACACCTGAAAAAGCCGCATCCGCCATCAGCCGAAAACGAGTGGAAAGCCACGAGAGATCAAGGCCCGGGCGTCCTCGTGCCCGACCTGTGGGATGACTGTGAATCCATTTCACGAAAGTTTCCTCCTTCTATTTCATGCAAGCATCCGGCAATCGACAGCAGCGTGGTTTTCCCCGACCCGCTCGGGCCGCACAGGACGGCGCATTCGCAGGGAGCCAACGCCAGATCCACTCTCTTCAGAACCGGAACCGCCAGTTCCCCTTGTCCGTAGGTATGCCCCAGATCCACACAGGAAAGCGCCGGAATCATGCAACCTGCCTTCTTATGATTGGATTCCCGGGAAAAAGCAGGATGCCCGGCCTCCGGGAAGGGCTGGAGGCCCTTCGTCCGATCTTTCCGGTTGTTCGCTTTCCTGATTTCAAGTAGGTTACATCCGTGCGTGTCACCTTGGAAATTCCTGATGAACTTTCATCGGCGCCCTTTGGCGATCCCTCCCGGATCGCCATGGAGGCATTGGCAGCCAAGGCATACGAGGAAGGGGTGCTCTCCGAAGAGCAGGTCCGGCGGATGCTTGAACTGGAATCCTGCTGGGACGCGAGGGAGGTACTCTCCAAACATGGCGTCTGGCCCGGCACCACCGTGGAGGATGTCTTGGGCGACATGGACATGCTCAAAACCATCCCGGAGGAGAAGCTCATTGAGCTTTGGACCCTGGAGAAAAAGCTCATGAACCTGCTCCAGGTCGATACGTCGAGTTCGCCGACCTGGATGATCGACGGCTATGCGGCGGCCGGGAACGACTCCCGCAGGCTCTTTCTCAGCCGTTTCGACATCGGCACCGACTTGCAAGGTGCCTGCGTCCAACCCGGTCTGGATTTCTCGCCGGCCCCGGCGGAGCTCTTCGGCGGCCGGGACATGGGCGAGGACGCCCTGAGGCTGCTGGGGATCTACCTGGCCGAGTTGAAGCCGGTGCTGGCAATCGTGGCTGCCCAGTCCGCCGTGCTGGGCGAAGCGGCGCGGTGGGCCGGCCGGATGGGAAAGCAGACTTAGCCCACCGACACCCCCGACCGCCTGAACTACCGGAAAATGGCGCGGCTCACCGGGCTCTCGATGGACCTGCTCTCCCGCATCGACGCAGCTGGGCTTGAGCCCTTCGTGGAGAACGCGGATCCAGTCGAATTCGAAGCCGGCACCTTCCGCCGGTCGCTCGGGCTGCTCTATCCCGGCCTGCTCCGGTGGGCCAAAGTCCGCGACCTCGGTTCGAGGCAGGCGCTCGACCAGGTGTCGGGAAAACTGATGGATCTCGGCCTGTGACGGCGACTGGTGCCGAAAGATCGTCCTCCCCCCGCGCTTGTCCCACCCCACCCGGCAGGGTGGGCTCCGTGAGCACCATGCGAATCTTCCTTTTCAGGCTCTTGAGCCTTGGCAAACCGGAGTTTTCCCGCTGATCTAACAGCCGAATGAGCCTCCCCCAGGTAGCCCCGAAGAACTCCTACCGCACCGGTCGCGACGAACTGGTGAAGGACTTCTACGTGCCCTGCCTGCATGAATCGGTGCTCTACCGCCGCTCGGCCGGCTACTTCAGCAGCCACGGCTTGGCTCTGGCGGCGCGGGGCGTGGCGCATTTGGTGACCCGTGGGGGAAAGATGAAGCTGGTGGTCTCCCCTCATCTGGAGCCGGACGATGTCGATGCGATCCAGTCGGGTCTGGATCAGCCGGGGCTTTTGCGGGCGGTTGCGGCGAAAAGCCTCGCGGATCTGGAGGACGAACTGGTTCGCGACCGGCTGAATGCCCTCGCCTGGCTTGCCGCAACCGGCCACTTGGAAATCCGGTTGGCGCTGCGGGTCGACGATGAGGGGCAGGTGAGCCGCGGGCTCTATCACGAGAAGGTCGGTATCTTCAGCGATGACGTGCAGAACCATGTGGCGTTCTCCGGGTCCTCCAATGAAACCGCGGGCGGACTGCTGGAGAATTTCGAAAGCATCGAGGTCTTCCGCTCCTGGAATGATGCGGACGAGC
>CAMCYK010000349.1 GCA_945883695.1 Akkermansia muciniphila | reverse complement strand
CAGGAGCTCGAGCTCGCCGATCTCCTCCAGCAGGTCGCCGTAGGGCGAGGAGCGGGGGTCGAGGTTCTCGAGTTCGGCGGACAGGCGCTCGATTTTCTCCTGCAGGGCCATCGTTTCACCGAAAGCGCGCATCGTCTCGTCCCACAGGCTGATGCCTTTCACGTGGATGCCTTCCTGGGGCAGGTAGCCGACGCGGCAGCCGCGGGGGACGACGACCTTGCCGCCGGAGACCTCGACGATCCCGGCGATGGCCTTCATCAGCGTGGACTTGCCGGCGCCGTTGTGGCCGGCGAAGGCGATGCGCTCCCGGGGGAGGATCGAGAAGGTGAGATCCGAGAAAAGGACACGGGCGCCGTATTCGACGCGGAGGTTGTGGACGGAAAGCATGCGGCGGGCGGAGACTTGCGGGCGAAGCGGCGCGGGTCAAGGGAGGGCTTGGCTTAGAATTCCCCGATCTGGCGGGTTCCGATCCGGATCCGGGGGATCCATATTCCGGAACCACGACGCGTTGAACGAACCCGCATCCGGGCGGATGCTCAGATCAGCGGATTTTCACAAGCCCGTTCCGGAAAGGAGGAGAAATCGCGGTCCGCGGACCAGAGTTTCTTCACCCGGTGATGGAGGCAGATTGCCGCGATCCTGGAGTCGTGAACCTTCGGTCCTTTTACCATTACCGCCCTGACCAGTGCGGCGAGTTTGTCGAAATAGCCCGGGCCTTCGCCAAGGAATCTCAACCCGGGACTTGCCTGCCAGGCCTTGATCGACGCGAGCGCAGTGGCGATGGGAGTCGGAGGATCGTAGATTTTGGGATGCGTCGCGATGGCAAGGAATTCGTGCACGCTCGGCCAAGTGATGGCCCAGGGCGAACCGGAATTGGCAAGTTCGGTGACGACCGCGAGCGCCTTTTCGTGCCAAGGCGAATCTTCGCGGTGGGCATACACCAGGATATTGGTGTCAACGGCGATCATGAGTAGATCGCATCGCGGATTTGATCCCAGGAGCTGCCTTCAAACTCGCGGCTCAAACCCTTGCCCTTGAAGGTGACCGGCTTGACCCGCGCGTCAGGCACCGGTTGGTCGAGGGTCGCCGCCAAGGACTCCTCGATCAAGGAGCGCAGGGTGATGTTTTTTTCCCGAGCCCGCGCCTTGGCACGAAGGAGGAGACTGTCAGCAATCTCGATGGTTGTTTTCATATGGGTAACCATATTTAATCCCGGAATTCTGTCAAGGGACGCGATCGTGGATGGCCCCGCACCTCCGCATTTTTGAAACTTGCGCTGTTCCGAAAGCGCGTGCAAGATTCTGGAAAGAAAGTTCGTTAATTATGGGCGTGAGAGCTTTGATCTTCCTGCTGGCCTTGGTGCGGAGCGCGCCGGGGAACGTGGATTTCTGGGATTTGCCACCGATCCGGTATGCGGATTCGAAGGCGGACGACTCGTTGACGCGCCTGGCGGCGGACCTCGCCTCGGGCGCGAAACGGGTGGAAGGCGCCACCGGCTTGGACCGCCTGAAGTTCGTGCTGAACGAGTTGCAGGTGCCCGTGGAGTCGCAGATGATGGTGTTTTCCAAGACCAGCCATCAGAACTCGTTGATCCATCCGAAGAACCCGCGGGCGCTCTATTTTTCGGAGGAGGCCTATGTCGGCTACGTCCCGGGCGGCGCGATCGAGGCGGTGGTGGTGGATCCGAACCTCGGGCCGGTGTTCTATTTGATCGAGGCGGGGGGACCGGGCGGCTTGGAGATCGAGCGGGATCATTCCAGTTGCATGTCCTGCCATGGCACGGCGCGGACCGAGAACGTGCCGGGACTGCAGGTGCGCTCGGTCTTTCCGAATGCCGACGGCCATCCCTTGCTGGCGATGGGCACCAGCCATGTCACCCACGAGACGCCGCTGGCGGAACGCTGGGGCGGCTACTACGTGACCGGCCGCAGCTCGCTGCCGCATCTCGGCAACCGGACCTACGAGGAAGGCGGCGCGGACGACCCGCGGCCGAGCGATCTGGCGGATTTGACCGGGCGGATCGACGTCGCGAAGTACCCGCGGGCGACCAGCGACATCGTGGCGCTGATGGTGCTGGAGCACCAGTGCCGGATGCACAACCTGCTGACCGCGGCCGCGCTCCAGTACCGGCGCACGCATTTCCTGAGCCGGGCGCTCGATCCCGAGGCGGACCCCGACGCGGGTTCGGCGGGGCGGGTGGCGGACGGGATGGCGGAGCGGATTGTCGCCTGTCTCCTGTTCAAGGACGAGGCGGATCCGGGCGACGGGATCGAGGGCGGGGAGGACTTCCAGAAGGCCTTCACCGCGCGCTTCCCGCGGACCAAGTCCGGCGATTCGCTGGCGGACTTCCAGCTCTACGACCGGATTTTCAAGAACCGCTGTTCTTACATGATCTATTCGCGGACGTTCCGCGATCTGCCGCCGCGGGTGAAGCGGGCGGTGCTGGCGAAGTTGAAGGCCGCGCTGGCCGGGCAGGAGCCGGCCTTCGACTGGTTGAAGGGCTCGGAACGGGCCCGCATCGAGGCCATCCTGGCGGAGACGCTGCCGGGCTGGGACGCATGAAAAGTGGAACCGGCCGGGCGGAGCGAAGGATGCGTCGGGGGGGAGTGACACATCCTCCGGCACCGCCGGCCGGCCCTTTGGTCGGGGGGAGCGGGTAAAGCGCGGGTTCAGTTTGCCTCGATGCCGCCGAGCTGGGCCCGGATCTCAAGCTTGCGGTCGACGACGAAGGTGACGTGGTCGAGCCGGTCGATCCCGAACGGGGTCTCGGTCAACAGTTCGAGGGTGTAGGTGCCGTCCTCGGGAAGCACGGTGTCGTAATCGGACACGGTGAGCAGACGGCCGTCGCCGCGATCCTGGTCGAGCACCAGCACCGAACCTTCGAGCGGCGTGCCCTGGGTATCGAGCCGTTCGGTTCCGGGATACACCTGCAGCCAGGTGTTGCTGCGGGGGTAAAGGTCCGTGAGGGTGACGGTGAGCTGCGGCGCGTTGTAGCGGATACGGTCGCCCTGCTCCACACCGGCGATGGTCCCGGAAGCGACCGGCCAGATCTGGACGAAGGCCCCGGCCAGCTGGGTTTGGGCGGCGCTGCCGTCGCCGAGCGCGTGTACGACGAAGTGTTCCTCGCCGCGCGCCTGGGTGGGATCGGCCGCCTTCAGGCTGGTGGCGGGGAAGACCAGGACGGTGTTGCCATTGTTCGACAGAGTCGCGCTGGACTCCGGGCTGCCCGAGATCGCCTGTGCGGCGGCGACCGAGGACTGGCCGCTGGCGTAGGGGGCCAGGTGATGTTCCAGCAGCACCCGGGTCGCGGCGTCCGGCAAGCCGGTGCCGGAGAGCAGGCCGGAAACATTGACCGTGACCGTGAAAGGCTGGTCGGCGCGGGTCCGGGGGATGGTGCTGTAGGGATCGAGCGTCGCGATTGAAATGGCGGCGGACGGCAGGTAGGCACCCACCAGCTTCTGGTCGAGGAGGTAGTCCTTGGCGCTGGCCTGCTCGATGGTCCAGAGCTGGAACAGTGCGCCGCCCGCTTCGAGACCCAGCTTGGACGGCGCTTCTCCCTGCGGTGCCACGGGCATCGACCAGACGACGCCGGTGGTCTGCTGGGTCTGGCGGACGAAGTTCATGAATCCTTCTCCCGCGGCATGGGCAGGGGGAGCCAGCAGGATGGCGAGGAGCGTGAAGGCTTTCATGGGGTGGAAGCGACGGGAGTTGCGGATTGGCTGCGGACCGAGATCGGTCCGCCGAGGTGCACGGCCACGATGACCTTTCCGTTCTTCTGCCAGAACTCGGTGCGGCTCGGCGGGATCGGTGCCTTGCCGGCGGCCTGTTCGAAGGTGACCTCCTCGGTGAACAGCCAGCCACGGTTGACGGTCAGGAATTCGGTCCAGCCAAGCAGGGGTTGTTTTTGCTCCACATCACCTCGACCGGAAGGAAGGAAGTGATGCTGGCCTGGAACGAGGCACCGAGCACGCGGACCCGCATCGGGAGGTCCTTCCGTGCAACGATCGTGTTGGGGGCCACGATATCGACCACGCTGGTGACCGGGGCCGGATACTCGATGTTCCAGTTCAGTTGGGAGTGGGTTCCGACCCGGACGAGGTCGCGATCCACGGTGAGGGTTCCGCGGGGAACCAGGGTTTCGTCGGCGGGGGCGTTGGAACTGGCAAGCAGGCACGCACGGGTGCCGGCAAGCACGCGTCCGCCGCGGGGGCGCGGGGAGGT
>CAMCYK010000348.1 GCA_945883695.1 Akkermansia muciniphila | reverse complement strand
CCGCCACCGAAAAACGCCGAGGGATCGGAGGCGTTTTGGACGCAGGCGAAGCCGGAGCCCGAAGGGTGAGCCCGCCATGCGGGGCGGGCGAATCAAACTCTCCGCGACGCCTTCCGCACCCGACTCTGGCTCCCCGCCGGGAAACTCGGAGCGATCGCCGCCGTCCACACCTTCGGATAGAAAATCACCTGGAACGCCACCACCCAGACCGTCATCTACCGCTCCAAGCGCCAGCACACCACCAAGCGCAACTTCGAAATCTTTAAAGCTCCCGACTTCATTGCGGCTGCGCGGCTTCACCTCCCGCCCAAAGGCCAGCAATGCTCCGCCGCGATAGCCGCTCAGCTTGAGGCGCAGCCATACCGCATGGACGGACCGCAGGGGAGTCAAACGGTGCGCTATTACGGCGTCTATTCCAAACGATCGAGACCATGGAACCCATCGAGCCGCCGTGGCGGGCGATCAAGGAGTGGATCCCCGACGACGAACCGAACCTCGACTGGTTCAACCGTCCCCGAGATCCAGATGCCAGCGCTCCCGACCGGTTTAACCAAAGCCCTGCGTGGCAGGCATCCGAAGTCCCGCTCGGTGACGGTTACACCCTGGTTCTTGAAGATTCCTGACTCCGCCCACCGGGGGTGCCCAGAAACCGCTGCCCAAAACGATCTTGGCACAGCGGCCCGGGAGGCTACGCTCGCGATAAATGAAAACCGCCGTCAAGTCCCCAGCGCCCGCCCCATTTCAGGGTGAACCGGGGATTTCCCCGTCTCCGGTCCGCCACCCGCTCTTTCAACGGCTCACACCTCAAAAGCAAATTCCTAGCAAACTTGCCAGACCGGAATCGGAAACTAAAGGTAGTCTTCATGTTGACAAGCAAGGATCATTCCGAACTGGACACGGGTCGCTCTTCACTGGATCGCGCCCAGGGGCACGGCAGTGCATTTCAGAATGGGCAATGGAAGATGCCGCCAAACTGGGAAGCGCGTCTGCTGGAGGCGGCTTTGGAAACCGAATCTTGCAAGCGGCCACCTGTGGAAAAAGGCGCTCCGGAGGTTTCGGGATTCGAAATTATAAATCGGCTGGGTTCCGGCGCATCCGGCGAGGTTTGGCTGGCGGAGGAACTAGGGCCTGGACGCACGGTGGCGCTGAAGATCCTGCATCGTCGCGGCCCGGCGGGAGCTACGGAGGAGGTGATGCAGCGCGAAGTCCGCATTCTCGCAATGCTCCAACATCCGAACCTGGTGCAGCTCTATCAGGGGATTGTGACCGCCGATGGACGGCAGGGATTGTCCATGGAATGGATCGACGGCTGGCCCTTGGACGAATGGCTGGAGCTGCATCCCGAGCTGAGCCTCACGCAAAAACTGGACTTGTTCCGGGGCATGGTCCGCGGTGTGGCTTTGCTGCATGATCATGGGGTGATCCACCGGGATTTGAAACCAGCCAATGTGATTGTCGATCCCCGGGGCGAAGCGAAAATCGTGGATTTCGGGCTAGCCCGGCTGCATCGGGCAGACGCGGCTCACGGCATGGATGGTGGCAGTATCGGGATGTCAGGGACACTGCATTTTATGGCACCCGAGCAGGCGGCGAATGGCAAGGGTTCCCGTGCGATGCCGGTGGATGTCTATGCCTTGGGCCTGATGCTCCACCGCATCCTCACAGGCAAGTGGCTGCGGCTTCCTGAAGGCACTCCGGCGGAAACCTTGGCTCAGGTCTTGAAACCGCCACCCCTCGTCTCTCACGCAACGACACGGGAGCTGCCGCGCGATTTGCAATCGATCCTGCGAAAGGTCCTCGCCTTCGACCCAGCCCACCGTTATCACCATGCGCGGGATTTGGAGGAAGATCTCAAGCGCTTCTCAGCCAAGCAGCCGGTGGTCGCGCGGAAACACACCCTCGTTTATCTTGCCGCCACATTTGTGCGGCGGCAGGCCCGGCGTTCGGCACTTGCGGGCGGGCTGGTATTGGCCGGGCTGGTAGCAGGTGGAGTTCTCTATCAAAGGCAGCGGGCGGTGGCGCTGCGGAATGAGGCGAACCTGAAGCATGCCTACACTCTGACTTCTTTCACGCTCCGACAAATTCGCGACGAACTGCACACCTCCAATGTGGGGGAACTCGACGAAACGATGGCTGCCCTGCCTGGGGCTGCGGGAGGTGCCAACCCGGCGTTGCCGCTCAATGCCAATGGGGAACTGGACCTGCGATACTATCAGGCCATGCTGGCCGAGCTCCGTTCGGCAGCATCGGAGGGCCAGGCTCGGTATGGCCCCGCCTTGAAATCCATCCAGCCTGCGCTCGACCTCTTCAGCAAGCTGGCGCAGGAAGCGCCAGGCGATCCGAAACGGCTGCTCGACGCTGCCCAAGCTAGACTGGGTTTCGCCCGCCTGCTAGGCCGGGTGGGCCGCACGGTTGAGGCCGGCGGCCATGCGCGCAAGGCACTGATTCAGCTGGACCGCCTGGCGGCATGGCCGGAGCTGGATCCGGCTCCTTTGCTGCCATTGCGCTGCGATGCCTTGCGGATTCTTGCCCAACAAGCCCACCACGCCGGAGATTCTATCGAGGCCGTGCGCTTGGGTCAGGAAACGCTGGCACTCTGTGAGGCATTCCCGGCCGGGTTGCTGCTCCGACCGGAAAATGAAACGCTTCCGCGGCTGGCGCTGGCGGCTGCCGATCTTGCGACTTATGCCGTGGCGGCCGGCCCGGCCTGGCAGCCGGAAGCCCGTCGCAAGATCGAGCAAGTCACCGCGGTCTGCCGGGCCGCACACGCACGGGATCCGAACTCTTTTCCTCTGGCCTGCGGTCTCGCCCACAGCCTCAACGCCATCGCCCGGCTCTGCCTACACGACGGACCGGGCACGGATTTGCAGCCGCTCTTTGAAGAGGCCACCGACCTGCTGATCAACACCCGTCCTGAGCGCCCTCGTTCATCGCTTCCTCTCGTGTGGAGCATCTCGGGAACCGCCACCGAGTGGGCGGGAACCTTGCTGGATCATCCGGATTTCAGGGTTCCTGATGCTGCTCTCATGATTGCACATCGTTTCACCGTTCACCTCCGCCGCAGCGGAGACGAGCGCGACGAAGTCATCATCCAACGGGGGCGGCTTTATCTTTATCAAAGCCGACTTGCCTGCCGGCACGAGAACCGCAGGGGCGCGATCCGCCCCATCAATTTAGCCCTCGGGCTGTTACGCCCACGGCAACTGGGCGATCCTGACAAAATTTCCCTCGCCCTGTTGACGGCGGCGGGGCTGCACCATGGGCGCAGCTTGGCTGATCTGCCAGGATCCGAGTGGACTGGCGAATGCGACCAACATCTTGAGAGCCTTCTCCAAAAACTCTCCGACATCGCCGATAAGCTAACCCCGGAACAGCAGCGGCAGCTGGCTTCATTCCGCGTGACCCCATAAGTCGTTTCGATTTCATAAATGGCCTTGGCGGTTTCATGGGTTGACAGGATCGCCGGGTTTCCTGTTGGATAGGATCGTGTTCGATTTTCCTCCCTTCAGCCTCAAAAAGGCGATGTTGACTGGGGTTTTTGTTGTCCCTTTGCAAGCCCAGGTGGTCGCTTATGACGACTTCGGTGACTATGCCGCCGCTGCCCAGCTCGAGAGCGGCAGCAACAATTCCCCCGGCACCGGTCTCGATGGCGGCAGCGGCTGGGGCGGCACATACGATGTCAGCAATGCCATCAAATCCCTCGTCAAAATCGAGGATCGCACCGCCAGCCCGGTGGATTATGAGAATGGCGAGATTGTCATCGCAGGAGGTAACCGGGCGCTCCGGTTCTATGACACCGCCAATGGTTCCTACGCAGTCCAACGGCCACTCGCCGCGGCCTTCAATGCGGCGGAGGGCGAAATCCTGTGGTTCAGCTTCCTCTTCCGCACTGCCAGCGGCGGTGCCAGCCCGCTGGCGAATCAGGATTTTTTCCAAGTGGGTTTTGATGACAATGCGAGCGCATCTTCCGGGAGTCCGCGGGTCAGCATCGGTGCCAATACAATCTCAACCACCTTCCCCTCAGGCTACTATTTCTTCGCCCGCAGCAGCACTGCGGTCACATCCAGCGCGTTTCAGAAAGCGCTCCCGATCGCAGCAGCGACCACCTATCTGTTGGTCGGGTGCATTCAGCCAAACTCCGGAACTTACGATACCGTCAGACTCTTCGTCAATCCAGCCACTCTGGACAATCCCGGGCCTGCCTCGGCTGTCATCACTTTGCCATCGGGCTTGGCCACGTTGTC
>CAMCYK010000347.1 GCA_945883695.1 Akkermansia muciniphila | reverse complement strand
GATGCCGGCCTGCTCAGCGCCTGGGGCCTCGAACGCGCCCGCCGCCAGGAACAGCGGGTGAAGCAGGTGCTCCGGCCCTTCGCGGAAGTGGCTGGCGCATCGGGCGTGGCTGGCGCATCGGGCGTGGCTGGCGCGTCGGGCGTGGCTGGCGCGTCTCGCGTGGCTGGCGCGTCTCGCGCCAGTCCGTCCGGGGAGCGTCTCGCTCCCCGGCTCCAAGGCGATTGGCAAGCCCTCGCCGCACAAGTCTCCATCCCCGATCCCGCCATCCGCTGGTTCGCCGATCTCCGCCTGACCGGGCAGGACAGCTTCCTTACCGTGGAAGCGGAGAATTCCTCGGCTTCGGCGGAGGAAATCGTCGCCGCCTTCAACGCCGGATACCGGAAGCTCTACGGCTACTCTCCGACCGTCGGTCGCGCCTTGGAACTGGTCGCGCTGCGGATCGTCGCGGAGGAACGCAGCCCTGAGACTCCGGCGGAGGAGTTCGGTCCGCCCCAAGCCGCCTCGACCCCCGGATCCCCGGCGCGAGACGCACCGGGAACGGACTGGCGCGAGACGCGCCAGCCACGGGAGCCGGCCTCCGTCCTGCTGCAGGACCGCTTCTCGACCTGCGTCATTCCCGCCGCCTGGCAAATCCGCCGCGGCACCCGCGGCACGCTCTTGTTAGAATGGTCCGCCGGCACGGACTCTTCATCTGCCATCCACCATCTGCCACCTGTCCTCCGAAGCCTTGGCGAAGGAGGATCTCCCATCTCCTCCGCCCTCTTCCGCTCCCGCTTCGAAGGCATCGTCGCCGCGATGGGCGAAAGCCTCCGCCGCACCGCGTTGTCGACCAACGTCAAAGAGCGCCTCGATTTCTCCTGCGCCCTGCTCGATGCCTCGGGCCGACTCGTCGCCAGCGCGCCGCACGTGCCGGTCCACCTCGGGGCGCTCGGGGTTTGCGTGCGGGAAGTGCTGCGGGTTCTCGATCCCGGGCCGGGCGATGTTATCCTCACCAACCACCCCGGCTTCGGCGGATCGCACTTGCCGGATGTCACTTTGATCGCGCCGGTTTTCGACGGGGCGGGCGAGCGGGTCGGCTTCGTCGCCAACCGCGCCCACCACGCCGAGATCGGCGGCAAGGCGCCGGGCTCGATGCCGGCCGACGCCCGATCTCTTGCCGAGGAAGGCGTGGTCATCGCCCCGCGCCTGCTGGTCCGCGGGGGCGAGCCCATGTTCGGGGACGCCGAAGCCCTGCTGCGCGACGCGCCGTGGCCCTCGCGGCGGATTTCCGACACCCTCGCCGACCTGGAGGCCCAGCTCGCGTCGATCCATCACGGCACCCGCGCGATCGAACGCCTCTCCGCGGAGCACGGCGGAAAGATCGTCCGCGATGAACTCCGCGGCATCCTCGACCGCTCCGCCGCGCTGATGGCGGAACGGCTGCGCTCGAACAGTGAAAAGAGGGGAGCGGGCGGCTCGCCCGTTCTCATCCGCACCACCTTCGACGACGGCACCCCGCTCCAGCTTCTCTTCCGCGCCGACGAGGATGGCATGGTCTTCGACTTCACCGGCAGTGGCGGCGTCCACCCGCGCAATCTCAACGCCACCCCGGCGATCGTCCGCAGCGCCGTCCTGTTCGCCCTGCGGCTGTGGCTCGGCGAGGATGTCCCTTTGAATGAAGGACTGCTCGAAGCGGTGGAGATCGTCATTCCGCCCGGCCTGCTCTCGCCCGATTTCGGCGACGACCCCGCGACCGCACCCGCGGTGGTTGGCGGCAATGTCGAGACCAGCCAGCGGCTGACCGACCTGCTGTTAGAGGCGCTCGGGCTGGCCGCGAACGGCCCCGGCACGATGAACAACTTCCTCTTCGGCGACGGCAGCTTCGGCTACTACGAGACCCTGGCCGGCGGCTCCGGCGCGGGGCCGCGGCACCACGGCAGCTCCGGCCGCCACGTCCACATGACGAACACCGCGATCACCGATCCGGAGCTGCTGGAGCACCGCTTTCCGGTCCGTTTGTGGAAGTACGAGATCCGTCGTGGTTCCGGCGGTGCCGGCGGGCATCGCGGCGGCGACGGGATGATCCGCGAGGTCGAATTCCTCCGGCCGCTGGTCGTCTCCTTCCTCACCGAGCGCCGCACGGCCGGCCCCCGCGGCTTGGCGGGCGGCGATGACGGCCAGCCGGGAAGCCAGACGAGGATCCACCCCGACGGCCGCGAGGAAGCGCTGCCCAGTGCCGTGACCTATGCCGCCGCCGCCGGCGAACGCGTGGTCATCCGCACTCCGGGCGGCGGGGGGTGGGGATAGCAGCAAGCGGGTTCCGTCAAGGTATGGTTTCCGCGCGCAGGCGGAGGAACTGGCCGGGGACTTCGGAGTTCAGGACGGTGGAGCGCATGGTTACGGTGAGGGTGCCGTTGCCGTGGTTGAGCATGGCGGGGGGCCTCACGCGAGGTGGCGCAGGAGTTCGGCGAGCAGCCTGAGTTGGGCGGAGCCGGCGGCTCGGGCCACGACTCCGCCGGGCAAGCGGACTTCCAGCGCCTCGCCGAACAAAGTCACGCCGATCTCGGCGAGAAGGAACGCGGGCGGGGTCTGCCGCTGCCTGGCGGGTCCCGGAAGCGAGCCCCGCCGCCGCCCCGCGATTCCCAAGGCGGCGAAGGTCGGATACTTAACGCCGCACCGCATGGCGAAGGCAGGCGCGCTGAGGCTGCTGGACTCGAAGGCGTCGACCACCTCGCGCTTGTACTGGGCGGTGTAACGGGTGCGGCCGGTGCGGTCGCTCTTGATGATGGTGCCGGTGGCGGGGTCGGGTGGTGCTTCCATGGACCCGCACCTTACCGAAATCAGGCGGCGGTCGGGTAGAGGGGTTCTGTTGACCGCTTAGAGCCAGCTTGAGCTCGCGGACGTAATCGTCGTTGATCAGCGGGTCGCCGAGCTCGTCGCTCTTGATGCAGAATTCGTTGAGCGGCTGGGAGAACGGCGTGCCCTCCGCCACGCCGGTGCGCGTGCAGAAACTGCCGGCGGCGAGGTTGCGGATCACCCCATCGGCAACCTGCCTCTCTTTATTGTTCGTGCTCCCGATCAAACAAGTAGGCGAAACGCCACTTGGAATCGTACTCGAAAATAACGTTCGATGCCAGAAAGTTAATTGCACCGTCGGCCGGAGCAGGTGCATTACCTTCGTGCATGATCAAATTTCCGTCCTTTACGCCTATGATCGAATAACGCCCATCGCCAGTCAACTTATTGTAGGTAATTGAAACTATTTGGTTTTCATAAATTTCATCGGGAAGGTATTCAGAAATAAGTCGCTCTCGCCAAGTTATGATCCCCCCGTTGCTATTTTTAGTTAGACCGACTACCTTAGAAATAACTCGTTTAATTTTTTCTATTTCCGCATCAGAAGCGCGTGAAATCAAAAACTGGTAAATAGTTTTGTCATCCTTCTCAATACTCCGGCAGTATGACGCCCGCGAAGCTTCCATCTGATTTAGCTGAAAAATAGCTGATTTAATGCGTGAGTCCTCCACTGGCGTGATAACTAACTCTTTAGTTTTTTTCGATTCAGCTTCAGTTTGCGAGTGATTGTCAAATCGCTTTGATTGAAGTCTCGTCTCGTCAGTGGAAAAACTCTCCACTGATTCGATTCGATCTTCTCTTGAAGAAAAATGCAGCCAAAGAAAAACCGCCACTGAAATGAATCCAGTCAGAACTCCAAAGAACAAGGTTGGTTTGGAACGAAGCTTCATTGTTTCCTACACGTTGCCCTGTATACATAGTCAGCTTTGAATTCGAGGATCCATTTCCCTTGGGTCGCTGGGGACACCGGCGGAACAAAAGTCATTTTCGGGTTATCGGTGTCAATGCTAGCTGTGACTGCTGAATATTCCGTCGGAATGACTGTTCCACCAGGATTTCTCACTTCGGAATTTGGCACAAGGACTTTCAGGATGAAGAGGCGGACTGGTCGTCGGGTCACCTTCAACTCTTTTCCTAATGGCTTGATAGCATACGTCGGCTGCGTCGTCCGTGAGATCACCAGGGATCTCGACGGTTCCTGCTACTCCCCATTTAAAATCTTCGCTCCAAAGATTGTAAGCGTTTGAATAATTGTTTGCGAGTGCAACGCCATTGCCAAGAAACGCAATTGATCCGACTGAAAATGCTGAAGTTTTGATAAAGGCGCGGCGGGAGAACAGGTGATCAGATGCATTCGGAGGATTCATGGTGATGATTTGGATTGGGATTTCAAATTACGTGAATCTGTTCCGGCAAAA
>CAMCYK010000346.1 GCA_945883695.1 Akkermansia muciniphila | reverse complement strand
AGGACGAGGTCGGCGTAGGGGATGGAGCGGAAGTACTTTTTCCGCTGCGGGCCGTCCAACATGAGGATGCGCAGCGACGGCGCGAAGCGTTGGGCTTCGGCGCGCCAGTTCGGAACCACGCTGGTCGGCGCGACGACGAGGACCGGCTTGCCCTGCGAGCGGCCGCTGTCCTTTTCGGCGAGGATGTGGGTGAGGGTTTGCAGGGTTTTGCCGAGGCCCATGTCGTCGGCGAGGATGCCGTGGAGCTCGTGGCGGGCGAGGAACTGCATCCAGTGGAAGCCGGTGGTCTGATATTCGCGGAGCTGGGCCTGGATGCCGGCGGGCTGCGGGACTTTCTCGATACCGGCGAAGTTGCTGAGCTTCGCCGCGAGCTCGGCGAGTCGTTCGGGGGCCTGGATGCCGAGTTCTTCTGAGGTCGCGATCGCCGCGGCGTCGAGCGGGTGGAGCTTGAGCTTGGAACCCTTGAAGCGGCGCGGGTCGATCAGCGCGGAGAACTGCTTCAGGATGCGGCGGATGCGGGCGGCGGGGAGGCGCAGGGCGCGGCCGTCCTCGAGGTGATGGAGGAAGTGGCCGTCGGCGGGGAACTCGAGCGAGGACTCCATCGCGCCGCGCTCTAACAACTGGGCGAGGATCGGGAGGAGGTCGAGCCGCTTGCCGCCGACATCGAAGCCGACCGAGAGGTGGAACCAGCCGCTGCCGTCGTCCTCGAGCTGATAGACGAAGCCTTCGGGATCGAGGTCGATGATCTCGTGGCCGACCTCCGGGGCGAAGGCGACGGTCCAGCCCTGGTTTTCAAGGATGGGGCCGCCGGTGGCGCGGAGCCAGGGCCAGAATTCGGGGAGGTTGCCGTGGGCGGGGTTGGGGAACCAGAGGGTGGACGATTGACGATTGAGGATTGAGGATTGTTGATTTTTGATTTCGAGGCCGAGGAGGAAGCGGTACTGGGAGTGGCCGGAGAGGCTGGCGAGGCCGGCTTGCTGGAGGGCCATGATGGCGTTCATCTCGGCGGCGATGTCGCGGCGGAGGACCAGCGGGCCTTGCGGGGTGTCGAGGCGCAGTTCGCGCGGGCCGGGGATGCCGCCGAGGGGAATCCGGTGCTCGCCGTAGATCGCGAGCGGGCGGGCGACGACCCAGTCGCCGAGGTCGGGGATCTTGAGGGCCTGGAGCAGGAGGCGGACGACCTTCGACGCGGTTTCCTCGCGGACGATGTCGAGGTGGAAGGTCGGGCGGAGTTCGAGGTGGGGGGTGTCTTCGGGGAGGGGCGGGCCGGTCTGAAGACCAGCGGTCCCGGGGGCGCTCCCGGGGGCGCTCCCGGGGGAGGAGCTGCGGACCGGTTTGCCGTCGAGCAGGCGGGGGAGGTTCTTCGGCTTGGCGGCTTCCTCTAACAGGGCGGCGGCGTGCGGGCAGAAGCTGCGGACTTCGCAAGAGCAGGTGCTTTCGAAGTCCCAGGTGCCGTCGGCGGGCCAGAGGGAGACCTCGCAAGGCTCGCCGGCGACCTCGGCGCGCAGGGTGATGCTGTCGGCGTCGGGCCAAGCCGCGACGAGCTCGCGGACCCTCGGCCGGAGGCGCTGGCCGGCTTGCAGGCACTCCTCGTCGAAGCGCTCGTGCCAGAGCTCTTCGTCGAAGAAGGCGTGGATGTCGGAATGGGTGTTCAAACGGGCAGGCAGGATTGGGCGGGGTGGCGCGGAAGGCAAGCCGCGCGAGATTCGGATTCCGCCATCGCCGCGGCGGTGGCATGGATGGCCCGTGCCGCTGCCGGACATCGCCTGGTTTTGCGAAGCGCCGAAGCGCCGGCGCTACCTCGCGGGCATTTCAGGCGGGGCGGATTCGTTGGCGCTGCTGCATGTGCTGCACCGGCATGGATTCCGGGATATCGTGGTTTGCCATCTCGACCACGGGCTGCGCGGGCGGGCGGCGGCGGGAGACGCGCGCTTTGTCGAGAAGCTGGCGGGCTCGCTCGGCTACCGCTGCGAATCGGGCAAGGCGGACGTGCGGGCGCTGATGAAGTCGAAGGGCCTGTCCTTGGAGACGGCGGCGCGGGCGGCGCGGCACGGGTTTTTCGCGGAGTGCTCGCGGAAGCATCGCTGCCCGCGGCTGCTGCTGGCGCATCATGCGGACGACCAGGCGGAGACGATTTTGTGGAACCTGTTGCGCGGCAGCCGGGGGCTCACCGGGATGAAGGAAAGCCAGGTGCTGACGCTCGGCGGGCGGCCGGTGGAATGCTTGCGGCCTTTGCTGGCAACGAGGCGCGGGAAGTTGCGGGAGTGGCTGGCGGCGGAAGGGCTGACTTGGCGCGAGGATGCGAGCAATGCCGAGCCGGTGGCGGCGCGGAACCGTTTGCGCAACGAGGCGCTGCCGCTGCTTTCGGAAATCGCGCGGCGCGACGTCGCGGAGTCGCTGCGCCGGGCGGAAGCCGCATCGGCCGAGCTGCGGGAAATCGAAAGCTGGGCGGTGGCAAAGGCGGCGGCGGTCGATCCGCAGGGGCGCTTGCATCTGCCGCAATTGCGCACGCTGCCGGAAGCGGTGCGGGCGGCCTGCATCTACGATTTCCTTCGTACTTCCGGCGTGGCGGAGCTCTCGCGGGAGGTGGTGGCGCGCTGTCTCGGCTTGCTCGATCCCGCGGCGGCTCCGGCGGTCAACCTGCCGGGCGGCCGGGTGCTGCGGCGGCGCGGCGGGAGGCTGATGGTGGTCGCGGCGGGGTGAGGCGGTCCGCCGGACAGGGCGCGACCCGCGTGCCGGGGTTCACATCGCCTCGAACCGCCCCGCCTCGCGGTTCTTGCGCACCTTGCCGGCGGGGAAGATGGTGCCGTTCATCGCGAGATAGACGCCGGGCGGCAGCGACTGCACGGCACCCAGCGCGAGGCCGAGGTTGAAGACGGCATCGGTCACCCGGAAGCGGGCGGGCGCGAGGGCGCCGGTGAGCACGATGGTCTTGTGGGAAAGTCCGGTCAATGCCTCGGCGGTCCGGCTCATCGTGTCGGTGCCGTGGGTGATCAGGATCCGGCCCTCCGGGGCCTCCTCGCAGGCCCGGCGGATCGCGGCGCGGTCGTCGTCGGTCATTTCAATGCTGTCCTTCCGCAGCAGCGGCAGCAGCCGCCACTCCAGCGTCACGCCGGACTCGCGGAAGACGTGCGGCACGGTCGGCTCGCCGACCTCGTATTCCGACGAGGCGTCGAAGTAGACCTTGTCGATGGTGCCGCCGGTGGTGAGGACGAGGAGCATGGGAAAGACCGAAGACTGGAAGAGGGAAGACCCAAGACCGGAGCTCAGGGCTTGGTGGCGAAGTAGGCGCGCTGCTTGTCGGAAATCGGCAGGCCGAGCTTTTCCATCACTTCGAGCAGGTCTTCCCAGACCGCGCGCTTGTCGCGGAGGGCGCCGCTGTGGAGCAGGTAGGACGGGTGATAGGTGACGCGGACCGGGATGCCGGCGAAGTCGTGCCACTGGCCGCGCATCGCGGTGACCGAACCGCCCAGCCCGAGCAGGCCCTCGCCCGCGGTGCCGCCGAGGGCGACGATGCAGCGCGGCTTCACGATCGCGACCTCGGCCCGGATGAAGGACAGGCAGGACGCCATTTCCTCCGCGGTCGGCTTGCGGTTGTTGGTGGTCTGGCCGGGCGTGGCGGGACGGAATTTGACGATATTGGAGATGTAAACCTCGCCGCGCGAGAGGCCCATCGCCTTGACGATTTCATCGAGTTTCTGCCCGGCCGGCCCGACGAAGGGCTCGCGCTGCTGTTCCTCCTGATAGCCGGGGGCCTCGCCGACGAACATCAGGTCGGCTTCCGGATTGCCGGTGGAAAAGACCATCGTCTCGCGCAAGGTCCCGAGTTGGCGGGCCGGAGCCCAGGTCGCGGCTTGGGCGGCCAGCGCCGCGATTTTCTCCGCCGCGCTGCCACCCGCCGGCGTGGCGATCACGGCCGCTTCCACTTTCACCGGCGGAGCGCTGACTTTAGTCGGCTTGGAAGGTAGGTCGGTGGTCGCCGCGGCCACCACCGGCCCCGCCACCGGCGCCTTCGCCCCCCGCGACCGCCGGTGCAAGTCGCGCAGCAGCTCTTTCGCCTCCTCGTCGAGGTGGACCTGGGTCACGCCGCGGGCTTCCTCGGTGCGGAGGAAATCCAGCAGGACATCGATCGGGCGGCTCACGGGGCGGAGGCTAGGCAGGCGTCCGCGGGGGTGCAATCCCGCTTTGGGGAAGAGGAAAGGGAACCGCCAAGACGCCAAGTTCGCCAGGGAAAGAAAGAATTCAGAGGGGCTCACCTGCCTG
>CAMCYK010000345.1 GCA_945883695.1 Akkermansia muciniphila | reverse complement strand
CGCCCGGCCCGTTGTCATGTCGCCTTCAAGGCGACACTCCAATCCCCCCCCCTCACGGCTTCGCCGGAAGCTTCTCCAAGCGCGCCTTCATCCCGGCCGCCATCTCCTCCTGCTTCGTGGCCACATTCACCGTCTCCGCCGGATCCTCCCGGCGATCGTAAAGCTCCACGATCGACCGATCCTTGCCCGATAGGATCAAGCGGTGCGTGTCCGTCCGCAGCGTCGCGCTGCCTTGCCAAAACCCCGCCGCCATCCCGTCCGAAGCCGCCGCCGGATCCTCGAGCTGCGGCACCAGCGAACGGCCGTCGAACGCGTCCGATACCGGCAGCCCGGCCAGCGCCGCGAGCGTCGGATAAATGTCGATCGTCTCGACGATCGCCTCCGCCGCCTCGCCCGGCTGCTTTTGCCCCGGCACCCGGATGATCAGCGGCGAATGCAGGGCCTGCTCGAACAGGCAGTGCTTGCCCCAGATCCCGTGCTCGCCGAGCAGGAAGCCGTGGTCGCCCCACAGCACCACGATGGTGTTGTTCGCCGCCGGCGAAGCATCGAGCGCGGCCAGCAGCTTGCCGACCTGGGCATCCGTGTAGCGGACACAAGCCAGGTAGGCCTTCCGATAGGCGACGGCCGCGGCGGGCTCGCGAAAGGGATCGCCCTCGTTGAAGTGATACTGCCGGAACTCGCCGCTGGCGTGCCAGGTCGTGGGAAAGGCCGGCTTTTCCGCCGCGGGAAACGCCGGCAGGGAGATCCCGGCGGTGGCCGCGAAATGGCTCGCCGGCGCGGCAAACGGCAGGTGCGGCTTGATCAGACCCGCCGCCAGGAAAAACGGCTTCCCCCCCCCGGCCAGCTCCTTCAGCCGCTTCACCGCCTCGTCGCCGATCCAGCCGTCGGGAAAGGTCCGGTCGTCTCCCGCCACCGACTGGCTGACCGGTTTCAGGGTCCGGTCTTTGCCCGCCTGCTGCCGGGTGACCCCGTTGGCATATCCATGCATCGCACCTTCGGGCGTTTGCCAGGGCCCGCCCGGCATCAGCGACTCGTCCCAGGCCCCCGGCAATTCCACCGGTCCATCGACCCAGCCCTTGCCGCCGCGACCGCCGGGAAAGTGGGTGATTTTCCCCACCGACACCGTCCGGTAGCCCTGCTGCCGGAACAAGGCGGGCAGCGCCGGCAGCGGCTGCTTCGCCGCGGTTTTCAGGATCGCATCGTTGCCCGCATCCCCCGCCAAGCGACCGGGATAGCGGCCGAACATCAAGGCGCAGCGCGAGGCCCCGCAAGTCGGCACCTGGACGTAGTGGCGGGCGAAACGGCGGCCCTCCTCCGCCAGGCGGTCGATGTTCGGCGAGACCGCCAGCTTGGGGTCGTAGCAACCGAGCCACGGCCGCAAATCGTCCACCGCGATGAACAGCACGTTCGGCCGCTCCGCCGAACGCGCCGCGGTCAACAACAGCAAGCCAAACCACCAGGCGCGCGGGATTTTCATCCGCCCAGCCCATCCGCCGCGACCGCACAAGGCAAGCTCCCAGTCCTCAATCCGGGAACACGATCGCCCGCGAACCGTCGATGATCGTCCGGTCATGGACGTGGTAGCGGATCCCCTTCGCCAGCGCGATCCGCTCGCAGCTCCGGCCGAGCCGGGCGAGGTCCTGCGGCGCGTGGAAATGCTGCACCCGCTCGACTTCCTGCTCGATGATCGGCCCGGCATCGAGGTCGGCGGTGACGTAGTGGCAGGTCGCGCCGATCAGCTTCACCCCGCGCTCGTAGGCCTGGCGGTAGGGATTCGCACCGATGAAGGCCGGCAAAAAACTGTGGTGGATGTTGATCAGCCGGCCGGCGAAATCCCGGCAGAAGTCGTCCGGGATGATCTGCATGAAGCGCGCCAGCACCGCGAGCTCCACACACTCCGCCGCCAGGATGCCGCGGATCCGGGTGAAGCCCTCCTCCTTCCTTCCGCCATCCATTTCCACCAAATGGAACGGAATCCCCGCCCGCTCGGCGATCCCGCGGCAGGTCTCGCGGTTGCCGATGATGCTGGTGATTTCCACCGGCATCTCGCCGATCTCCGCCCGCCACAGGATCTCGTTCAGGCAGTGGTCGGTCTTGGTCACCAGCACCGCCGTCTTCATCTTGTAAGGCAAGCGCCGGAAGTGCCAGTCGGCCTTCATCGAGCGCCCCAGCGTGCCGAAACCCTCGATGAAATCCTCCGGATCGACGTCCAGCCCGCCCGTTTCAATCTCCAGCCGCGCGAAGAAGCGCAGCGACAGCTTGTCGGTGAACTGCGCGAACTCGATCAGGTTCCCGCGGTGCCCGGCGACGTAGCTCGCGATCTTCGCGACGATCCCCGCCTGATCGGGGCAGCTGAGCTTGAGAATCAATCCGGAACGGGCCATGCGCCGCGGATTCAGACGGGCGGGCGGGCGGATGGCAAGCCAGTGCTCAGTCCCCGGGCATCAGCACGGGGATCAGCTGCCGGCCATGCTTTCGATAAACCCGGAAATCCCCATCCAGCGTGAAGATGGTCGCGCCGGCGTGCAATTCAGCCATCCGCACCAGACAGGCATCGGCCAGCGACATCCGCGTGTCCCGGTAGCGCCGCATCAGCTCGCGCACGTCCGCCTCCTGATCCCCCAGGGTGAAATCCAGCCGCAGCACCCCGCGCTCCAACAAGGAGAACAGCTTGTCCGCCTCCGCGCCTTCGCCCTTCAACAGGAAGGCGGCCTCGGTCAGCACGGCTTCGCAGGTCAGCAAGGGCGGACGCAGGCGCTTGAACTGATCGGTCACCCACGTGCCGTGCTCCGCGCCTTCCGCGAGGAATGCGACCAGCGGGCCGGTGTCGATGATCACGCCCTTGCTCACCGGCCGAAGCCCTCCAGGTGGACCGGATTCGTCGCCAAATCCGCCGGGAGGCCTTTGATCGACCCCATGAGGTCTCCCGCCAGATCGAAACACGAACCGGTCCCCGCATTCTCGTCCCCCAGCGCTTTCTCCAAAGCCGCGCGGACCAGCGCCGAGCGGGTGGTCTTGGCATCCGCCGCGGACTGATCAAGTCGATCCGCCAGATGATCCGGGAGTTTCAAGGTGATCGTTCTCATTCCCACTTGGTAATACCTCAATGCCACCGAAGCAATACCCAATCCCTTGGAATTTCCCCCTCCCCTCCCGGACAAGCCTTTGACTCCCCTCCCCCGGTCGGCTACTTCCTCCGCCCCGCTTTTCCCATGAAGGACCCCATCGAAGCCATCCAAGCCGACGCATTGGCCTGCATCGCCGCCGCCGCCGACCCCCGCGCGCTGGACGACGCCCGCGTCGCCGTGCTCGGCAAAAAGGGCACGCTCACCGAGGTCTCCGCCGGCATGCGCGACGTGCCGAAGGACGACAAGGCAGCCGTCGGCGCGCTGCTCAACACCGCCCGCAACGCGATCACCGCCGCGCTCGAGGAAAAGCAGCTCGCCCTCCAGAACATCGCCGACCAACAGGCGCTCGAAGGCATCGACCTCACCCTCCCCGCCCGCGCCCTCCCCCACGGCTCGCTCCACCCGCTGACCCTGCTCCGCCACCAGGCGATCTCGATCCTCCGCCGGATGGGCTTCGCCCTCGCCGAAGGCCCGGAGATCGAGGACGAGTTCCACTGCTTCGACGCCCTCAACACCCCGCAGGATCACCCGGCCCGCAACGAGAAGGACACCTTCTACTTCGCCTCCGGCAAGCTGCTGCGCACCCACACCTCGTCGGTCCAGGTCCGCACCATGGAAAGCCAGGTCCCGCCGGTCCGCATCATCGCCCCCGGCTCGGCCTACCGCCGCGACGAGATCGACGCGACCCACCTTTCCGTCTTCAACCAGCTCGAAGGCCTCTACATCGACAGCGACGTCTCGCTCGGCGACCTTAAGGGCACGCTGGAATATTTCTTCCACGAGCTGTTCGGCCCCGCCACCGAGGTCCGCTTCCGCCCGCACTTCTTCCCTTTCACCGAGCCCAGCTTCGAGATCGACGTGAAGCTCCACGCCAAGGGCCAGGCACCGCGTTGGATCGAAGTCGCCGGCTGCGGCATGGTCGACCCCGCCGTGTTCGACGCCATCAGCGCCTCGCGCAAGGACGGTGCTTACGATCCTAACAAAGTCACCGGCTTCGCCTTCGGCATGGGCCTCGACCGCCTCGCCATGATTCGCTGGGGCATCAAGGACATCCGCCTCCTGATCGAGAACGACGTGCGCTTCCTCAAGCAGTTCGCGTGAGGCGGAAAATGGAACCGCCAAGACGCCAAGTTCGCCAAGTTTCCTGAACCCTTTTTCAATCCTGCCTTCCTTGGCGCTCTTGG
>CAMCYK010000344.1 GCA_945883695.1 Akkermansia muciniphila | reverse complement strand
GACCTGCCCCTTGTTCACCGACAGGTCGGTGAACAAGGGGCAGGTCCGGCGCGATGCGGAAGATCCTACCTCAATCCCTCCACCCCCGGAACCCTTTTTCCGCGATGACGGCCGCGACGCCCCGTGCCACCCGCCCCCTCCCGGGGTCCGCGCCGAGCTTTCCCCGGGCTATCTCATCCTGCTCCCTGAGGGCGAAAATCCCGCACCCTTCGACCGCGCCGGGCGTCCCGGAATCCCCGCCGCCGTGGCCCCGCCGAGCAGCAGGCCGCTGGCCCAACCGGCGAAGTGGCCGGCGACGTCGGTGTTGTTGCCCTCGGTCCCCGCCGATTCACCGCCGGTCCCGTACCAGCCGAGCAGGATCAGCCCGATGACCACCGGCACCAGCACTGGCCGGAATTCGCGGTACGACCTCGCCCGCCAGGCCGCCACGCTCGCCGTGCCGACCAGGATCCCCACCGCGCCGAAGGTGGCCGTGGAGGCGCCGAGCGATAGAAACTCCGCGGGAAAGCGCAGCCAGGCGTTCAGCGCGTTGCCAAGCGTGCCCGCCGCGAGGATCAGGGCCCAGCCGCGCCAGGCGCCGACCGACTGCGCGACCATCACGCAAAAAATCCCGCCGATGAAGACATTGCCGAGCAGGTGCCCGGCATCGGCATGCAGGAACAACGAGGTGAAGGGCCGCCACCATTCCCCGCCTTCCACCAGCGCCCGGCTGGAATTGCAGAACCGGTCCGCCAGCATCAGGTCGCTGCCTTGCCAGAGGAACACCGCCAGCAAGGTCATCGCCCACGCCAGCGCCAGCTCGATGCCGGTCGGAAACACCGGCGGCTCGACCCGCTCCCGGCGTTCCGACTGCTCGGCTTCATACAGCGCGAACTCCCGCCGGATCACCGGCAGCTGCGCGGGATCGGCATGGATCGCGTAGCGCCCGCCGCCGTTCAGCACCCAGCACTCCAGATTCATCGCCAGCACCACCAGCGAATGTTCGTGCGCCTCGGCCAGCGACGACCACTCGCCGACCGGAACCAGTTCCGGGGCTTCATCAGGCAGGTCGTCGTCGGCCATTCGCGATATTCTGGACCAAAACGAGCCCGTTGCAAGCGACCGCGGTCCTACCTTTCACGACCGAAGGTCGCCCGCTCCCGGCGGCCGCCGGCCGCCAAGGTAGGGTCGGACGCCCTCGGCCGACCGGGCCGGTGAAAGCAGCCGTAAACGTTGATTTAGCGTTCAGGTAACCTTTCGGTAATCAATCGGCTTGCGTTTTGGCGCGCCTTGGCGCGTAATCAGCGCATGGCCAAGAAGAGCAAGCAACCCGAGTTCGTCCACTGCAAGGTCACCCTGACCACCCATCCCAAGGCACCTTGGCGCGTGTCCTTCCCCGTTGAGGAAAACGGGGTGACCCGCAGAAAACGCCGGATGTTCTCGACCGAGGAAAAGGCGCGGGACTTCGCCACGATCCACGACAAGGACGTTATCGACCATGGCGTGCGTTTCGGCGGGATCACGGCGGAGGCGCGGCGGGCTTTCGATTTCTACCGGGACGCTCGGCACGATCTGCGCGCCGACGGCATCGAGCCGCCGACTTTCGAGCAACTGGTCGCCGATGCCGTCGCCGCGCTTCGCAAGGACCATGCCGCCCGCCAGCGCCAGCGGGTGACCGTTGCCGATGCCGTGGAGGCCTTCAAGAGCTACAAGGCGACACGGGTCGGCCCGCGCCAACGGCAGGCGCTCAAGTGTGAGCTGAAACGCTTCGCCGTGGTTTTCGGTGACCGCCCGATTGAATCCCTGACCGCCCCGGAAATCGAAGCTTGGCTTGGCTCCCTGCGCTCCGCCCGCTCCGACGGTCAGGCGATTTCCCCTCAGACCCGCAACAAGCTGCGGAAAATCCTGAAATCCCTATTCACCTTTGCCTGCTCGACGGCGCAATCGTGGTGCCCGCGCAACCCGCTCGACGACATCACACCGGAGAAGGTCAAGGAGTCGGAACCCGAGGCCTACACCGTCGCCGAAACGACCGCCATCCTGAGCGCGGCCCTCGCGATGAAGTCCCCACTGTTGCCGGAATTGGCGCTTGGGTTTTTCGCCGGACTCCGCCCCACTGAAACCATGCTGCTTGACCTTGGCGCAATCCGCTTTGATGCCGACGAGTTCCGCGTTCCAGCCGGGACCAAGACGGGCGCACGGGTCGCACCGCTCACACCCGCCTGCAAGGCATGGCTTGCCGCTCAGACGCGCCGGACGGGCGCTGCTTGCCTTCTCACCCGGAAAGACCATTCCCTCGAAATGCGGGGCATCCTGAAGGCCGCTGGCGTGAGGAGCATCTATGACGGTCGCCGCCATTCGTTCATCACCTACAGGACCGCGGAGACGCGGGACGTTGCGCGGGTTGCCGATGAATGCGGGAACAGCCCGAACATCATCAAGAAGCACTACCGCCAGCTTGCGACCACCGCTGCCGCCAAGGAGTTCTTCGCGATCCGGCCCGCGAAGCGCGGGAAGTCGAAAATCACGAACATCGCAGAAGGGAGGATTTCAGCATGAGCCGACACAAGAAAAAGCCGCTCCCGTTCCTCCCCGGCGTCCTTGACGATGCTGACCCGATCAAAGCGGCAAAAGCTCTAGGCGACCGGTTCGTGTGCGAACTCATGGAAGCCATGGACATCGGGAGCGCCATTGCCGATCCAGATTCCGAGCACGGGATGATTGGGCAAACAATCGGAGCCTTCCTTGCTTACGATGGGGACAAGACTGGGAAAGTTTATCTCTATCTTAAGGACTGGTCCGGGCGCATCATGGCGAGATCCGCCGCCGATAGCAATCCCGAGGAGCTTTCCGCCTTCTTCGCGAGAATAACCAAGATGAAGAATCGCATTGCCGAACCGGGGGAGCATAGGGTGGCGAGACTGGTAAAACTACATTTCCAATTCCAAGAAGAGTTTGGTTTTGTGCCGACAAAGAAAACACTCCGGGAATACGCGTGCGACAAGATGCCGGGATGTTTTCCCGATAGGGACGCGCTTACTTTGTGGACTCCGCTATGGGCGGGAGCTGGGCTGAAGAAGCTGGACGAGGGGTAAGGGCGGAATCCTGATTACCCGCTTACGACGAAAGACTGCACGGCGCGCAACCTTGCGCCGTGGTTACCAAACATAACAAACAGGCGCACATCGGCAGCGCGGAAATGCCGTTCAAGTTATACGACACCACCGAGACCGCCGACATCCTCGGTATCGGTCGCCGGAGTGTTCAGGAAGCCGCCGCGAGTCGCGAGCTGGCTTGCATCAAGATCGGACGTTGCACGCGGTTTTCCGTTGCTGATATTGCCGACTTTGTGGAACGCAACCGGGTGCGGGCGCTCGGATGGAAAGGGTCCAAATAATATGGACTCCACCCTAACACCCGAGCGGCGAACCATCCGGCTTCGCGCCGAGCGGGTCGCCTGCATTGCCTTGGCGTTATGCGCTGGCCGCAGTCCCGAGCAAGCCGCTGCCGCCATTGCCGCCCGCGTGGTGGAGTCGCTGCGGAAACCCTCGACCCCCGCACGGCCATGAGTGAGATCATCGAGAAAATCCACAGCGACCTTGTCGTCGTCGATCCGGTCAAGCTGGCCGACATGTCAGTCGCCGACCTTATGGCGCTGGCCAAGGAAACAAACAGCAGGGCGACCAAGGCCGCCAAGCAAACCCTGGTCCATGTCGGACAAACCGGCGTCGTGCTGATCGAGTTAAAGAATCGACTCCCGCACGGCACCTTTATGTTGGAGGTGAAGTGTAGAACCGACATCGACCACCGGACCGCGAGCAACTACATGCTGATCGCCCGTCATTTTGGAAACGTTTCCAATTTGCGGGGGGTCCGCGATGCCTTGCGATACATCCACGACGCCGCGACCACGGCGAAGCGCGGCGGGAATCCACCTCCACCAGCAGCACCAGCATCCCGGCCCGCCGACATCGAGGTGGAAGCCGAGATCGTGGAACGGCCGGCGACGGCCACAGCGCCCCCTCAGGACGATGTGGAGACCACGGTGGAGACCACGGTGGAGATCGAGCCGCAGGAACCGCCAGCGCCCCCCGTAGCGCCTCCTACACCGTCGCCAGCGCCGTCCCTGATCGAGACCAGCGAGGCCGCGTTCGCTGAGATCCTGGGCCTACTGCCGCGCCTCCGCCCGGTGGAGCTGAAGGAACTCGTCACCGTCATCAACACCCGCTGGTTGAACCACCCGGCACCAGCGCCCGTTGACCACCTCGCCGCCTGCTGGAAATCCGCCAACCCGGAGCAACGCGCCGCGTTCCTCGAAACCTGCCACCTCATCGAAGCACCATGAGCCGCCGCCGAAAAAAG
>CAMCYK010000343.1 GCA_945883695.1 Akkermansia muciniphila | reverse complement strand
CAACGCCCGCTTCCTCGCCGCCTCGGCCGAAGCGATCTTCGCGGACATCGAATTCCCCGCCGCCGCGACCGCGGTGGTGATCGATCCCCCGCGCAAGGGCTGCTCGCCGGAATTCCTCGACCAGCTCGTCGCCTACAGCCCGGCGCGGGTCGTCTACGTCTCCTGCGACCCCGCGACCCAGGTCCGCGACCTGGCGATCCTCACCGCCGGCGGATTCACCTTGGCGAAAGTCCAGCCCTTCGACCTGTTCCCGCACACCCGGCATCTCGAGTGCGTGATGACGCTGGTGAAGTAGGCCGGGCGCGGTGCCCTTGGAGATTCCGATTGCGGTGGGCGGGCATTTCGCGAACGTCGCCGGACCTTGAAAGCCGCACCCTTCGCGATCCTCGCCGCCACGGCGGGTGCCCTGGCAGCACAGGACCGCCTGCCCGACATCACCGTGCTCGCGGAGCGGCGGGGCGGCAGCGGGGCGGACCTGCCGGGCTGGACGCTGGCGGAGTGGACCGCGTCGGACCTCTCCGACGCCGCGCCGCGGACCCTCGACGAACTGCTCGCGAACGAGCCGTCATTCTCGCTCTACCGCCGCCAGACCTCGCTCTTCGGCAACCCGACCTCGGCCGGCGTCAGCCTGCGCAACACCGGCGCGACCGCCGCCTCACGAACCCTGGTGGTGCTCGACGGCATCCCGCAGAACGATCCCTTTGGCGGCTGGGTTTACTGGGCGCGCCACGATCCGTCGACGCTCGAGTCGGTCCGCATCGTCCCCGCCGCGCGCGCCGCGGTGTGGGGCAATGCCAGCCCGGCCGGCGTGGTGCAGCTCAGCTCCCCTTCGCCCTTTGAAGAACGCCACCTGCTGCGGGTCGGCGGCGGCGGCCAGGGGACGGTTTCCAGCTCGATGGCCCACACGCTGGTCGCCGACGACGACTCGCTGGCGGTCTCCTTTTCGGCTTTCGGCCTTCATTCGGATGGCTTTTACGCGGTGCCTTCCTGGCAGCGCGGAACGATCGACCGCAAGCTGGCGATCGACTCCTACGGCGCGGATCTCAAGCTCGCGTGGCGGGCGGCACCGGGCCTCACGATCGAGCCGATGTTTTCCTGGTACGAGGAAGATCGTAGCAACGGCACGCCGCTCTCCGGCAACTCGACCGAAGCGCTCGACTTCGCGCTGCGGGTGACCTCGGACGACGACGGCGGGATCTCCTGGCAGGCGCTCGCCTACCGCCAGCAACGGCGCTTCGAGTCGGTCTTCACGTCGGTGAATGCCACGCGCAGCGCGGAGACGCCGTCGCTCGACCAGTTCCACGTGCCCGGCACCGGGACCGGCGGCGCTTTCACGCTGCAATGGGAAGCGGCGGGCCCGTGGTCTCTAACAGGCGGTGCCGATTTCCGGAAAACCGACGGCGCGACCAACGAGGACGCCGGCTTCGTCGCGGGCAATTTCCTTAGACGCCGCCAGGCCGGCGGCGAGCAGAGCCTGGCCGGGCTCTTCGTCGCCGCGGGCTACGAGGCGAGCGACGCGACCCGGATCGACGCCAGTTTCCGCGCCGATGCCTGGGAACTGGCGGACGGCCGCCGCATCGAGAAGTCGCTGGTGAACGGCGCGACCTTGCGCAAAGACCTCCAGCCCGACCGCGACGGCATCGAGCCCTCGTTCGCGCTGGCCCTGAGCCACGATCTAACAAACGACCTGATCCTCGGCCTGTCCGCCGGCACCAGCTTCCGCCTGCCCACGCTCAACGAGCTCCACCGCCCCTTCCGCGTCCGCAACGACCTGACCGAAGCCAACCCCGGTCTCGATCCCGAGCGCTTCTACAGCCTCGAAGGCACGCTCGAATGGCAGGCGGCGGACGAGCTCACTTTCGACGCCAGCCTGTTCCATCACTGGATCAAGGACGCCATCGCCCACGTCCCGATCCCCGACCCCGCGCAGATCGCCGCGATCTTCGGCACCCTGCCGCCCGGCGGCTCCGGTTCGCAGCGGCAAAACGTCGACGAGGCCCGCGTGCTCGGCGTGCAGGCCGGCGCGGAATGGGAGCCGCACGACGAGGTAACGGTCCGCTTCGACGGAATCTGGAGCGACACCGAGTTCACCACCCAGCCGCTGCTCGACGGCAAGCCCTTCCCGCAAGCGCCGGACCTCCGCCTGATCGCCGCCGCCGACTGGCGCGTCACCGACACGCTGACCTTATCCGCCGGTTACGAATACGGCGCGTCGCAGTACGACGACGCCCTCGCGCTCCGCCGCATCCCGAGCTACACCAGCGCCCGCCTCGGTGCCACCTGGCAGGCCACCGCAGCGGTCGCGCTGCACGCCCGCGTCGACAACCTCTTCGACGAGGAAATCGCCACCGGCCTCAGCAGCGACGGCATCCGCACCATCGCCGCGCCACGCTCGTTCTGGCTCGGCGCGGAGTGGAGCTTTTGATCCCTCACTTCTCCCCGAAGCAGAACAGGTGCTTGTCGGTCCGCAGGATGAGTCGGCCGGCCACGCTGATCGGGGACGCGATCACGCCTTCTTCGAGCGCATATTCCTTCATCTCCTCGAGACCCTTGTCGGTGACCTTTCCGCTGATCACCATCCCGTCCTCGCGGACGCAGTAGAAGCGGTCCCCTGCCAGCAGCGGCGACGAGTAGAAGACCTGCGGCGCCTTGGGCAACTGGGACTCCCACAGTTTCTTGCCGGTTTTCGCATCGAGGCAGGTCAGCCGCCCGCGGGCCGGGCCGCCGTCCTTGAGCACGTAAACCTTGCCGTCGTGCAGCACCGGGCTCGCCGCGTCGGTGCCGAGCTTGTCGTCGCGCCAGGCCCAATGGCTTTCGGTGACCTTGCCCTTGCCATCCAGCCGGATCCCCGCCAGCGAGTCGCCGCGGTTGAAGGGCACCACCGCGATCTCATCGTTCACCACGGCCGACGCGATCACCCGCTGCATCCCGGTTTTCTCCGGATTGAAGCCGCCGCACTCCCAGACCAGCTTGCCGTCCTTGGCATCGTGGCCGGTCAAATGGTCGCCGCCCCAGGTGACGATCTGTTCGGTCCCGCCCACCTTGACCACGTGCGGCGTGGTGTAGGAGTCGCCCGATTCCTCGCCGGTCTCGTACTTGCGGGTCGTCTTCCAGATTTCCTTGCCGGTTTTCTTGTCGAGCGACACCAGATACGATTCCCCGCCGGTCTGCATCACCGCGACCACCACGTTGCCGCCGGCGAAAACCGGCGAGGTGCCCTGGTCCCACCACAGCGTGTCCTTGCCGTATTTTTCCTGCAGGTTGACTTGCCACAGCGGCTTGCCGTCGAGGTCGACGCAGGCGACGTTGCCGGATTTGTAATAGGCCACGACCACCTCGCCATCGGTCACCGGCGACGAGTTCGCCGAGCTGCCGACCCGCTGGCCGCGGCCCGGGGTCAGGTTCCCGAAGGTTTTGCGCCACAGCTCCTTGCCCGCGGCATCAAAGGCCAGCAGGCCGTCCTGGTCGCCGATCGGACTGGAAACGAAAATCCGGCCGTCCCAGACGATCGGCGTCGAGCAACCGCGGCCCGGGAGTTCGGCTTTCCACAATTGCTTCCCTGCCAGGTCGAGCGGCGGCTGCTCGCCGGTCGCCGCGCCGTTGTGGCCGGGACCGCGCCACGACGGCCAGTTTCCCGCCATCAGCGGACCCGCGAGAAATCCAAGCGCCAACAAACCGTAACCGCATGAGAATTGCTTCATGATGGGCTCATACGGCACCAAGAACCACCATCGCACAAGGACTTTACCCGTCCAGACCGCCGAAAATCCGGGCCGCGATGCCGCCCCGCCCGCTTGAGTTCCGCGATTCCTCGACTATCGATTGCGCTTCGCCATGACCCGCGCGCTTTTTTTCATCCCGCTCCTCCCGTCGCTCGCCCTCGCGGCGGACGGGCCCGACTTCTCGAAAATGAAGACCGAACAGGTCTTCGAGCAGCTCTGCGCGAGCTGCCACGGCAAGGACCTCAGCGGCGGGGTCGGCGGCTCGCTGATCGATGGCGAATGGAAGCACGGCGGCGGCGACGAGGACCTGCTGAAATCGATCCGCGACGGCAACGCCCAGTTCGGCATGACGGCCTTCAAGGCCGTCCTCGACGACCGCCAGATCCGCTCGCTGGTGATCCACATCCGCGAAAAAGAGAAGCAAGCGAAGGAAAAGGGCATGGAGTTCCCGAAGCCGGAACCCGGCAAGGTCACCACCACGCAACACGAGGATTACAAGATCGAGATGGTCGTCGAAGAAGGGCTGAAAACCCCCTGGGCCATCGCCTTCCTGCCCGACGGCCGCAAGCTGGTCACCGAAAAGGCCGGCCGGCTGCGGATCATCGATGCCGCCGGAAAGCTGCTGCCCGGGCCGGTGAAAG
>CAMCYK010000342.1 GCA_945883695.1 Akkermansia muciniphila | reverse complement strand
ACTCCAATCCACCATTCCGCTTGCCGCCCGACCCGGGACTGCTGCTAGAGTCCGCGCCCGCATGGATCCATTCTTCACCGTCGCGGTAAGCCTCGCCGCCGTGTTCGCCGCCGCCGCCCTCGCATGGCGCGCGGGCCGGTCGAGCGTGGTCGCGAAGGAAGCACCCGCGCCGGCCGCGGCGGCAGAGGAACCGAAGACCGAACCCGCGGGAGAAACTCCCGAAGCCCCCGCGGCAAAGTCCTTCCACGATCTCGCCTCCGATCTCGACGAGCCCTGGAGCAAGTCCCCCACTCTCGATGCCTTCCGCGCGTCGGATGCCTTGAAAACCGCCGTGGCAGCCGCCGCCGCGTTCCCGCAGGCCGACCTGCTCGGCTACGCCCGCCGCGGCGGCGGCACCGTGGCCATCCTCGCCCTGGAATGCCTCGCGCGCCGCGACGAACGCGACCACCCGGCCTTCGAGCAGATCCTCACCGCGCGCGTCGACTCCGAAAACGGCACCGACCGCGAGCACGCCTTCGCCTTGATCCATCAAACGGCCCGCGGGCCGGTGGTGCCGGCCGTGATGAAAGTCCTGCGTTCCAATCTTTGGAAGTGGGACGATGCCGAGGAAGCCCGCGACTTCGGCGAGTTCCTGAAGCAGCGCCTCGCCACCGGGGAGGTCCCGTCCTTCGGCACCCCGATGCCGAAGCTGGACTCCTCCGACAAAAGCAACCTCGAGGACATCTTCCGCCGCCTGCCCGACGACCTGGTGCGAACCTTGCGCGACGAGGTGAAGACCGGAGCCCCCGGTGTGACCGGGTCAACGAAAGCTCTCGCGGGCTTCGCGCGCATCCTCGATCCCGTCGGCGACACGCTGGAAGACGGCAGCCCGCTGGTGGTGACGCCGGAACTCGCCAAAGCCGCCGAACGCCTCGAAGCGATGCTCCTCGGCGGCGAAGGCGCGGCCATCCGCTGCCCGCTGCTGGTCGGCGAGGAAGGCTGCGGGAAGTCCGCGCTGCTGCGGCTCGTGGCAAGACGCTTGCAGGCCGCCGGCTTCACCGTGTTCGAGGCCTCGGGCCCGGACATCGTCTCGGGGCAATGTTATCTCGGCGATCTGGAAAAGCGCGTCCGCGGCATGTTGCGGGCCTTGGAGAAGGAACGCTTCGTCTGGCTCGTCCCGTCGATGGCCGAACTGATCCCCGCCGGCCGCACCCGCAACAGCGAGACCGGCGTCTTCGACCTGGTGCTGCCGCGGCTGCTCGCCGGCAAGGTCCGCGTGATGGGCGAAATCCGGCCCGGGGTGCTCGACAAGATCGCGGCCGAAGCCCCGCGCCTGCCGTCCGCGATGACCCTGGTCCGCATCCAGCCGCCGGGCGAAGCGGAGACGCTCGAACTCGCCGGCGCGTGGCTCGCAAAGCATCCCGGCCATCGCGGCGCGACCTTGCAGGCGAACAGCGCCCAACTCGCCGAGGCCTCGAAACTCGCCGCGCAGTTCTTCCCCGGCCCCGCACTGCCGGGCCGCCTCTTCGGCCTGGTCCGCGCCGCCCTGCACCGCGCCGCGGAGACCGGCGGCGGGGTCCGCGCGCTGGACCGCGAGTTATTGTTAGAAAGCATCGCCGCGACCACCGGCATGCCGATCGAGATGCTCGACGACTCGCGCCGGCTCGATCTCGACCTGGTCCGCGAGCTCTTTGGACGCAACGTCATGGGCCAGCCGGAAGCGGTCGACGCCCTCGTCTCGCGCCTCGCCATGATGAAGGCGGGGCTGACCGATCCGACCCGGCCGCAGGGCGTTTTCCTCTTCGCCGGACCCACCGGCACCGGCAAGACCGAGCTGGCGAAAACCCTGGCCCACTATCTTTTCGGCGCGCCCGACCGGATGCTGCGGATCGACATGAGCGAACTGCAAAGCGGCAATCTCCCGCGCCTCACCGGCCCGCAGAACTCGCTCGCCAGCCAGATCCGCCAGCAACCGTTCGCGGTGGTGCTGCTCGACGAGTTCGAGAAGGCCGACAGCAGCACCTGGGATCTCTTCCTCCAGGTCTTCGATGACGGCCGGCTGACCGACAGCTCCGGCAACACCGCCGACTTCCGCCACGCGATCATCATCCTCACCTCCAATCTCGGGGCCAGGGTCGCGCAAGGCGTGCCGCTCGGCTTCGGCGCGGGAACCAGCGACGACTTCCGGCCGGACGAGATCGAGAAGGCCATCGCCCAGGTCTTCCGCCCGGAGTTCGTCAACCGCCTCGACCGCGTGCTCTGCTTCCGCCCGCTGTCGCGCGAAACGATGCGCGCCATCCTGTCCGCCCAGCTCCGCAAGGCGACCACCCGGCGCGGCCTGCGCCAGCGGCCGTGGGCGCTCGACTTCGACACCAGCGCGACCGAGTTTTTGTTAGAGCAGGGCTTCTCCCCCACCCTCGGCGCGCGGCCGCTGCAGCGCGCGATCGACCGCCATCTGTTAGGTCCGCTGGCGGAAGCCATCGTGCGCGGCGAGTTCGGCGATGGCGAGGATCTGGTGTTCCTCTACGAGAAGGACGGCCGCCTGCGCTGGGACCTCGCGTCGGCGAACGGCGCGGAGGAACTGAAAAGCGTCCCCGCCGAGGAAGACCTGCCCGCCTTGTCGCTGCGGCGGATGGTGCTCGGACCCGCGGGCAGCCGCGAGGAGATCCAGGCGCTGCAAGCCCGCCTCGGCGACCTCGCCGGCCTGATCGAGCTCGATGCCTTCCACGAGCGCCGCGCGTCGATTTTCGAATCGATGGCCGCCGACGGCTTCTGGACCGGCGCCGGCCGCTTCGCCGTGCTTGAGGAGGCGGAATACATCGACCGCATCGAGTCCGCCGTCGCCGCCGCGCGACAAACCCTCCACCGCCTTTCCTCGAACCCTCCCTCGCCGGCGCCGCTGCGGGCGCTGGTCTCGAAGATGGCGCTGCGGGTCCACTTGTTAGAGCGGGCGTGGCCGGATGTCGCCGAAGGGAAGCGCTCCGCCGCGTGGATCGCGCTGCGGCCGCTCGACGGCACGCCGAAGTCCGCCGCGCTCGCCACCGCGCTGGCCGGGATGGTCGGGCGATGGGCGGAGACCCGCGGGATGCAGGTCGAGGCCTTGAAAATCCCCGGCTGGACCCGCGCGTGGGCGATCGAGGGCTTCGCGGCGCTGCGGATCCTGGAAGACGAGGGCGGGATCCACATCGGCGAGGAAGGCGGGCTCGGCGAAACCGCCCGGGTCGAGATCGCCACCGCCCCCCAGGCGCCGGAACCGGCGTCGATGCTCGCGGCGAACTCGATCGCCGATGCCTTGGAGCAAGCCCGCTGCCCGGAGATCGTCCGCCGCTACCAGGATCGCCCGACCCCGCTGGTCCGCGACCGCCGGCGGGGTTTCCGCAGCGGCCGCCTCGACCGGGTGCTGGCCGGGCACTTCGACCTGATGGACGCGTGAGCCGCCCGGCGGGTAGGACTTGTCAGCGCGCCGCGGACGACTAGAAAACGCGGGTGACCTACGATTTCGACGTCCCCATCGACCGCCGCGGCACCGGCTGCATCAAGTACGACCGCCGGCCGGAACTCGATCCGTTCTGGGTCGCCGACATGGATTTCGCGTCGGCACCCGAAATCCTCGAGGCGCTCCACGCGCGGGTGAACCACGGGATTTTCGGCTACGCGCAAGCCCACGAGGGACTCAACGAGGCCATCGACCTCTATCTCACCCGCCAGCGCGGCGTGACGGTGCCGCGCGAGCAGATCCTCCACCTCGGCGGCCTGGTCCCGGCGCTTTCGCTCGCCGGCCGCGCCTTCTGCAAGGGCGGCGAGGCGCTGATGACCTGCACCCCGGTTTATCCGCCCTTCATCGGGGTCCACCACGACGGCCCCGCCACGCTGATCACCGTCGATCACGTCGAGACCGACGGCCGCTGGACCTTCGACTGGGCGGCGATGGAAGCCGCGGTGACGCCGCAAACCAAGGTCTTCCTGCTGTGCAATCCGCAGAACCCGCTCGGCCGCGTCTTTGACCGCGACGAGGTCGAGCAGCTCGCCCGCTTCTGCGCCGGCCACGACCTCGTGCTGGTGTCCGACGAGATCCATTGCGACCTCGTGCTCGACCCGGAAAAGACCCCGCATTTCTCCGCGCTGGAACTTCCCGAAGAGCTCCGCCAGCGGACGATCACCCTGCTTTCCCCGAGCAAGACCTGGAACATCGCCGGCCTCGGCTACGCCTTCGCGGTCATCCCCGACGACTCGATCCGCCGCCGTTTCGGTGCCCAGCGCGGCCACACGCTGTCGGAGATCAACGCCCTCTCGTATTACGCCGCCGAGGCCGCCTACCGCCACGGCGAACCGTGGCGCCGGCAGCTCCTCGCCTACCTCCGCGACAACCGCGCCGCACTCGACGCGTTCGTCGCCAAGCGGATGCC
>CAMCYK010000341.1 GCA_945883695.1 Akkermansia muciniphila | reverse complement strand
GCCGGTCTTCACGTAGTGGCCGTCGCCGGAGAAGGAGGCCTTGTTCTGGAGGCCGGTTAGCACCAGCAGGTCCTGGCGATGTTTTTCGAGCGGCGAGAGGATGGGCGAGAGTTTGAAGCGCGAGCCGTCGCCGTCCGGCGTCCAGCGGTCCTGGCGCACGCCGTTCGGCATGTAGAGCAGGGCGATGCGGACCGGCAGCGAGCCGGAAGTGCCGGCCGCCATCAGCGGGCGCATCGCATCGAGAAAGGGCAGCGCAAGGGTGGCACCGGCGCCGCGCAGGAAGCTGCGGCGCGGCATGAGCCAGTTCTGGGTTTGGATGTTGGCCATGGGGTGAGGTGATTGAAGATTGAAGATTGTCGATTTTTGATTGCGGATTGGAAAGACGGGGAAATTTCCATCTGCCATCTGCCATCTGCCATCTGCCATCTGCCATCTGCCATCTGCCATCTGCCATCCGGCTGTTGTTATCTCTTCGCGCTGCGGTTCTGGAAAGGCGGGGATTCGATGACGGAAAGGATGAGGGTCTGCAGCTTCAGGTCGTCCTTGCGGAGCTTGGTGACGAGGTCGGTGACGACCGGCTCGTCGTAGTATTCCAGCGGCCGGCCCAGGGAGTAGGCTAGCATTTTGCGGGCGAGATTGCGCAGGAAAAGTTCGTCGGAGGAAAGGAGCAGGTCCTTGAGCTCCTTCGGCGAGGAGAAGGTGATGTCGCCGGGGAGGGTGGCGAGGGAATCGACCGGCTTGCCATTGGCGTCCTGGGTCCGCCAGCGGCCGATGGCGTCGAAGTTCTCCAGCCCGAAGCCGAGCGGGTCGATCTTCTCGTGGCAGCCGGCGCAGGAGGCCTTGTTGCGGTGGATCTCGAGGGTCTCGCGGAACGACAGGCCCTCGGTCGATTTGTCGTCGCCGGGCAGCACGCCGGCATCGGGCGGCGGCGGCGGCGGCGGGGTGCCGAGAATCGTGTCGAGGATCCACTTGCCGCGCTTCACCGGGCTGGTGCGCAGCGGCATCGAGGTGGCGGTGAGGATGGCGGCCTGGCCGATCACGCCGCCGCGGTTCGGGTCGCGGAGGGCGACGCGCTCCAGTTGGCTGCCGGTGACGCCTTCGATGCCGTAGTGCTTGGCGAGTTCGCCGTTGGCAAAGGTGTAGTCGGAGTGGATCAGCTCGGTGGCGGGGCGGTTGGCGCGGACGAGGTGGTTGAAGAACTCGACCGACTCCCGGTACATCGCCACCCGCAGGCTTTGGGTGAAGGTCGGGAAGCGGGTGGTGTCGGGTTGGGCGACTTCGCGGAGTTCCTCGAAGCCCAGCCATTGGCCGGCGAAGTGGCGGGACAGGGTTTCGGAGCGCGGGTCCACGATCATCCGCTGGGCCTCGGCGCGCAGGGTGGCGGGGTCGGAGAGCTTGCCTTCGTCGGCCAGCTTGAGCAGGCGGCGGTCGGGCAGCGAGGCCCAGAGAAAGTAGGAGAGGCGGGTCGCGAGCTCGAAGTCGTCGATCTTCCACTCGGATTTGCCGGGCTGGTCGGCCTCGATCCGGAACAGGAAGGAGGGATGGACGAGCAGTGCCTGGAGAGTGGGGCGGAGGGCTTCCTCGTAGGAGGCGCCGGCGGCGAGCTTTTTGCCGAAGAGGGCGAGCAGCGGCGCGAGGTCCTCGTCGGTGACGCGGCGGCGGAAGGCGAGCGAGGCGTGGGTCAGCAGGACGCTCCGCGCGGCCTTGTCCGGCGGCAGCTTGTCGCCGGGCTTGGCGACGAGCACCCGGGCGAGGTGCTGCGGGTCCTCGTAGATCGAGCCGATCACCTTCTTGGAGGCCGCGAGGTATTTCTCCATCAGCGAGGGCTGGACGAAGAGTGCGTCGCCGACGTTGTCGAAGCCCTCGCCGCCGGCCCCGTCGGAGGGGAAATCGTTGCCGGGCAGGAAGTCGATGCCGAACAGGTCGCGGACCGTGTTGTTGTATTCGTTGCGGTTGAGGCGGCGGACGGTGGTGCGGCCGGGGTTGCGCGTGAAGTCGCCGGTTTCGAGTTTCTTCAGGACCGAGCGGATCTCGTCGACCAGCGCCTGGCGTTCGGCATCGGTGGGCAGCACGTCCTCGTCGTCGGGCGGCATGTCGCCTTGCTCGACCTGTTTGGCGATGTTTTCCAGAAAGCGGTGGTGGCGCAGGGCGGCGTCGGCGGAGTCGAGCTGATGGACCTCGATCCCGCCCTTCTGCTTTTTCTCGCCGTGGCATTCGAAGCAGTATTTGGAGAGCAGGGGAGTCGCCTTGTTCGCAAAGTCATCGGCCTGCCCGGCGAGTGGCAGGGCGAGCAGCAGGGCGATGGAGCGCGGGAAGGTCATGCGGGCAGGGCGGAAACGTGGCGGGTGGGGCCGGGCTTTCAAGGGCGGGGTGGAGACTGTCCGCGGTGAATCGGGGATTCGCCTGAGGAAAGCGATGCGGCAGGATCATCTCAGCGGGATGCTTCACCGCGAAATCGCGCGAAAGGGCGCCAAATCTGGAACAGCCAAAAGCCATCTGGATTCCTGTATTTTAAGATTTCGCGCCGTTTCGCGTGATTTCGCGGTTGAAATCCTAATCCCGAATCGACCTCGAACTCCGGCACCCGAATGCGGTTGCGACCTGCGGTTTCGGGGAACCGCATTGCCGTGCTCCTGTCGATTCGATAGTTTCCAGCATGATTCAGAAAATCGCCGTTTCGATCCTCGGTGTGATGGCGCTTTGCTCCTGTGAGAAGAAGCAGGAAGGGCTCGAGGTTTCGGCGGAGGTAGCGGCGTTGTTGCGGAGGGTCCAGGAGGAGAACGGGCTCGATGATGACCGGCTGCGGAAGTCGCTGGATCAGTGGGTGAAGTTCAACGTTGCGATTTCGGAGATCACCGGAAGCGGGGAGATCACTCCTGACGAACTCAAGGAGGCGGTCTAGGCATCAAAGGATGCGGTCAAGGCGATCAACGAACAGTCTTCAATCGGCGAGTTGATGAACGTGGCCTTGCTGGACGGCTTGCTTTCGGGAAAGGAGGCCGAGATGACGGACTACCTTCGACGGGACGTCGTAAAGGCTTACCGCAAGGCGGAGTTGCGAAGGACAAACCCATTGAACGCCAGCCTGATCGAGAAAATTGAGGCGTTGCGGAGAAAGGATACCGCCTTGGATGAGTTGATCCGCGTAGGGGGAACGGACTAAGGAACCGCCGGAGCGTCCTTCCGCGAGAATTCCACGGTGTCGCTTAAGTACCAGATCGCGGCCCCGGAGCCGATGACGGCGACGAGAATGAGCAAGGCGAGCAAGAGGCCGAAGGTGGATTTCATCGGGATGCCGGGGATTGTTCAGTTTTCGCGGGGAGCGGCAAGGGCGGGTTTTCGGGGTGGCGCGCAAAGGGAGCGTGGCGTGGGCTGGGCGGATGGGTGCGTTGTGGACGGATGGCGTGTAGTGGACGGATGGCATGTACTGGACCGCGGACTTTAGTCCGCTCGGGAAAGGCGTTTCGAGCGGACTAAAGTTTGACTGCAATGCTGGGAATAGCAGTGTGGCAGTCCGTCTCCGCTTCGCTCCGGCTGCGGTCCAGTAGCCGGTCGGGTGGGGACGGCGCGGTGGGGGTGCTGCGGGTCGCCTTGGGAAAGGCAAGTCGAGCGGACTGAAGTTTGACTGCAATGCTGGGAATAGCAGTGTGGCAGTCCGTCTCCGCTTCGCTCCGGCTGCGGTCCAGTAGCCGGGTGGGTGGGGACGGCGCGGTGGGGGGACTGCGGGTCGCCTCGGGAAAGGCGATTCGAGCGGACTAAAGTCCGGGGTCCAGCAGCAGAGTCGCGGCGAAGGCACCGTCGGTGCCGTCGCGCTGCGGCAGGGCCTGGCGGGTGCCGGCGAGGTGGAGCTCGGGGTGGTCGATCAACACCGCGGCGATCAGGTCCTCGTTCTCCTCGGCTTCGATCGAGCAGGTCGAATAGACGATCCGGCCGCCTGGCTTGAGGCAGGGCAGGGCGTTTTCAATAATCTTGCGCTGGAGCTTGGTCAGTTCGGTGATGTCGGCCGGGCGGAGCCGCCAGCGGACGTCGACGCGGCGGCGGAAGACACCGGTGTTGGAGCAGGGGACGTCCAGCAGGATGGCATCGAAGGCACCGTGCCACTTTTCCGGGGCGGGCAGCGACCAGTCGTGGATCTCGATCCCCGCCGCGCCGCAGTGGAGTCGCTCGAGGTTCTCACGGAGGCGGGGCAGGCGCTTGTCGTTGGAGTCGGTGCTGAGCAGGTCCTTGGCGGAGCCCTGGGCGGCGGCGATCAGGAAGGCCTTGCCGCCAGGCGCGGCGCAGGCGTCGAGGATCTTCTCGCCGGGCTGGGGGTCGAGCAGTTCGACCGCGTGGCGGGTGGCGGGGTCCTGGATGTAGATTTCTCCTTTGGCGATGCGGTCGGTGGGGACCGGGCCGTCGATTTCGATGAAGCCGGGGGGGAGATCTTCCTCATCCGAGGCTTGCGGCAAGATGCCGCAGCCACTGAGCGGATTGACGCGGGCGAAGGTGGGAGCCGGGGTGTTGTTGAAATCCATAAGCGCGAGGGT
>CAMCYK010000340.1 GCA_945883695.1 Akkermansia muciniphila | reverse complement strand
AGGCTATCGAGAAGGACGGATCCCTGGTCTTCGCCGATCTCCACCAGCAGCGCCTCGAGTTGTTCCAGATCGATGGGGGTCAGTGCCTGGTTTTGTCGCAACTTGCCGATGACGAAGTGATCGAGGTGGTTCCGGAGGTAGTCACGGACCTTCTTTTCATACTGCACCCCGGTCATGGTCGGAACGGGGATGGGCTCTCCCTCGCGGATGCCCTCGATCTTGTCCTTGAAGTTCGAATAAACATTCCGCCGCTTCGACTTGTCGATGAACCGGGTCAGGTCGCGGATCCGCAGGCGGATCTCTTCCAGCAGATCGAGGTTGATGCCATCCCAGAAGGAAGGCTCCTGGACAGCCTGAATGAATGCGAGCTGTGCCTTGACGGTGGGGATCGCGGTTTTCTCTTCGAGTTGCGATACGATGGCCACCACGGCGCTCCTGAGCGTCTCGAAAAGGCCCGCCGCTCCTTCGACTTGAGCGAGCTGCATCCTCAGCATCGTAAAGTCGAAAAGCCTCGGTTCCAGGTCGTCGGTGGGCGTGTCGCTCGGCAGACCAGCAATCTCGTCGGTGAGCTGGCGGAGGTCTCCTTCGCTGAGGTTGCCGGACCAGGCGCTGTCCTGTTGGAACCGCTCCACGGTCCGCAGCTTCATGCGGACGAGGAAATTGTCGCGGTTCATACCCGCGACCTCGGCCTTCAAGGTCTCCTTGATGGAGTCGATCAGCGCGCCCTTCGGAGCGAACTCCGGCCGGTTCTGTAGTAGGCCGATCAGTCTCGCCCTGGAGCTGAAGAGCCGCGTTCCCAGCGGTTGGGTCGCAGTCCCTTCGAAGCCCTCGGGATTCTCGCGGAAGAAGTCGAAGTTGAAGCAGAAGTCGAAGACCCGGAAGTCGCGCTTGTCGTCGCCGGGGCCGAACAGGTTCGGACAGAGGCGGGTGCCGCGGCCGATCATCTGCCAGAACTTCGTCCGCGAATAGACCGGCTTGAAAAAAACCAGATTGACCACCTCCGGCACGTCGATGCCGGTGTCGAGCATGTCGACCGAGATCGCGATATGCGGGGCCTTGTCGGGGATCGAGAAGTCATCGATCAGGCTCTGCGGATACTTGGACTTGTTGTCGATGATCCGGGCGAAGTGACCCTTGAGGTGCGGGTAGTGGTGGTTGAAGCGTTCCTCGATGAAGACGGCGTGGTCATGGTTGCGGGCGAATAGGATGGTCTTTCCCAGTCGGTCGCCTTCCGCGACCTTGTGGCCGCGTTCCATCAGCGTCTGGAGCACCTTGTCCACCGTGTCGGCGTTGAACAGCCACTTGTTCACGGCGGAGGCGTTGACGGCCCCCGGGATCGGGTCCTCCGTCTGGTCGCCCCAGTCGAGGCTTTCCCAGTGGGCCTTTTCCTCGTCGGAGAGCTGGTCGTAGTGGATTCCCTCGCGGGGGAACTTCATGTCGATCTGCTGGGCGCGGGGCGGCACGAGGAAGCCGTCCTCCACGGCGCGTGACAGCTCGTAGGCATCGGTCGGGACACCCGGCTCCAGGTCGAAGAGATCATAGGTGTTGCGGTCGATTTCCTCGCGGGGAGTGGCGGTCAGGCCGACCAGTAGGGAGTCGAAGTAGGAGAAGATCGCCCGGTATTTCTGGTAAATCGAGCGGTGCGCTTCGTCGATGATGACGAGGTCGAAGTGCCCGACCGAGAAACGGGCGGTGCCCTTTTTCGCTTCATCGATCAGGCCGATCATGGTCGGATAGGTGCAGGCGTAAACGCGGCCCTCCTTGTCCTTCTCGGTCACCAGATTGACCGGGCTGGATTCCGGCAGGTGTTTCTTGAAGGCATTCACCGCCTGGTTCACCAGCGAGACTCGGTCGGCTAGGAAGAGCACGCGCTTCGCCCAGTTCGCCCGTTGCAGCAGGTCCACCAGCGCGATTGCGGTGCGGGTTTTGCCGGTGCCGGTGGCTTGGACCAGCAGCGACTTGCGGCGGCCGGACATGAAGGTCTCGCCGATACAGCCGATGGCGCGTTTCTGGTAATAGCGGTCGATGATCGCCGCGTTGATCGCCGAAACGGCCAGCGCTTTGCGGGACTTCCGCCGCTGGATCAGGCGCTCCAGCTCGTCCTTCTTGTAAAAGCCCTGCACCCGGCGCGGCGGATAGAAGGCATCGTCCCAGATCCATGTGTCGTAGCCGTTGGTGTAGAAAATCACCGGACGGCGGCCGGTCATCGCTTCCAGGCAATCGGCATAGAGCTTCGCCTGCTGCTGGCCGGCACGGGCGTCGGCGGTGGTCTTCTTCGCCTCGCCCACGGCAAGCGGCAGGCCGTCGTCGCCCCACAGGACGTAGTCGACATAACCCTTTCCGCCGGAGTTCGGCATGCCGATGACCTCGAATTCCCGGTCGCGCGGCTGGTCGAGCAGCCAGCCGGCGCGCTTCAGTTCGAGGTCGATCAAGTGGACACGGGTTTCGGCTTCCGAGTAGTCGTGCGGGTCGGGCTGCTGCTGGTTGGTCGCCTTCGCGGCTGCCAGATCTGAGCGGAGCTGCTCCAGTTCGGTATCGAGGGTTCCCAGCCTCTGATCCTTCTCAGCGAGGGTCCGGGCCGTCTCCTCTAGTTGACTTTCCAGTTCCGCCAGCCGTTTCCGGTCGAGCGGTTGCGGGTCGGTCGCGGTCGGAACGATGGCGGGATCGAAGGTCGTTCCGGCGAAGCTGTTGGCGCCATGCCGGGTGTAGGTGCGGGCGATCCAGTAGAGCACGTGGTGCAGCTCCTTCACGATCTGGAGTGCGTCGAACTGCCGGATTGGCCGCTGCTGGTGGACGGCCTGGTTGCCCGCACGCTGGATCAGCCGGGCCTTCTGGAAAACCGCCTCGGGGACCGAGGATTGGAAGCTCGGCTCGTGAATCAGGGCACCGAGCGACTGGTCATACGGCATCCGCAGGGTGCGATCGTGCTGATAGAGCCACTGCACCGCGGCTTCGAGGGCGAAACGGGCGTAGAAGCTTGAAGCCCGGGGATCCGGCATCACCAACCGCTCCGCCCGTTGGCACGGTTCTGCCAGGGACGCGAACTCAGGAGAGAGGAAGTCGAAGTTGGAGGGATCCGGTGGCATGGGGGCGGGATGGGCGACCGGGCGAGCACGAACGGCCTCCGACCAGCGGCCTTTCCCTACATGTTAGGGCGGAGGGCGTCAATGAAGCGCCTGTCGCGATACCCATCAGAATCCGGCAGGAGGCGCTTCCCCAAAAAACTCCTGATAGCGTGTCCGGAGGGCTTTTGCAGGGAGATCCTTCTCGTCGATCCATTGTTCGACCACCCTCCGAATCATCTCCATGGTGATCTGTCCGGCGTCGCGCATCGACTTCATCAATTCCAGCGTCGTCCACGTTCCAACGCCGTATTCCGCGGCCAAGTCCAGCATGCCCTGATCGTCGGTGACCACCCGGACTCCCAGTGTCAGGGCCGTGGCGAGGATCCGGGTGTCGATTTTGGAAGGCGTGAGCCCGTCGGCTTCCACCTGTCCCCACATGAAATCGAAGTTCAGGGCAGCCTCGGCGTGCTGCTCCTTGCTCATCGTGAGCGACCGCTTCCGGTTGTCCTCGTATTTCGGCAGCGTGATCCAATCGAACTTGTGGGCGAGCCGGGGGCTTCGCTGGCATTCGTCCTTCAGGTCCTTGTGGACGTAGAGCGTGAAGTTCTCCGCTCCGTAAGAGACAAAAAGCAGGGGATGGAGATTCTGCGCGAGCCGCAGGTAGCTGTTGGTATCGAGGAGGATCTTTGTCTGAGCCATCGTCTCGTCCTCCGTGTCAAACCCATCAGGCAAGGGCGGCCTTCAGCTCCTTTGCGTCCACCAGCGGGATGTCGAGCATCCGGCTGATGATCGAGTCGCTCGGGTCCGAAGCTTTTACGTAGGCTCCGAGGGCCTTGAAAACCGGGGTCTCAAATTTCTCGTCGGCCAGCCTCATGTAGTGATCGGCCGAAGGCTTCCGGGCATCAAAAAGATCCTCGCTGATGGTCTGGAAGCGCTTGTTGAAACCTGCGATCTCGGCATGCAACCGCTCTGCGGGAAGCGGAATGAAATCCGCTCCCGTGGCCTTGGCATGGTTTTCCAGCTCCTTGTGAACCGAGAACGGGGAGATCACATACTCTTGTGCCGCTGCCATCAGCACGCGGAGCCGCGCCGATGGTGTGGAGGCTTTCCGATAGGCCGCCAGAGCATTTTTCGCGGCCCCCGCCGGGAATAGAAGGGCACCGGCGAAGGCATCGGCGAAGTCCTCCGCCATTTCGGTGAGACCCTCTTCCAAAAGGCCGACGCTCAGGACGTGTCCCAGTTCGTGCGCCATCCAGAATTTGAAGTCGTGGAGCTCGCTGTCGAGGTTCAGGAGGATCCAGGTGGTCTGGCTGCCGGGAAGGTAGATGTGCAAGGCGTTCGCATGCCCGGTTTTCCGGCCCCACATCACGGGGACCAGAACGGCCTGGAGTTTCTTGAAACGGCCGATCAGGGATTCGAACGCGATGGGCTTCTCCGGATCGAGATTCAGCTCCAGGCGCACTTTGGTCACCAGTTGCTGGAGGT
>CAMCYK010000339.1 GCA_945883695.1 Akkermansia muciniphila | reverse complement strand
GCCGGGCGGGGCCGCGGCGGCCGGCGGCGGGGCGGGGCAGGTGGAAGGAAACCAGGACGCGGTCGCCTTCCAGCGCGGTGCCGGGTTCGCGGCGCGGGAGGTGGAGGCGGGAGTGGGTCTTGAGGTCGATGCCGGTCGCCTGGTTGTCGGGATCCACGAGGTCCGGGTAGAACCAGGCGTGGCCGCGGGGCAGGAAGCGGATGGTGCCGCGCAGCAGGTTGCCACCGGCCTTGCCGCCTTTCGGAAGTTCGTAGCGGCCCTTTTTCCCTTCGAGGATCTTGCCTTCGCGGGTCAGCGCGGCGAGTTCCTCGCGGAGCAGCGGGCGGTCGTGGGTGGTGAGGGAGAGATCGCGGGAAATCTCGGATTTGTTCAGCGGACGGTATCCGCTACCGGCCATCAAGCGAAGCAATGCGCCCCGCAGTTCTTGTCGATCCATGATGCGAGCATGGACGGCAAAGCCCCGCGTGGCAATGCGGGAGCTAGAAAAGCGCTTGGCAGGGCGGTCTCATGGGCTAGCGTCTGCTGAACGAACGAAAGGAAAACGGGGCATTGCCAGCGCCCTGCTTTTCCGCTTTCTTTCAAAAACTCCAGCGACCCATCCCGATATGAAAATCCGCTCCCATCCCCGCGCGCCGCGCGGCTTCACGCTCGTCGAGCTCCTCGTTGTCATCTCCATCATCGTGGTGCTTGCCGCGTTGAGTTTCGGCGCCGCCCAGGTCGCGATCAAGAAGGGCAACACCCTGAAGAGCAAGACCGACGCCACCTCGCTCGCCACGGCATTCGAGCAGTATTATCAGGAGTATAGCAAGTTGCCGACGCTCACCGGCGGCATGGAGGAGATCCGGACCGAAGGCGAGGCCGGCATCGAGTTGCTGGAAATCCTGCTCGGCAAGGAAGACGACACCGGGACCATGCAGAACCCGCGCAAGATTCCTTTCCTCAGCGTCGGCACCGGCAAGACCAAGAACAAGGGCGGTCTGATCTACAGCCGGAATGGTGGCCAGATCGAAGGCCTCTACGATGCCTGGGGCAATGCCTACTTCGTCAAGCTGGATGTCGACTACGAGGACGAGATCCTCGACCCGCTCACCCAGGGCAACATCGTCCGCGACAAGAAGATCATCGTTTACAGCTACGGCGCGGACGAGAAGCTCGGCGGCGGTGACGACGTGAAGACCTGGTAATTTCCCACCGGCTTTTGCTTTCAAGCAACGACCCCGCCCGGCTCGCGCCGGACGGGGTCTTTGATTTCACGGGGTGATGACGGGCGGATCTCCCGCCTTCCCGCCGCGGCCATCAGCGCCCGCGCGGAGGAAGGCCGCCTTGGCCGGGAGGGCCGGGCGGGCGCCCGCGTCCGCCCGGTGGCGGGCCGGGAGGTCCGCCCTCGCCGCCGTCTTCCTGGTCCGCCCTCGGCTCGCGCTTGCCCGGCGGCCGGAGTTCCTCGCCGGTGAGCGCCCCGTCGCCGTCCTTGTCCAGTTTCAGCAAGGCCCCGGCAGCGGCGTCGATCTCCGTCCCGGAAAGCGCGCCATCGCGATTCTTGTCCAAGGCGGCCATCACCGGCGGCACCGGGTGCTTGAGCGGCCGGCCCTTCTTGCGCTCCTCCCGCTCCGGGTCCGGCGCGCCTTCCGGCGGCTTGGGGCGGAGTTCTTCCTTGCGCACGGTGCCGTCGCCGTCGGCATCGAGCGTGCGGATCGATTCCGGCGCGGCTTCGATCTCCGTGGCGGAGATCGTTTTGTCGCCGTCGCTGTCGAGCGCTTCGAGCAACGGCGGCGGCTGGGGTGGTGCCCCGGGCGGCGGGCCTTGCGGCTCGTCCTGGGCATGGCAGGCGAGGGCCGCCAGCAGGCCGGCGGCGAGGGTCGAGATACGGGTCTTGTTCATGATGGTGTCGGTGGTTTGGGGTTGCGGCGGAACTCCGTCGTCCGCCGATGATGGAACCGGGGCATTGTTAAGCCCGTGTGTGGATCGCGGGGGATTCGTGTAAAAGTTCCCGAGCTGCCGGAAATCGCGCGGACGCAGGCCCCGCTTCCCGCGGACGGCGGATATTGTTAAGCACTGGTAAAAGCGATGGCCGGCCCGGCCCCGCAGCCCCATCCTGCCCCCCATGGAATCCCGCGAGCTGCCTGCCCTCCGCCCGCTGCTGGTGGTCGACGACGACCGCAAGTTGTGCGGTTTGATCCGCGACTACCTGCGGCCCCACGGCTGGCAGGTCGAGATGCGCCACACCGGACCCGAGGGCCTGGAGGCGGCCCGCGGCGGCAAGCACGAAGCCGTTTTGCTCGATGTCATGATGCCGGGCATGGACGGCTTCGAAGTGCTGCGCGAGCTCCGGAAAACCTCGAAAGTCCCGGTCCTGATGCTCACCGCGATGGGCGAGGAAGCGGACCGGATCGTCGGGCTGGAACTCGGTGCCGACGATTACCTGCCGAAGACTTTTTCAAGCCGCGAGTTGCTGGCCCGGCTGCGGGCGGTCACCCGCCGCAGCGCCGTGACCGAGGGCGACGAGCCGAGCCCGCGGGACCGGGTCTGCGGCGACCTGACGCTCAACGAGGCGTCCCACGTCGCCACCTTGCGCGGCGAAACGCTCGACCTCACCGCGCTGGAATTCGCGATCCTGGCCTCGCTGCTCAAGGCGAAAGGCCGGGTGAAGACCCGCGAGGCCCTGCTGGAGGAGGTGTCCGACCGGCGCTTCGACGTCTTCGACCGTTCGATCGACGTCCACGTGTCGCAGGTCCGGAAAAAACTGGGCGACGATGCCAAGCACCCGCGTTTCATCCGGACCATCCGCGGGGTGGGCTACAAGCTGGAGGATGCCGCCGAGCGATGATTCAACGTGTTCGTTTTCCGCTGATGGCCAAGGCGCTGCTGTGGCTGGTGGTCCATCTGGGCGTGCTGGCCGCGGCCTTCTTCCTGTTCGTCTCGTGGCAGCTCCAGCTTGGACTCGACTCGTTCCTCAGCGGCACCGCCGGCGAGCGCTTGAAAAACGTGGGGGAGCGGCTGGCGTCCGAGCTTCGCCAGGCACCCCGTCCGGAGTGGCCGGAAATTGTCGAGCGCCACGCGTCGGCGCTGGGGCTCGAAGGATCGTTGCAGGCCGGTGGCGGGGCATGGATTGCCGAGCCGGCGGGAAAACTTCCGCCCAATGTCGAACAGCGGATCCGTGGCTTCCGCCTGCCGGACCCGCGGCCGCCGCGCGGTCCCGGTCCGGAAGGTCCGCCGCCCGGGGGCGGACGTTCCGGTGGCCCCCGTCCCCCGGCCCAAGGCCCCCCGCCCGGAGATCCCGGAGCGGAGCGGCCGGCCGACGGGGCGAACCCGGGCCCGGACGTGCGGCCCTTGTTTCTGGTGCGGGGCGACGGCGGCAACGGCTACTGGGCCGGTCTCGAGCTGCCCCTGCTCCAGCCACGGCGCGGACAGCCGCTGCACGGGCTCTTGCTCTTGCGATCCCCGGCTCTCGCGGGCGGCGGACTGTTCTTCGACCTGAAGCCGTGGCTGCTTGGCGGCCTCGCGGTGCTCGCGATCAGTCTGGTCTTGTGGACCCCGTTTTTCCTCGGGATCACCCGCTGCCTGTCACGGCTGTCCCGCGCCACCGAGGCGATCGCCGACGGGAAATTCGAGGTGGATGTCGGAACCCGGCGGGCGGATGAACTGGGGCAGCTCGGGACTTCGATCGAGACGATGGCGGTGCGGCTCGACCGTCTGGTGCGTGGCCAGAAGCGCTTTCTCGGCGATGTCGCGCACGAGCTCTGCTCGCCGCTCGCACGGGTCCGGACCGGTCTGGGCGTGCTGGAATACGGGCTGCCGGCCGAGCACCGCGAGCGGCTTGCCTCGATCGACGAGGACGTCGCGGAACTTTCCCACCTGGTTTCCGAAGTGCTCGCCTTCACCAAGGCCAGCACCGCTCCCGGGTCCGTGCGACCGGAGAGGGTGGAGCTGGCACCGCTCGTCGAAAGCGCGTGCGCCCGCGAATGCCCGGGCCAGGCGGTGGAGATCGACCTGGTTCCCGGGCTTGCGGTGCGGGCCGACCGCAACCTGCTGGCGCGGGCGATTGCCAACGTCCTGCGCAACGCGCGGCGGCATGGCGGGGATGCTTGCACGGTGCGGATCACCGCCGGGGAGCAAGGGGGGATGGTCGAGCTGCGGATCGCCGACGACGGCCCCGGGGTCGTCGCGGCGGACCTGGGCCGACTGTTCGAGCCCTTCTACCGTCCCGACGCGGCCCGCACCCGCGAATCGGGCGGGTCGGGGCTGGGTCTCGCGATCGTCCGTTCCGCGGTGGAGTCCTGCGGCGGCACGGTGCGCGCGGAGCCGGCCGTGCCGCGGGGCCTCGCGCTGGTGTTCCGGCTGCCCGCGGGATGACCCGCCGGGTGTCTACTGGACTTGTAGTAGTAAGGCCCGGCGAACACAACCCGCGGAAAACCTCCGGGATTGCCGTCTCTCGCAATCAACGGGTTACGCGGGTGCCCTGAATTTTTCCGAAAAATCCCCTCGAAAGGTGTTGACCCTCCGGCCGGTCTGGCTAGGTTCTTCCCGCCGCACGAAAGCAGCGGCGCGAGAGACGAAAGTCGA
>CAMCYK010000338.1 GCA_945883695.1 Akkermansia muciniphila | reverse complement strand
ATCGGCAGCAAGGGCTTCGTGGAAGGGGTGTTCACGAAGTGCCGCGGACACTTCGGGGCGAAGCGCAAGGACGGCGCGCGGAAGCTGCGGGAGGATGCGGCCGGCGGGCTCCACGCGCTGCGCGGGCTGCGGCTACGGTCCGTGGACTGAAAATTACGGGAGTCAGTAACCCTCCGGCGGCGGCGGCAGGGCGTCGGGATTGTCGTAAGGCAGCGGGAGGGAGTCGTCGGGAAGGGGTTCGTTGACCGGGGCGGCGGGGATTTCCGCGGGAGCCGCCGGGTTCTCCTGGCGGGTCGCCGCGGAATGCCGATCGGTTTCCGCTCTCACCTTCGCCTCGTTCACCTTGCGCTTTTCCTCATCCTTTTCCGCCTTCTCCTTGGCGGCCGCGGCCTTTTCCTCGGGAGTCCTCGCGAAGGGCTTGGCGGCGGACCGGCCGATGGTCTTGCCGGCGTTGGCGGTGCCTTCGACGACCGCTCCGGCGACCCGGACCGGCAGCCGGAGGAGACCGCAGGAGCTTAGCGCGAGCGGGATGCCGGCGCTCAGCAGGAATAGGGCAGGGCGGAGGCGCATGGGCGAAGCGTAGCGGGTCGGCGGCGGACGGCCAGCGGATTGAAGGCGGGGGAGAGGATTGACGATTGGTGATTGCGGATTGCGGATTGCGGATTGTGGATTGCGGATTGTTGACTGTTGATTTTGGATTGGCGGAGGGTGCCGCTTTCCGGTCCTTTGAATCAAAAATCGGCAATCCGAGATCCACAATCGTCAATCGTTCATCGAGTCAAGCCGTAGCGCGGGACGTTGGAAGCGCCATTGGATTGCCCCGCCGTGAAATTCCCCTTTCCCCCCGGGGGCGGGCGTCCTAGCGTCCCGCCGACATGAGCGGCTGCCACGGACCCCAGATGAAGATGGATCCCGCCCTGCACCAGGACAAGAAGCCGTCCTGGATCAAGGTCCGGCTGCCGAACAACCCGGCGTTCTGGTCGACCAAGTCGCTGATCACCGACCTCAAACTGGTTACCGTCTGCGAGGAAGCCCAGTGCCCGAACCGCTGGGAATGCTGGGGCCAGGGCACCGCGACCTTCATGATCGCCGGCGAAAAGTGCACCCGCGCCTGCGGCTTCTGCGCGGTGAAAACCGCCAAGCCCGACGCGCTGGAAGCCGACGAACCGGTGCGGGTGGCCGAGGCGACCCGCCGCATGAAACTCCGCCACGTGGTGATCACCGCGGTCGCCCGCGACGACCTGCGCGACGGGGGTGCCGAGCATTTCCAGCAGACGATCGAAGCGGTGCGCGCGGTGAATCCGGGCATCGTGATCGAGGTTCTGGTGCCCGACTTCAACGACCGCGACTGGGCGCTCCAGTTGGTGATGGATGCCCGGCCGCACATCTTCAACCACAACCTCGAGACCGTCGAGCGGCTGACCCCGCTGGTCCGCTCGCGGGCGAAGTACGACCGCAGCCTGGCCGTGCTGAAGAAGGCCAAGGCGATGGTCAACGGCAAGGTTGCGACCAAGAGCGGCATCATGCTCGGTCTTGGCGAGCGGCGCGACGAGGTGCTGCGGGCGATGGATGATCTGTTGGAGGCCGATGTCACGGTGCTGACGATGGGCCAGTATCTGCGGCCGACCCCGCGTCACCTGCCGGTGGTCGAATACCTCGAACCGGCGGTGTTCGACGAGCTCAAGCAGATCGCCTTGGACAAGGGTTTCCGCCACGTGGCGAGCGGGCCACTGGTGCGCAGTTCGTATCACGCGGCGGATTTCCGGCCGGAGCTGGACATCATGGACGAGATCGACCGGGCGGTGCCGGCACGCGGGCTCGACTTGCAGCCGGAAGACCTGCCGATCCCGGCGGCAAGCCCGGCGCTGGTGCGTTCGGGCTTCGCGGTCCATAAGGCGACGCCTTGAAGAACGGGCGCGGCTTGGACTGCCAGCTTGAAACCGGCCGGTCGGCAAGCTGGAGGCTTTCGGGTCGGGAGGCCGGCTGCCGGCGAGTCCGGGCCTGACTCCACAGCAGGCTGTGGCAACAAAGCGCCAGCAGGCTGCGCGCAGTCCAAGGGGACGCTGGAGCCGGGCACGCTTCAGAGCCTTTCGAGGACGGCGTCGGCCATGCCGGCGGTGCCAACCCGGATCTCGGCGGCGGCACCGGTCGCGATGTCGCCGGTGCGGTAGCCGTCGTCGATGGTCCGGGCGACGGCGGCCTCGATCGCCGCGGCGGCCTCGTTCTCACCGAGCGAATGGCGCAGCATCATCGCGGCCGACAGGATCTGGGCGATCGGGTTGGCGATGCCACGGCCGGCGATGTCGGGCGCGGAGCCGCCCGAGGGCTCGTACATCCCGTAGTAGAGGCCACCCGCGTTCTGTTTGCCGAGCGAGGCGGAGGGGAGCATGCCGAGCGAGCCGGAGATCATCGCCATCTCGTCGGAAAGGATGTCGCCGAAGAGGTTCTCGGTGACCAGCACGTCGAAGGAATCCGGCCGTTTCACGAGCTGCATCGCGGCATTGTCGACATAGAGGTGGCTGAGGGCGACTTCCGGGAAATCGGCGGCGACCTCGTTGGCCGTCTCGCGCCACAGGACGGAAGTAGCGAGCACGTTGGCCTTGTCGACCGAAACCAGCCGCTTGCCGCGGCCCATCGCGGCGGTGAAGGCGACGCGCAGGATGCGGTCGATCTCGCTCTTGCGGTAGATCATGGTGTCGAAGGCGACCGGCTCGCCGTCGCGTTCCTCGCGGCCTTTCGGTTGGCCGAAATAGACGCCGCCGGTGAGCTCGCGGACGCAGAGGACGTCGAAGCCGTTCGGAATCAGCTCGTTTTTCACCGGTGAGGCATGGGTCAGCGAAGGCAGGCAGACGCCGGGGCGGAGGTTGGCGAAGAGGCCGAAGTGTTTGCGCAGCGGCAGCAGCGCGCCGCGTTCGGGCTGGAGGTCGGGTGGCTGGGATTCCCACTTGGGTCCGCCGACCGAGCCGAACAGGATGGCATCCGATTGCTCGCAGGCGGCGATGGTTTCCGGCGGCAGCGGGTGGCCGGTGGCATCGATCGCCGCGCCGCCGACCAGGCGTTCGTCGCGGACGGTGGAGAAACCGAAGCGTGCCTCCACGGCATCGAGCACGCGGAGCGATTCGGTCATGACTTCCGGGCCGATGCCGTCGCCGGCGAGGACTGCGATGCGGTGGGTGCGGTGGGTGCGGGACATGGGCAGAAGAGACCAGAGGTGAGAGACCAGAATCCAGAAGAAACGGGGTCAGCGGGTGATGGTGGCGGTGCCGCTTGCGAAAGGTAGCCACCCGCCATTGAAGTGTTCGGTTTTGTGACGGCAAGCGACCGTAGTGCTGGTCGCCGAGTCACATCCGAGCTTAAACCGGAGATAGCGGGGATTGAGCTGGGGGTTATCGGCCACGAAGAAAACGTCATGGGCTCCCGACCTGAAATCGAGAAGTGCGAGCGTCGAAACGATCGGGGACCCGGACGTTGGAGTGTAGGTGGTGGTCCCTACGCTGCCGGCAGAGGTGAAGGCCAGAGTGAGGATCCCGCCGCTGAGCGGGATCGTGACCGTGCGGTTTCGGAAGTGAGACGGAGCTACCGCGCCGGGATGGCGCGCCACCGAGAGGTGATAGAAGGCACGAGGAGCCGTGGGAACGTCCAAGGGCATGTTGATCGCGACCGGAGTCAGGCCCGCGGTTCCGATTCCGACGTGCAGGCGGGATGATCCCAGCTCGGTCCAAGCGCTCAAGGTCGTCGAACGGAAGGCAGTGAAGACGTCGCCGACGCTAATCAGGGGATTGAGCACCCAGATGTTGGAGCTGCCGGGCAACAGGTCCATCTGGCCGCCGGCCTTCTCGACGGTCGGCAGGTTCTGCCCGTATTCGTTGAAGGCGACGGCGGCGGGGTCGGTGCGGTCGAAGGTGATGCCGGTGATGGTGGTGGCGTTGTCGCCGGCGCCGATCACCGCGTCGATGACCGCGCGGCTGGCGGGATCGGGGATCAGCCCGATGATGCTATGAACGTCGTCGTATTGGGGGATCGCGACGTTGCCGGTGAAGAAGATCCCCCCGCCGTTGGTGTTGGGTCCGGCATTGGCGGAGGAAAGGGTGTAGCCGGTGTGGCGGATGGAAGGGGTGAACTCGTCCCTGAAGGTGAAGCCGGAGCCGCCCGCGTTGGTGCCGGAGCCGGAGCCGGTTTGGGCAAACTTGAAACTGCTGGAATTGGCGGTCCGGAAGAACTTCTCGCCGAGGTAGAGCGGGGCACTTGTGACGGCCCCGGTGAGGGGATGAACCCGGGACCGGGTGCCGAGGGCCAGAGTCATGAAGTTAGCGACGGTCTGCGGGGCGCTGCCGTGCTGCAATTCCACCGAAATCGTGCCGCGGGTCGTCTGGACATGGGCAAGCAGCGAGGCGTGCAGCGGAAAGGCGGAGAGGATCCATAGGAAGAGCAGATTCTTCACGCCCCGGATGCCGCCATGAACCGGGCCGCATGGCAAGCGCGGTCGGCGGAGCCCATGGACTGCGGGCAGCCTGCTGCCGCTTTTCGTCCGCCAGCCTGCTGGCGGGTCAGCGACTGACTCCACAGCAGGCTGTGGCAACAA
>CAMCYK010000337.1 GCA_945883695.1 Akkermansia muciniphila | reverse complement strand
AGGTCTTGACTCGCCAGGTTATGCGCATAACGTAAAAAATTATGGCCACCATGACTGTCCGGACCAGCGTCGCCTTCGATCCTGCCACCGCAGCCCGTCTCGAACGGCTGGCCAAACGTTGGGGAATTTCCAAATCGGAAACCCTTCGCCGTGCGCTCGAATCCGCAGAAATCGCTGCCGCCACGCCGTCAACGGGTTGTTCCCAACCCACCCTGGAAGAAATCGCCGCCATGACGCACCAAGATGCCCTGGACTGGTTACAATCCCATTCCCTGGTCACGGCGGATCAAGGAGTTCAATGGCGCGATCAACTTCTCGGAACCCGTGAAGACTTCGCCGCACGCCCACGATCCACCTTGATAGCAACCTCCTGATCGCCCTGGCCGACGCGGCGGATCCTCATCGTGAAACCGCACTCCGGCTCATGCGCCCGTTTCCCCAAGCCGCCGTTTCCAGCATGGCATGGTGGGAATTCGAGTGTGGCCCTGTCAGCCCGGAAGGACTCGCCATCGTGCGCATTACACTGGCGGGTGGCATCGTCCCTTTCGGCGAGCCCCATGCGAAAGAAGCCGCCCGCCTTTTCAATGCCGTCGGGCGCTCCCGACGCTTCAAATTCGATTCCCTCATCGCCGCCACCGCCATCCTTGCCAATGCCGAACTGGCCACCGCCAATGGAGCGGATTTCCAGCCATTCGTCCCCCACGGCCTCAAACTCCTCAACCTGTCCTAAGCGCCCTTCAACCCGGATCCCGAATGGCGATCGGTCAAAGACGATTTCCTCCTTCATGTCCCGAATCTAGCTGCCAACGCAAGGTCAAGCTGGCGGTGCTTGTCCCCTCGGCGGACGGCGGGGGGAGGAAGAGACGACCCTAAGGTCGTCGCTCCTTAGCGGCGGAAGAGAAAGGGGCGGCGGTCAGGCCGCGGTTCCCTAACACCGGGGTAATTTCGGGGTAATCGGGCGTTTTCGATTGCGCGGCCAGAGGTGGCTGGGCACGAGACGGAGGTGCTGCATGTTCCCACCCTGATTTTCGTGGTCGGTCTGATCAACCTGCTGCAGGCGGTCGCATTCTGCATCCTGGGCGCCTACAACCGGCGGGTGAACGGCATCGGTTGCTGGACGGCGGCGGCGTTTTGCAACGGGGTGGCGATGCCGCTGATCGCCTTCCGGCACGTGACGGATTCCGCGCTGCTGACCAAGCTGCTGCCGACGACGGTGAACTTCGCCTCGGCCTATCTGTTCTATGCGGGGGTGGTGCGCTTTCTGGAGTGCGGTGCGGTGCGGCGGTGGCCGCTGGTGGTGGCGCTGCCGTTTTACAGCGTCTTCTGCTGGCTGATCCTGAACGACGAGGGTCTGCGCCACCGGGCGCTGCTGACCTCGCCGATTTTCATTCTGTTTCTGACGATGGGGGCGTGGGAGCTGCTCAAGGAAACCCGGCCGGCGCTGCGGTTTTCGGCGCGCTTCACGGCCTATGCCGCGCTGTTCATCTGCGCGATCTTCGCCTACCGGGCGCTCGACCTGTATTTCCTCGCGACCCCGGCGGAGCTGCTCGATCCGGCGCGCCCGCAGGTGGTGAGTTTCATCGCTGGAATCCTGTGGGTGCTGCTCTGGACCTTCGGGGCGCAGATGATGATCAACCAGCGGCAGACGTTTGAAAACGCGCAGTTGCATGCGGAAAAGCTCCGCAGCGTGGAGCAATTGGCCGCCGCGGAGTCCGAATTGAAGGATCTGCGCATGCTGCAGCACCGGCAGCAACTGGCCAGTGATCTGCACGACGGCTTCGGCGGCATCACCGCCAACCTCGCGATGCTGGCGTTCCAAGGCAGCATCGAGGAACAACCGCGGCAGCAGAAGGAGCTGTTCCAAAACATCGAGTTTCTCGCCACCGAGTGGAACCGCGAGCTGCGGTTGTGGATGAACGGGATGGAACGCGGCAGCCTGTGCTGGGGCGACACCCTGGTGGAAGCCCATTCCTACGCCCTGCGCCTGACCGCCGCCAAGGGCATCGAGCTGAACTGGCGCCAGAGTGGCCAGCTGCCCACCGAACCGGAGCACCGCGTGCTGGAGATGATTTCCCTGATGCGGGTGCTCAAGGAAGCGGTCAACAACCTCGTCCGGCACTCGGACGCCCGCCACGCCCGGGTCCATGTGGCGTTCCGCGGGCGCTTGCTCGGGATCGTCGTCAGGGACGACGGTCGCGGCTTCTATCCGGAGCATGCCCGCCCGGGCAGCCGCGGCCTCAAGAACATGGAGCGCCGGATCCACGACCTCGGCGGCAGCTTCAGGCACCGTGGCCGCGACCATTCCATCCTGTGCCTCACTCTGCCCCTGCCCCTGCAAAACCACTCCACCACCCCGCACCCCGATGCCCGCCGCGCCTGAACCGATCCGCCTTGTCCTCGTCGAGGACGACGAATGCCTGCTGAATTCCATGACCCGGATCATGGCCGCTCAAACGGATTTTGCCGTCGTGGGATCCTACCTCAGCACCGAGGAAGCGATGGAAACCACCGTCTGGCCGGCGGTGGACGTGCTGCTGACCGACCTGAGCCTGCCCGGCGTGTCGGGGGTCGATCTGATCGCCGCCGCGACCTTGCAGAACCCGCAGCTGCACACGCTGGTCCACACCATCCATGACGACCGCGAATCGCTCTTCGCCGCCCTGCGGGCGGGAGCTGTCGGTTACGTGATCAAGGGCATGCCGGCGCTGGAGACCCTGGAGGCCGTGCGCGCGGTATCGATCGGCACGCCCACGCTCAGCCCGTCCGTCGCCCGCTTTCTCATCGAGGAATTCCGCAGTCGCAACAGCACCAACCCGGATGAAATGCTGTCGGCCCGCGAGATCGACCTGCTTAAGCTCAGCGCGCAGGGCCTGATTTATAAGGAAATCGGCAAAAGGCTCTCGATCAGTGCCGGCACCGTGCACAGCCACATCAAGCGGATTTACCGCAAGCTGCAGGTCGGCAGCCGCGGGCAAGCGCTGCTCCGCGCCGAGGCGCTCGGCTATCTGAAATCGAACCCCGCAAGGGCGCAGCCCCCTCCCTGAGCGCCGCCGGCAGATCGACCGGGACTTGCGATTCAGGGCGGGAAGAATCGAGGAACAGGCAGACATTCACCGCCGGCAAATGCTCACGGCCGCGCCCCCCCCGGGTCCCGGCGCGGTGTGGAGTTGTCGACCCGTAGTGCAAAACTTGCCGGTTCCGCGGCGAACGTGGCATTGACGGCTGTCCCTGATCTGTCATCAGGGCCGGTGTTCGATACTTTCCATTACTCTGGCATCTTCCGCGCGGACTTACCCTCTGCTCGGCGTTCTTTTGCCCGGAACTGAGGTCCGAAACGCTTCCTCCGCTCACGGTCACCGCCGCCAGGCGGCAGGATGAAGCCGCGGGTTTTGCCAATGGCTCGCCGCTGCTGGATGCCGCGGCGCTGGCGCTGCTGCCCGTCCACAAGGGCACCTACCAGGATCTGTTCGCGGCCGTCGCCGGCGGCTATGGCGGCAGCGTGTCGGTAGGCACCTTCAGCTTGCGCGGCATGAATCAGGACGGCCTCTTCTACACGGTCGGGACCGCGGCCAATTCGCTGATCCCGGTGCTGGAGGACGGCGCGCCGCTGTCCGTCGCGACGCTGCGCTACCTGCCGCCGGTGCTGTGGGACCTGGCAGGCGCCGAGGTGCTGCGCGGCCCGCAATCGCTCGGGCCCGGCCCGAACGGCATGGGCGGCGCGTTGCGGCTCCACACGGCCGCGGCGGGCTTCGGCCACGACGGCACGGCGCTGCTCGAAGCGGCCGGAAACCGGACCCTCCGCGCCGGCATCGCCCAGGATTTCGTCCTGCTGCCCGACGAACTCGCGCTGCGGTTTTCCATGTATCACGGCGAGAGCGCTGGCGATGTGACCAATCTCTTCAACGGCGACGAAGCCTTCGGCGCGACCCGGCGCGACCGCTACCAGGCCCGCTTGCGCTGGCAGCCCCGCAACAGCCGGGACGCGGTTTATGACCTGTCGCTGGTCCATGACCGGTCGCACGGCAATCCCTTCGGCACGGCCCGGGAGGTTTCCGGCTACGACCTGCTGGATCGCAAAACCGCGCTCAACCTGGATCCGTCCTTTCCGGCCCGGCGCGATGCCCTCGTCCTCAACGCCACCCTGGCGCTGCCCGGCGACCTGGAATTGAAATCCACCACCGCCCTCCAGCGACTCGAGGTGAATCCCTTCATCGATCTCGACGAAACCCCCGTCCTGCGCTGGATGGCCAACGGGAACATCGATGAACGGCGCCTCACCCAGGACCTGGGCGTCGCCCGCGAAGAGGGACCGTTCCAATGGCGGGCCGGCGCTTACGTCGAGGCCGCCAGTTACCAGCTCGGCTACTCCGGCATCGGCATCAGGCCGCTTCCCGCCGGCTCGCCCTGTCGCAGCATCGGCCGGGAAGACGTGGGGGTGCTGGCTCTTTACGGCCGCGGCGACCGGGAGTTCCGGGAAAACCTCCACCTCACCGGCGGCCTGCGCCTCCAGCACGAACGGCGCGACGTCCAGGTGGCCGCCGAGGTGGAACCCCGGCCGGAAACGCGGTCCGCCGATGACACCGCGGACACCGTGCTGCTGCCCGAGCTCGGGCTGCAATGGCGGCCGGACGACCAGGGAGCCGTCGGCATCCGGGTGGCGCGCGGCTACCGCGGCGGCGGCGTCAGCTTCGCGCCCAGCCTCGGCAGCACCCGGCCCTACGAGGCGGAGTCCT
>CAMCYK010000336.1 GCA_945883695.1 Akkermansia muciniphila | reverse complement strand
CGGATCACGGCGAAGGAACTGGTGACCTTGGCGACCTTGTATGGCCGGTCGCTTTCGGAGTGGTTGACTAAGAAGCCGGCGCCGGTCCCCTTGGTGCCGCAGTTCCGGATGCCGCCTCGCGAGCTGAGCCTCACCGAGGCCGAGATCCGTGACGCCGTTTCAACGCTGGAAAGTCTCGCCCGTGACTACGCCGGACTCGAAGAAACCACTGCCCTTCCCCTCGTCCGTCGCCATCCCGCTCCTTATGCCTATGAAGGTCCCGGGATCACGCCGGACATGCGCGGCGAGGAAGTGGCCGCGGAAGAGCGGACGCGGCTGGGGCTCGGCGATGGGCCCATTCACGACTTGCGATCCGTTCTGGAAGAGTCGGTCGGCTTGCGGGTGTTCTACCTCGATCTCCCTTCGGCGATCGGCGGGATTTACGCCTATTCGGAGGACCTTGGCGGCTGCATCGCGATCAACCGACGTCATCCCGCCCCGCGCGGCGTTTGGTCGCTCGCCCACGAGTATGGCCATTTCCTTTCGACCCGTCATGCGGCGGACGTCAGCCTTTGGAATGGCACTCCCTGGGGACGCGCTACTGCGGAGAAGTTTGCCGATTCCTTTGCGAAGAACTTCCTCATGCCCCGCACCGGAGTGAACCGCTTGCTGTCCGAAATGGTCTCCGCCCACGGCAAAGGGGTGACTGCGGCCGACGTTCTCACCTTGGCCCATCACTTCCGGGTTTCCGCGGAGGCGATCTTCCGCCGCTTGGAAGAACTGAAGCGGCTGCCGGCGGGTACCTGGGACAGCCTCCGGGCCAATCAATTCCAAACGGACAAGGCCCGCAGCACTCTCGGACTGCCGCTATCAGCCCGGGAGCCGGCGCTTCCGTTCCGCTATCGCATGATGGCCCGGAATGCCTTCGACGCGGAGGACAGCGAGATGACGGAAGCCGAACTGGCGAGCCTGCTCCGCATGGACCGGGTGGCCGTGCGGGATGAACTCGAAACCCTGAGAAGCCAGGCGGACGGTCAAGGCGACGACGGATTCGAACGGATCGACCTCGATCCGAACCAACTGCTGCTCGCCGTCTGAAGCCAAGCGCGGCGCACCATGGGAACCATCCTCATCACCGACGCTTCCGTCCTGATCAACCTAGTCGCTTCCGGGGCCGCGGAGGAGGTCCTCGCCGGCTGCGGGATGGAGTTCAAAGTGTGTCCGGATGTGATCCGCGAAGTCAGGACCCTGCGCGACCGGGAAAGCGGGGAAGAACATCCCATCGACCTGGCACCTTTGTTCACGAAGGGTTGCCTCGGGCTGATTCAACCGGAGACCGACGATGAGTTCGAACTGCTGGTCGATTATTCCGCGCTGCTCGGCCGTGGCGACGGCGAGGCGATGTGTTTCGCACTCGCGGAAAGCCGCGGCCACATGGTGGCCATCGACGACCAGCGGGCCATCCGAAAGGCGCTGCGGCAGCACCCGGATTTCAAAATGACCGGCACCCTGGAGATTCTCATGCTCTGGCAGACCCGCAACTCGGTCTCCGACGAACGCCTCGGCACGATGCTCCAGGCCGTCTTCCGCTTCGCCCGCTTCCGGCCTGCCCCTTCTCACCCCGAGTATGCATGGTGGGAGAGATGCTGGCCTGGATAACGACATGCTCCCATCAGTATCCGCACCGCCCTGCTTCTACGAGAATCTGTCATGCAGCGTTTGCAGCGAGCGCGGAGGAGCGTTTCCCGTCGCAACTCGGCGGGGATGCTCATGCCGCCTTCGTCGATCTCTTCGAGCGCAGTTTCAGCAGAGAAAGGAATTCCGCCATTTCCACCAGACCTTCCGCTTCGCGGCGTTCCGCGGAAGTCAGCGGCGTGCCGGAATCCTGCCGGTCCAGCAAAGCCGTAAGGCGGCGCTGAACTCCAGCGGGCAACTTAAATCCCGAGAGGGCCGCAGGCACGGGAATTTCGATGGAGATTCCGTTTCTCATGGCAAGACGGTTACGATACCTGGCGGCAAAGTCAACGGGGCAGCTTTTTTCGTGGATGGACGGACCGCTCGGATCAGATCAGTCTCATCGCCGAATGGAAATCGTTCCGAACTCCCTCGACGGCGAAGCATGGATGGCCCTGCTTGAGAAGGTCGCCGTGGCCTTGGGGAAAGACGGTTCTCCGGTGCGCCTATGCCTCATCGGTTCCGCCGCTTGCCTGTTCGGCGGGATGGAAGGGCGTACCTCGCGGGATCTCGATGTCTGGCGACCGGCCAGCGACTACGACCGCCTCGAACTGAAAGCCGCGATTGAGGCAGCCGGCCTGCTCTTCGACCCCAAGTCCTCCCTCGAACCGGACCGGCCTTATCTTCAAATCGTCGACCCCGGCCTGACCCAGCTCGGCCCCTTCGAGCCGGTCCTTGTGGAGCGCCTCGGCAGGCTTTTCATCTTCCGTCCTCCGATCGAAAACCTGATTGCCGCGAAGTTGATCCGAGCCGACGCAAGGGATCTCGGCGATATTCGTTTTCTTCTCGATACCCACCGGCCCAGCTCCGATACCATCCGCGGTATCATCGCATCGCTGGAGCCCGCAGCCCGCGAACGGGCGCTTGAGAATCTGGTCTATCTCGATATTCTGAAGTCATGACAGCGAGGGAAGAAGAGCTGGTTGCCCGGCTATTGCTGGAGCGTCAGGAACTGATCGACGAGTACTTCCGGGACAAGCGCTGGAAGGAACTGCTCGCCCTGGTTCGCTACGCCCGGCGTGACGTGCCGACGGACCTTGCGGCCACCGATCCCGCGCTCTATCGGACACTCCGCGACCAGATCACCCGCTTCTTCCTACGGGGCGGCGCGGCGTTCTCGGAGGAGCGATTGGAGAAGATCGTCGGCTCCTGAACCTCGCCTCCATCGATCACAGACCGTCGGCATCTTCCTCGGCCCCGTAGAGCATCAGTTCCGGCGAAAGCTTGTCCCTCAATCCCGCATAGTGCCATGAAGGTTCTTGGTGACTGAGATCCGAGAGTTCCTTCGCGGTCTTGCGACCGTAGCGGGAACAGACGCGATCGATGAGTTCCAGCTCGACCTTGGAAAAGACCGTGAGATCCGCGTCCCGGGTCGTCTTCACCTCATTGAGCGTCTTGCCACCGATGTCGCGCGCGGTGGTCGTGACCTCGCCACTGCGGGTCATTCGGCGCAAATGCTTCTCCCCGCGGCTGGGCACCGGGCCGTGCTCGTATTTGATGAACTCGGAGCCGGTCACCGACTCTCCCAGCTCCCGGAGCGACTGGGAGTCCACGAAGTAAATCAGCTTCCACAGCTTCGTGAGGCCAAGGTTCGTCACCCCGGGCTGCTTGCCCAGGTAAACGATCAATTCCTCGAGTTTGCGGCTGTGCATCGCTTCGGCGCTCTAGTCCGACGTCGCGGTGCCCGCGACCGCCGCTGCCGTCAAGTTCCCGCGCCTGCGGCCACCTTTGCCCTTGCCGCGGCATCCGGCTGCGGATTGACTGCAAGCGTCCGCTACGGCGGATGGGGACTTGATAATCCTCTGCCAAAAGCGGTTGGCATCGACCGCAACGATGCCGCCAAACCGACCCAAAAAGGCCGGGGAGGCGGCGGCGCATGTCCAGGTCGTGCCCCACGGGGTCCGGCTAAAGGCCGTTGCGGCTGACTTTTGGCAGCTTATCAACTCCCCGTCCACCGGAAGGACGCAGCGTCATGCCTCCTTCCTTCCGACTCTCACCGGTCGTCGCGTCCCGACATGCGACCTCGCCCCGCTCCGCTCAGGAGCGGCTTCGCCCGGCTTGGGCATTCACCTCCAGCGCCATCGTGCCGTGCCCACGCTGAACTGGATCGGCAAGGATGCCGTGGTGCGTCACCACAAGGAAGTTCCCTTCCGCCTCTTGGAAGCGAACCCGAAACTTTCCCACGGCGATCCTGCGTCCGGCAATCTCATCGTCGAAGGCGACAATCTCCACGCCCTCAAAGCCCTGCTGCCGCGCTACGCCGGCAAGGTGAAGTGCATCTGCATCGATCCGCCCTACAACACCGGCAACGAGGGCTGGGTTTACAACGACAACGTCAACGCGCCAGAGATCCTGCGCTGGCTCGGCCAGACCGTCGGCAAGGAAGCGGAAGACCTTTCCCGCCACGACAAGTGGCTGTGCATGATGTATCCACGGTTGGTGCTGCTGAAGCAGTTCCTCAACGATGACGGCGCGATCTTCGTTCACATTGACGATAACGAGGTGGCGAGCCTTCGGATGCTGATGGACGAAATTTTTGGGAGGAACAACTTCGTCGCCTGCAACGTCTGGCAGAAGCGCTATTCCCGCGAAAACAGGGGTGCCATCGGCGACGTACACGAATACCTGATGGTTTACGCATCCAACCCGGAGCGGTTTCAAAGTGTTCGAAACCGCGTTCCAATCGATGAGAAGCAAGCCGCGGTTTACAAGAATCCAAACAAGGACCTGAAGGGACGTTGGAGTCCGTTTCCATGACGGCGCAGGGATATCGGCCAAATCAAATGTATCCGATTGTTGCTCCAAATGGGCGAATCCACAACCCGCCTGAGGGTCGTTGCTGGTCAACAATCGAAAGCGAATTCCTAAAACTCAGGGCAAAGGGTCGAATCTATTTCGGGAAGGATGGCAACGGCGTTCCACGGATCATCCGGTACTTGTCAGACGTAGAAGGCTTCGTCCCGTGGACCTGGTGGCCTCACGAAGGGTAGTGTAAATCTTCGTCTGTAAAAGCCCCGCAGCCCGAGTCCGCCGGTCAGGCAGACGATGGAGCGTAG
>CAMCYK010000335.1 GCA_945883695.1 Akkermansia muciniphila | reverse complement strand
GAACCGAAGCCGAGCTTCTCGTTGGCCTCGATCGTGTCGAGCCCCTGCTCCTGCAGCTTGTATGCGTGGATTTTCGCCGCCAGACCGATCCCGCGGCCTTCCTGGCGGAGGTAAAGCAGCACGCCGCCCTCCTTCGCGATCCGTTCCATCGCGGCGTCGAGCTGGCCCCCGCAGTCGCAGCGCTGGGACAGGAACACGTCGCCGGTCAGGCACTCGGAGTGGACCCGGACCAGCACCGGCTTGTCAGGATCGATCTCGCCGCGGACCAGCGCGAGGTGATGGGAGCCATCGGTCTCGACCCGGTAGAGATTGCAATCGAATTCGCCGTGGTCGGTCGGTAGTCCGATCGTTTCCTCGCGCACCACCAGCTTTTCCGAGCGCCGCCGCCATTCGATCAGCTGGGCGATGGTGCAGGCCTTCAAACCGTGGGTCGCCTGGTAATCGCCGAGATCGCCGACCCGGGCCATCGTGCCGTCCTCCTTCACGATTTCGCAGATCACCCCGGCCGGTGTCAGGCCGGCGAGGCGGGCCAGGTCGACCGAGGCCTCGGTGTGGCCGGCGCGGCGCAGGACGCCGCCTTCGCGGTATTGGATCGGGAAAATGTGGCCGGGGTGGACGAAGTCGTCGGGCCCGGCAGCCGGATCGGCCAGCAGCTTCACGCAGCGGGCCCGGTCGGCGGAGGAGATCCCGGTGGTGATGCCCTTCGCGGCGTCGACCGAGACGGTGAAGGCGGTGCGCTGGACCTCGCGGTTGCGGCGGGTCATCTGCGGCAGGTCGAGTTGATCGGCACGCTCGGCGGTGATCGGCGCGCAAATCAGCCCGCGGCCGTGGAGGGCCATGAAGGAAATGATTTCCGGGGTGCAGAGGGTGGCCGCGGCGACCAGGTCGGCTTCGTTTTCCCGGTCCGGGTCGTCCGCCACGATGACGATCCGCCCGGCGGCGATCTCGGCAATGATCTCGTCGATGGGGCTGAAAGAAAGCTCGGTGGGCATGGCCGCGCGAGAGTCGTTCGTGACGCGCCGCAGGTCAAGGGGGCTGCCATTTCAAGCCGGCTACCTGCGCTGCAAAGTCCGCTACTTCAGCGACGGCGCGGTGCTAGGCGGAAAAAACTTCGTCGAAGGGATCTTCCAAGCCTGTCGCGAACGATTCGGCCCGAAACGGAAAAATGGAGCCCGCCCGTTGCGCGGGCTGGCAGCTGAGGGAAACCACGCTTTCTTTAATTCTCTTTAATTTGCCTGTCCCTTGAATTCTCTTTAATTTGCCTGTCCCTTGGATTCTCTTTAATTTGCCTGTCCCTTGGAGAAGAAGATGATTCTCTTTAATTTGCCTGTCCCTTGTAGAAGAAGATTGCCATTCCGGTCTTTTTTGACAGCGTGCTGCCATGCGTCGGCCTCGCCTGAAAGCTCCTGCTTCCCATCCGGTGGCGTATTACCATTGCGTGTCGCGGGTGGTAAACCGGGACTTCGTCCTCGGCGCGGCGGAGAAGGACAAGCTCGTCGAATACATGCGCACCTACGAACGCTTGGGCGGCCTGCGCGTCATCTCTTACTGCATCATGTCCAACCACTTCCACATCCTGGTGGAGGTCCCGCAGCGGCCGGCGGAGGCGGACCTGCCGGATGATGCGGCCCTGGTGGCCAAGGTCCGCGACTGTCTCGGCGACAAACTCGCCAACGGGCTGGAATGGGAGCTTTCGCATCACCGTGGCCAAGGTAATGAAGTGGCGGCGGCGGCGCTGCGCGAACGCTGGTTCTGCCGGATGTGGGACGTCAGCCCGTTCATGAAGGTGCTCAAGCAGCGCTTCTCGCAGTGGTTCAACGGCCGGAATGCCCGCTGCGGCACTTTGTGGGAAGACCGCTACCGCTCGGTGCTGGTGGAAGGCGTCGGCCAGGCATTGCGCGCGATGGCCGCCTACATCGACCTCAATCCGGTCCGCGCGAAGATCTGCGACGACCCCAAGGACTACCGCTGGTGCGGCTATGCCGAGGCGGTCGCCGGCGGCCAGGAGGCCCGCGCGGCGCTGGGCTGGCTGGTTGAGATCAATCCCCACGGCGGAATGAAGACGGACGTCGCCGCCGCGAAATCTTCCGCTCCCGCTAGTTCTGAATCCCCGGCCAAGGAAGCGATGCGGCGCTGGCGCTGCCATCTCTACGGGGTCCCGGAACGCGAGACCGGTCAGGATCAAGGGGCGGCCCCGCGCGACCCGGCGGAGATCTTCCGGCAGCGCATCCCGCGCGAGAAGGCGCTCGAGGTGCTGGCGCAGGGCGGGAAGCTGTCGCAAGCCGACTACCTGCGCTGCAAAGTCCGCTACTTCAGCGACGGCGCGGTGCTGGGCGGAAAAAACTTCGTCGAAGGGATCTTCCAAGCCTGTCGCGAACGATTCGGCCCGAAGCGGAGAAATGGAGCCCGCCCGTTGCGCGGGCTGGCAGCCGAGGGAAACCACGAACGCCTTTTCAATTTCCGGCAGCTGCGGAAGGGCGTCTTCGGGTAGGGCGGGAGGCCGGCAGCCGACAAGGTTTTCCAATCCCCGCGCGCCTCGCCCAAGCCCCGGCCCCTCTGCGCCCGTCGCGCTTGCCACCCGCGGCGCGGCGGCCTAAGGCCAAGAAGTGCTCGATGGACCCGCCGCTTACTCGCTCGCCTTGGTGGCGGCGTTTTGCATCGGCATGTCGAAGGCGGGCTTCAGCGGGATCTCGCTGATCTCGGTGTTCCTGATGGCCGATCTTTACGGCGCGAAGGCCTCGGTCGGGATCACGCTGCCGCTGCTGATCGTGGCCGATCTCACGGTCTATCCGGCCTTCCGCAAATACGGGAGCTGGAAGCCGGTGTGGAAGCTTTTGCCCGCCACCGTCATCGGACTGGCGGCCGGTTGGTGGTTGCTCGACGCGATCTCCGACGGGGTCGCGCGCAAGTCGATCGGCGTCTGCATCCTGGCGATGGTCGGCTTGCAGGCGTTCCGCGCGTGGCAGCCGGCGACCAGCGACCGTTTGGCGGCATCCCGCGCTTTCGGCACCACGGCGGGGGTGACCGGCGGGGTGACCACCATGCTGGCCAACGCCGCGGGACCGGTGATCCAGCTCTACCTGCTGTCCCGGCGGCTGCCGAAGATGGAGCTGATCGGGATCGGCGCGCGATTCTTCCTGCTGGTGAACCTGCTGAAAGTGCCGCTGACCCGGCAGCTCGAGTTGATCACCGCGGATACCCTGCTGGAGAACGCGAAGTGCCTGCCGGCCCTGTTCGGCGGGGTCTTTGCCGGGAAATGGCTGATCCAGCGGGTGTCGCAGCGGGTGTTCGAGTGGATGATCGTGGGCTTTTCGATCCTCGCCGCGGGGCGCCTGCTGTTTTTCTCATAAGCTGCCGCCCCGGCGGTGCTGGAGTTCCTGCCAGTTCTGGTAGGCCATGAAGCCGAGGAAAATCGGAAACAGCAGGCTGGACGTGAATTTGAGCAGCAGCGCCGCCGCGATGACCGCCACGACCAGGCTGATTTTCAGCGTGAGTTGGATTTGCCGGGGGCCGAGGATCGCCGACATCAGGCGGCCGCCGTCCATCGGGATCACGGGGATCAGGTTGATGATCGCCCAGAAAATCGAGATCAGGGTCAGCGCCTGGATGAAGCGGGCACCCATCGGCGCGAAATCCGGGCCGAATCTCCAGATCAGCAGGCAGATCCCGCCCAGCACGAGTTGGATCGCCGGACCGGCGGCGGTCACCAGGAAATCCTGGCTGCGGCTGAAGCGGCCGGCCGGGAAAGTCGCGTAGCCGCCGAAAGCATGGAGGGTGATCGCGGTCTCGGCCCCGAAACGACGGCCGGTAAGGGCGTGGCCGAGTTCGTGGATCAGCACGGAGATGAAGCCCGCGATCACGAACAGGAGCAGCGACATCAGGCCCTCGGGCGTGTTGGCGGCCTCGATCCCGCCGATCAGTGCCAGGGTGAGCCAGAACCAGGGCTGGATTTCAATCGGGATGCCGAACAGGGAAAAGCGAACCATGCGGCCCGGAAGTAGAGCAGAATGCCGCGGAGTGCAAGGGAAGCCGTGGCGACGTGGTGGCAGGGTGCGGCGGAAGTTCACGCGAACCGCCACGCGGTTCATCTTCCCGGCGGCCGGGCTCCTTCTCCCCGAGCAGTCCGCCCGGCGGATCGGGGAGTTGACCCGCCGGGCGGCTGACACGTGGGCACTTACCTCCGGGGGGACGGCGGCTGTTCGGATCGGGGGGGAATCGTCGCTGGCCGGTGCCGCTGGGGACTTTCTTCGGGACGGGGGATCCTCCAGTCGGTCGATTGTTTTTCGCAGCCGTCGGCAGGGGGGAACTTGGACGGTGCGGGGTGTTCCGGGGGCACGAGCCCAGTAGATCTCTTGATCGTTTAACTGACAAGATATTGTTTCGAACGCGAACGCCAACGCGTAGGAATGTAGATGATGAACAAGGGGTGAAATTCGAGGTGATGCGGGATTTTTGTCTTCGTAAATCGCTTGTTGTGAAAGGATTGTGAAGTTTTGGTTAAGATTATCAAACTTTCATTAAATCCATATCACCATGGTGTGTTTGTATTTTTAAAATATGAGTAGTCTTTTGATCCTAATTGCGGCGCGGAGTTCCGCTGGGGGCGCGGAGCCTCCGGCCCGCAGAAGGGTTCGCGGGAGCGGTTGGCTCGTTCGGGCGGGAAGGGAGGCGTCGGCCGTGTCGGTGCCACTGCGGGGCGGAGCCTCCGCGCCCGTGCGAACGCACATACATGAAATCAACCAGTGAAAGTCTGAGTCATCCCGAGACGAGCAACGGGAGAGCAGCCGGAGGCAACTGCGTCGTCGCGAGACGGGGTGGAGA
>CAMCYK010000334.1 GCA_945883695.1 Akkermansia muciniphila | reverse complement strand
GGAGTTGGGACACTCGGGTCCCCCTGCCTTTGAGGGGGGCCGGTGTGTCCCAACTCCTTCTCCGGAGGAAGACTTTTCCACCGCCTGCTTCGGCAGCCCGCTCGGCAGCTTCGAAGCCGGCGACTTCGTGCTCGAACAGTCCCGCCGCCAGCGCTTCTTCGACCAGCTCGACGAGTGGCGCGCCCAGGACTGGAAGATCGGCATGGTCTTCTCGAACCAGGGAGAAGAAGACCGCTTCATCGAGCTCGCCGGCCACGAGGCCGTCGCCGACCTCGTCCGCCTGCGCGGCGAACTGGTCCAGGGCTTCACCGTGCCCGCCGCGCGGATGGCCGTGCTTTCCTCCAGCGAGCTCTTCGGCCGCTACCGCACGCCCGGCACGCTGAAGAAGCGCCACGACACCCACCCCGCGCTCACCACCCGCGCTTCGCTCGACGACATCGCGCTGGCCGACCTGGTGGTCCACAGCGAATACGGCATCGGCCGTTTTCGCGGCATCGCGCCCGGCGAAAGCGGCGACGAGATCACCATCGAATACCGCGACGGCGGCCTGCTTGCGGTCCCGATCGACCAGTCGCACCTGGTCGCGAAATACGTCGGCATCGGCGGCAAGACGCCCGATCTCAGCAAGCTCGGCGGTGCCGCGTGGAAGAACCTCCGCAAGTCCGCCGAGAAATCGATCCTCGACTACGCCGCGCAGCTGCTCCGCGTGCAGGCCGAGCGCCAGGCCGAGGCCGGCATCCCCCACCCGCCCGACTCGCGCTGGATGTGGGAATTCGAGAATTCCTTCCATTACACCGAAACCCCCGACCAGCGCCGCGCGATCGAACAATCGAAGCGCGACATGGAAGGCATCCGCCCGATGGACCGGCTGATCTGCGGCGACGTCGGCTTCGGCAAGACCGAGGTCGCGATCCGCGCGGCTTTCAAGGCGGCCACCGGCGGGATGCAGGTCGCCATCCTGGTGCCCACCACCGTGCTCGCCGAGCAGCACTGGCGGACCTTCCGCGAGCGGATGAGCGATTACCCGATCCGCATCGAACTCCTCAACCGCTTCCGCACCCCCGCCGAAATCCGCGAGACCATCAAGGGCCTCGCCGACGGCTCGGTCGACATCGTCATCGGCACCCACCGCCTAATTTCCGGCGACGTGACCTTCAAGAACCTCGGCCTCGCGGTGGTCGACGAGGAGCAGCGCTTCGGCGTGAAGCACAAGGAGAAGTTCAAGGAGATGTTCCGCCGGATCGACGTGCTCACCCTCTCCGCCACGCCGATCCCGCGGACCCTCTACATGGCGCTGATGGGCGCGCGCGACATGTCGACGATCGACACCCCGCCGCCGAACCGGGTGCCGGTCCACACCAGCGTCTGCCCCTACGACGAGCGGGTGATCCGCGACGCGATCCGCCGCGAGATGAAGCGCGGCGGCCAGGTGTTCTTCCTGCACAACCGGGTCAAAAGCATCGAGATGATGCGCAAGAAGATCGCCGAACTGGTCCCCGAGGCGCGGATCCTCGTCGGCCACGGCCAGATGGAAAAGGACGACCTGGAAGTCGTGATGCGCAGCTTCGTCCACGGCGAGGCCGACGTGCTGCTGGCCACCACCATCATCGAGACCGGCATCGACATCCCGAACGCCAACACCATCCTGATCGATCGCGCCGACCGCTTCGGCTTGGCCGATCTCTACCAGCTCCGCGGCCGCGTCGGCCGGGCCGGCGAAAAGGCCTACGCGATCCTGCTGCTGCCGCGCGACATGGTCACCGCCGGCGACGCGCGGAAGCGGATCCACGCGATCAAGCAGTACACCGCCCTCGGATCCGGCTTCAAGATCGCCATGCGCGACCTCGAGATCCGCGGCGCGGGCAATCTGTTAGGCACCAAGCAGAGCGGCCACATCGCCGCGGTCGGCTTTGATCTCTACTGCCAGCTCCTCCGCCAATCGGTCGACCGCCTCCAGGGGAAAACCCCGAAGGCGCGGGTCGAGGCGTCCTTCCGCAGCGATTTCGTGGCCTTCTCCGAAACCGAGTTCGCCCGCGGCTCCGGCGACGGCCCGCTGCTGCCGGCCTACTTGCCGAACTCATGGCTCGGCGAGACCCAGCTCCGTGTCAGCGCCTACCGCGAGCTCGCCGAGAGCATGGTCGAGAAGGACCTCGACCGACTGGAAGCCCGCTGGCGCGACCGCTTCGGCCGCCTGCCCGAGCCCGCCGCCAACCTGATCCTGGTCGGCCGCATCCGGCTGGTCGCCGCGAACAAGGGCGTCTCGGCGGTCGAGATCAAGGGCCAGCGCCTGATGCTCCATCGCGGCGGGGACTATATCATGCTCGAAGGACGGCGCTTCCCGCGGCTGACCCTGATCGAGCCCAGGGACAAGCTGCGCGAAGCGCTGGAAATGCTGCGGGTGCTTTGAACCGATGAAACTCGACCGCCTGCTGGCGAAGCACGACTCGATGGGCCGGAGCCGCGCGCGCGGCCTGATCGCGGCGGGTCGGGTGCGGGTCGACGGCGAAACGGTCCGCAGGAACGATCACGAGGTCGACCGATTCATGAATGTCACTCTGGATGACCACGCGATCCAGAAGGGCCAGCGCCTCCTCCACCTCATGCTCCACAAGCCGGCCGGCGTGCTCAGCGCGACGAGCGATCCCGTTCACCGCACCGTGATCGACCTGATCGACGACCCCGACCGCCAGACCCTGCATCTGGTCGGCCGCCTCGACCGCAACACTTCCGGCCTGATCCTGCTCACCAACGACGGCCGCTGGTCGAAGCCCCTGATGGACCCGGCGACGAAAGTGCCGAAGGTCTATCTCGTCGAGACCCGCGATCCGATCCCCTCCTCCGCGGTGGACGCCTTCGCCGCCGGTTTCCATTTCCACACCGAGGACCTGGTCACCCTGCCGGCCGAACTCGAGATCCTCGGCGACTGCCTGGCCCGCCTGACCCTCCACGAAGGCCGCTACCACCAGATCAAGCGGATGTTCCACCGCATCGGCAACCGGGTGGAGAAGCTCCACCGCGAGAGCATCGGAACCATCACCCTTCCGCCCGACCTCGCCCCCGGCGGGTGGCGGATTTTGGAGAGGGACGAAATTGAAGGTGCCGCAGCCCGGCGATCCAGCGCGTGATCACCAATCCTCTTGATCGGCGGAGTCCGGCTTGTTGTTATCGATGATCGCGGCCAGCGGGTCGGACGCGCTCAGGATATCAGCGGGCAAGCTCCAAAGTCCCCGCCACGCTTCGCGGCGCGCCGCTTGTTCCGCGGTTTCACTCTCGGGTGGAGGCTCGGGATGATCCAGGCGTTCTAGGTGCTCATGCCATCGGGACACATCCGAAAAGAGCCCGTAAAACCTGCGTTTCCATTTTTGGTCCTCCTCGCTACATCACCAGGCCGTCCCGGCGCCGCCACATTATCCACTATCCACCCCCGCCCTGCCGGTACAAACTTCGCCGACATGGAATGGAATGCCGTCGCCCTGCTCATCCTGCTCGCCCTCTTCGGCCTGTGGAAACTCGATCTCGCCGCGACCTTGCTCAATCTCAAGGCGCTCTCCCCGGACTTGCCGCGGGAATTCGCCGACGTCTTCGACGCCGAGCGCTACGCGACGTCGCAGGCCTACACCCGCGAGTCGGCCCGCTTCGAGATCATCCACGCGACCTTCTCCCTCACCACCCTGCTGATTTTCTGGTCCCTCGGCGGCTTCGGCTGGCTCGATTCCCTGGCCCGCGGCCTGGCCCCCGGTGAAATCCCGGCCGGTCTGGTGTTCCTTGGCCTGCTGTTCCTCGGCCACACCCTGCTCCACCTCCCCTTCTCGATCCACGACACCTTCGTCATCGAGGAAAAATTCGGCTTCAACAAGACCACGCCGAAGACCTTCGCCATCGACCAGCTCAAAGGCCTGCTGCTCGCCGCCCTGCTCGGCCTGCCGCTGGCCGTGGGAATCCTGTGGATCTTCGGCGAGGTCTCCCACGCCTGGCTCTGGGCCTGGGGCTTCTTCGTCACCTTCCAGCTCTTCCTCACCTGGCTCGCCCCCACCCTGATCCTCCCGCTGTTCAACAAGTTCACCCCGATGGCCGACGGCCCGCTGCGCCAGGCGATCGAAGCGATGGCGGCCAAGTGCGGCTTCCCGCTCGGGGAGATCTCGGTGATGGACGGTTCCAAGCGCTCGACCAAGGCCAACGCCTTCTTCACCGGCTTCGGTAAAACCAAGAAAATCGCGCTCTACGACACCCTCGTGGAAGAACAGACCCACGATGAACTGGTCGCGGTGCTCGCCCACGAGATCGGCCATTTCAAGCTCCGCCACATCGTGCAACGGCTCGCCGTGTCGGTCGTCCAGGCCGCCGCGTTGTTCTTCCTGTTGGGGCTGGTGATCGACGGCGGCAAGTTCTCTCGCGCGCTGTTCGATGCCTTCGGCGTGGAGAAGATCTCCCCGCACGTCGGGCTGGTCCTCTTCGGCCTGCTTTTCGCACCGGCCAGCCGGCTGCTGGGCATCGCCGCCGCCGCGTGGTCGCGCAAGCACGAGTTCGAGGCCGACGCCTTCGCCGCGAAAGCCACCGGCAAGCCCGAGTCGCTCGTCAGCGCCTTGAAAAAGCTCTCCGCCAAGAACCTTTCGAACCTGACCCCGCATCCGTTCCGCGTCTTCCTCGACTACTCGCACCCCCCGGTGCTGACGCGCATCGCCGCGCTGCGGCGGTTGGAGGATAGTAGATGGCAGATGGCGGATGGCAGATGAGAGATTCCCCGTCGCGCCCGTCTACCATCTACCATCTACCATCTACCATCTACCATCTACCATCTACCATCTACCATCTACCATCTACCATCTACCATCTACCATCTACCATCTACCATCTACCATCTGCCTTCCATGTACTCCGCCGACCCC
>CAMCYK010000333.1 GCA_945883695.1 Akkermansia muciniphila | reverse complement strand
AGTTCATGTAGTGGATCTCACTCGATACGGCGCGCACGCCGAGCGACTCGGAGATCCCGGGGATCCCGGCCTCGGCAATACCCGCGCTGCTGTCAGGCACTTCACTGCGCTGGATGCTTTCCTCGGAGCCGGCTCCGATGAGGATGACGTTGCGGTCGGAACCGGACGCGGAAAGGACCCTTTTCATCCCGTTGTTGATGGCCACGGAGGCCATGACGAGAAGGACGACCAAGGCACTGCCGCCGATGGTCTGGAGAAGCCGGGTACGGGAGCGGAAGAGATTCCGCACGGCATAGGTGAATGGGAGCATGGAATTAGCTGCGGAGGTTTTTCACGATGGGCTGGGTCATCGCCTGGAAAGCGGGCCAGAGGGACGCAAAGATGCCGAGGATCAAGGCCGCCACCACGCCCAGGGAAACCACGGTGAGATCGGGCTGGATCGCCAGCGTCTGACCCTCATTTCCCATGGTGAAGCTTTGCCAGCGGAGAAAGGCAGTAGCCAGGCCGACACCGACGATTCCGCCGGCCAGCCCGAGCATCCCACCTTCACTAACGACCAGGCAACCGATGGCGCGACCTGGATAGCCGAGGGTGCGGAGGACCGCGTTCTCCTTCACCCGGCCGCGTACGATCAGCAGCAGCGCGTTCGCCACCAGTGCGCCGACGGCAATGACCGCGCCCACGCCGAGCCAGCGGGTGAACCCGATCAGCTCGATGAGTTCGGCGGCCGTTTCCGCGAAGAAGGCCTTCTCCGGCCGCGTGTCGGTCGGCTCCTGACCCGAGCGGAACATCTCATCGATTTCCTTGGACACCGGATCGAGATCCTTCGACGACTCCACGCGGACATTGAACTGGGTAACGACGCCGAGGCCGGCGCGCGACGCCTGCTGGAGGAATGGCAGCTTCACGTAGGCGACGTTGTTATCCTGAGCAAAGGGCGAACGCAGGATACCGGACACCGTGACCGTTACTCCAGCCGCATCGAAGCGGTCGCCGGGCTTGAGGCCGCGGCGTTGGGCGAAGACCTCGCCTAACAACGCCCCGTCGTCGCGGCGTTTCCACTCCTCCTCGCTTCCCTCAATGATCTGGATCTCCGGCGCGAACTTGCGGAGCAGGTGATCCGGCACGCCGCGGAAAGTGACCACGTCGAGCGAGGCACCGCAGTTGTTGACCACGATCTGCACGGGCACCACTTCCCGCACGCCTTTGATCCGGCGGATCTCATCGGCGTAGTGTTCAGGCAGCCTGCTGGCGGACGGGCAAAAGCGGTTTTGCCGATAGACGACCAGCGTGGTGTCCGCGGCAGACGCTTCCGTGGCCTTGGCCAGGGAGCGCTGAAGCGTCTCCACCGCGGTGAAGAGGAACATCCCCGAGGCGACGCCGAAGACGGTCAGCAGCGAGCGGACGCGATGCCGCACCAGTTGCAGCCATGCGAGTTTGATCAGGTTGACGAAGGCATTCATGCGTTTTCCAAAAGTTGGCCTTTTTCGAGATGAAGCGTGCGGTCCGCCGCCGCCGCCGCCTTCGCATCGTGGGTGACCATTACGATGGTCTTGCCGTGTTCGCGGGTGAGCTGGCGGAGGAGATCGAGGATGCGGGTGGCGGATTCACGATCCAGGTCGCCGGTGGGTTCGTCGGCCACTAGCAACGGAGGATCCGCCACCAGCGCGCGGGCGATGGCGACCCTCTGTTCTTGTCCGCCGGATAGCTCGGAAGGCGTGTGATGAACGCGATCCCCCAAGCCGACCAGGGTCAGCGCGGCTTCGACGCGGGCATGACGGTCCTTTTTCGATAGGTCCGAAAGCAGCAGCGGCAGCTCCACGTTCTCGAAGGCGGTCAGCACCGGCACCAGGTGATAGAGCTGGAAAATGTAGCCGACGTGCGCCGCCCGCCACTTCGTAAGATCGCGGCGCGAGAGCTTGGCTAGCTCGACACCGGCGATCACCAGCGATCCTTCGGTCGGCGAGTCGATGCCGGAAAGCAGGTTGAGCAGCGTGGTTTTCCCGGAACCGGATGGTCCCATCAGGGCGAGGAATTCACCCTTCGGCACATCGAGGTCGAGAGCTTCGAGAGGAGTCACCACGTTGCTGCCTTTGCGGTAGCTTTTGGAGACTCCGCGGCATTGGATCATGGCATCGTTCATGGTTCGGTGAGGGTGGGGTTGACGCGCTGGCCGTCGCGCAGGTCTTGGGGTGAAAGGATGACCCACTCGCCCGGCCGCAGGCCTTCATCGACGCGGGTGAATCCGTCGCGGGTTTCGCTGGCGATTTTAGCGGGGCGTTTGCTGACCCGCTTGGACTCAGGATCGCAAACCCACACGCCGCCATCGCTCGCGGCGGCTTCTGGGATCCACGTCACGAGGGAACCTGCGGTGGCCCCGATCCCGGCGATGGAGGTGCCCGCGGTTCCGAGAAACTCGACGCGGCACAGCATTTCCGGCCGCAACTGATCGACCGGGTCGCTGATGCTCACCTTCGCCTGGAGGGTATTGCGCTGGAGATCCGCTTCGCCGGTGATGCGGGTGACAGTGCCGTTGAAAACCTTGTCCGGCAGCAGGCTGCACCGGATGCGGGCCTTCTGGCCAATTTGCAGACCGGCGGCATCCGCCAGCGGTACGTCCACACGAACTTGAAGTTTGCTCGGCTGATAGAGGATGGCGATGGTGGAGCTTTCGGGATCGTTGTCTTGAAGCATCTTCTTCTGCCCAGGTGCCGCGAGGAGCCTCAGCACCCGACCGTCAGCAGGCGCTGTGATCTTTGTGCGGTCGAAAGCTAGCTGGGCCTTCTCCACCTCAATTTCCGCCGTGCGAATCTCGTCGTCCTTGACCTGGGTCTCGAACTCCATGCGCTCGATCTCGGCTTGAAGTTCACCGGTGAACAACGTGGCCGTCAGAACCTGCGACTCCTCCCGTTCCCTTCTCAATCGGGCAGACACGATATCGGACTCCGAGACCGCTCCGTCCGGTAGTCCATCGAGCCGCTTCGCCCGGTCGGCCGCTTCATCCAGCATGGTAGAGGCCGCAGTTTCCTGAGCCTTGGCACCTTCCAGCTTCTTGCGTGCGGAGGCAATGGCTGCCTGATGGGCCTTCCGAGTGGAAGTAAGCGTTCGGCGGTTTTGCTCCGCTGTCGCCAAGGCCAGGCGGACGTCGTCTTGAATCAGCGAGGCCAATACGTCGCCTTTCTTCACGTCGCCGCCTTCCAACACATGGACGATATCGACAACACCGTCGATCAAGGCACCCGCCTTGATCGGCAGCGGATCGGGTTCGATCCAGCCGCTGGCCTGGAAGAGCATGTTGCCCTCGGCGGGCGCTTCGGTGGTTGCGGCTTTCGTTTCCCGCCCGCCACTGGTGGCCAGCACGGCGGCGACTTTCACATCCGGGGCCGGAAGGATCCGGTCACGGAAGAGTGCCAGGAAAAGGAGAGCAAATCCCGCGGCGATCCCCACGGGAATCAACCAGGCCGGGATGCGGCGGACAGCTTTGGGGGCGTCTTGGAGACGCGATAGGGTATCGAGAGAAGGTGGTGGTTTCACATCATTGGGACATTCGGAGACATTGCGCCCGGTCACGGGCATGCAAAAGGACCACCCTCAAAAGGCGTGGCCCGGCGGCGGCGTAACGCGCCGCTCCTACAGTCTCCAAATACCCAATACCGCTCGGAAGGCGGAGGGCGATGTCGGGCCGCGGATCGGCTCCGAAGGGGAAAACACCTCGGACGGGATCTCCTCACGGAGAGCTAGCGATCCCGGCAACTCGGTCAAATCGGTCAGCACCACCGGGGGCAACTCGAACGAGCTTTGCGGAGGCGTCGAATCCGGCAGCTCCTCCACATCCAGGCAACAGGGGTCGGGAGTCTCGGACTCGCGGGTACATCCGTCACAGCAATCCTTCCCGGCATTCTGTCCGATCATCAGCGACCCGGCGGCAGCATCCGCGTCAAGGAAGCAAACGCGAACCGGCGAGGCCGACAACGGGACCAGGATCCCGAAGCAGGCCAGCAATAATATTGCCACCGTTCGTCGCATGGACAAATGCCTCACAAACCTGAGACGTATCCGTCAAGGGTTTATTCCCTTGCGAGTGACATGGATAAGGCTTAATGCGACGAAACATGGATATGTTCAAATTCGGCGAGTTTTCGCTTGCGCTAGACGGTGACGAGACCTAGGAGCCTGTTCGACTTTGAAAAGCATCTTGTCATGGCTCCTGATTATCGGCGTTTTCGCCGCGGTCGGGTTGCGTGCCTTTTCTTCTGAACTGGATCACCGCCGGACTTGCGCCACGGAGAGCCACCCCGCTGATCATTGTCACGGCGAAGAACCTTGTGGCGACACCCACGACCAGAATGACGAGTGCCCTTCCGGACCTCATCATCACCACGAGGTGTGCTCTCACATGGGACCCATGGCCCTCGACTCGGCAACGGCACTGAGGCTTCCTATGCCGGACGGCCATCTGCTCGGATTCCAGGACGCGTGTTTTCTCGCGCCGGATGGTCCGTCCTTCGAGTTGGACAAGCCCCCTTTGATCTGAGCGCGACTTTATCGCGCTCCATCGTGTCCTGACGGCCCGATGTAGTTCCGTGTGGCACTTTAGCCCTCGGATTCCTTGTCCCAAATCCATCCATGATCTGTACCTCCGCCGTGTCCGGAGGGGATCCATCCTCTCAATTCATGTACCCTATTCGTCGCTTTGCCGTCCTGGCATTCGCCTTTTCCCTGTCAACACTCCATGCGGAACCCGGGCTTGTCGTCTCGCTCGACAGTGTCGGCGACCGCGTCCGTGCCCAGAATCCCGATCTTGCCGCCGCCCGCCTGCGCATCCGCGAGGCGCTCGGTCGCATGAACCAATCCGGCCGCCTTGCGAATCCGGAACTCGAAGCCGGCTTTGAACACGATCCGCGGCTGCGCGACCGGAAGTTCGAAAT
>CAMCYK010000332.1 GCA_945883695.1 Akkermansia muciniphila | reverse complement strand
TGCCATTGGAACCGCGCTACGCCCGGCTGATGCTGGCCGGCGTCGAGCAGGGCTGCGTCGCCGAGATGGCCTTCATCGCCGCGGCGGTGCAGGGCGAAGGAATCTTCGTCTCCAAGCGCGGCGGGATCGGCCGCAAGGACTTCGTGTTCGCCGGCGATGCCAGCGACTTCGAAGCCGAGTGGCGCGCCTTCGACTCGGCCGCCGGCATGGACTTCGACGCCCGCCGCTGCGCCCCGCTCGGCATCCACGGCCGCGGCGCGCGGGAGATCGCGCAGGGCTTCGACCGCCTGCAGAAGCTCGCCCTCCAGCGCGGCTGGCCGTGGGAAGGCGTCGATTTCGCCAAGCGCCGCGAAGCCGTCGGGCGGGCGATGCTGGCGTCCTTCAGCGACCGGCTCGGCGTGCGTTTCGGCGAGGCCACGCTGGCCTGCCGGGTGGTCGGCAAGCGCAAGGGCAAGCTCGATGACGAGAGCTGCGCGAAGCAGGCCGCCGCTTTTGTCGCCGCGGAGATGACCGAGGTCGAAGGGCGCGAGGTCATCGTCCAGCTCCGCCGTGCCACCGCGATCGATCCGGCGTGGCTGAAGGAGCTGTTTCCGGACGACTTCACTCTAACGGACGGCGCGGCCTACGATGAACCTCGTAGAAGGGTCGTCTCGCGCAAGGAGACCCGTTTCCGCGACCTGGTGCTGGAGTCCAAGGAAAGCGACCACAACCTCACCCTCGACGCCGCCGCGGAGATTCTCGCCGCCCGCGTGCTGTCGGGCGAGCTGGTGCTGAAGTGCTGGGACGCTTCGGTCGACCAATGGTGCGCGCGGCTTTCCTCGCTTGGGACATGGATGCCGGACCTCGGGCTGCCCGGTTGGTCGGAGGACGACCGCGTGGCGGCCGTCGCGCAGATCTGCCATGGCGCGGTCGCCTACAAGGACATCAAGGAGCGGCAGGTCTGGAACGTCCTGCGCGAGTGGCTGAGCCATGCCCAGCGCGCGGATCTCGACCGCCACGCGCCGGAACGCGTCACCCTGGCCAACGGCCAGAGCGCCAAGGTCACCTACGAGGCCGGCAAGGACCCGTGGATCGGCCTGCGGGTGCGCGACCTGTTCGGCGTCTGGCAAACGCCGACCATCGCCGGCGGCCGGGTCCCGCTGCTGGTCCACATCCTCGCGCCGAACATGCGGCCGTGGCAGATGACCAAGGACCTCGCCAGCTTCTGGGCCGGCGGCTACGCGGCGATGAAGAAGGACCTGGCCGGCCGCTACCCGAAGCAACCCTGGCCCGACGACCCGAAGGCATGGCTTGCCGCGGGCGGCGGGAAACGTTGATCTGCGGCGTGGTCTGGAAGCTCGTCATCATTCTCTCGCTGCTCCCGCTGGTCGGTGCCTGGCTGGCGCGGCATTGGTTCTGGACCCGCGCGTCCCGCCAGGGCTTGCGCCACGACTGCGGGATGAGCGTGCGGCAATTGCGCGAGCGGCTGGGCCTGCCGCCCGGCCGGAAAGGGACCGAAACCCACGCCGCGGCGCTCGGCAACGCGCTGCGCGAATGCGGGCTGGCCCTGATGGAGCGCGACGGCGACAAGCTCGCCAAGTCCCGCGTGACCGGCGGCTACGTGACCCGCGTCCTGCCCGCGCTGGCCGGCGTGATCGCGGTCTTCGCCATGCTTTCCTACCGGGTCTCCAACGTCTGGGCCGCGATGGCGGTGGCGCTCGCGGTCGTGGCCATGTGGACCTTCAAGCGCTTCACCGGAATGGCCATCGAATGGCGCGCCGTGGCACGGGGCGCCGAGGTTTTGAAGACGACGCGCGCCTTGAAACGGGCGGACGACGAGGAGGAAGTCATCCGCTGCGCGAAGGCCAGCGTGTGGAGCACGCTGTGGCCGTTCTAACGGCCGCAAGCGGCAGGGTCGGACGCCCTCGACCAACCGGAGCGGTCCCCCGTGGCCCGCTACTTCCGGAAACAATCCACCGAGTGGTCGTTCACCATCCCGACCGCCTGCATGAAGGCATACAGGGTCGTTGATCCGACGAAATTGAAGCCCGCCTCGCGCAGTGCCTTGCTCATCGCGTCGGACTCGGGGGTCTTCGACGGATAGTCGGCCATCGTCTTGAAGCGGTTCACCCGCGGCTTGCCGCCGGCGAAGCTCCACAGCCAGGCCACCGGGTCCTCGATCCGCAGCCAGGCCTTGGCGTTCTCGCGCACGGAGAAGATTTTCCCGCGGTGCCGGATGATCCCGGGATCCAGCACCCGCTTCTCCAGCGCGGTATCCGTCATCTTCGCCACCCTCACCGGATCGAAGCCGTGGAAGACGTCCCGGTAGCGCTCGCGCTTCTGCAGGACCGTCCACCACGACAGCCCGGCCTGCGCGCCTTCGAGGCAGATCATTTCAAAGAGGTAGCGCGGGTCCCGCGACGGCACGCCCCACTCGGTGTCGTGGTATTCGACGTAAAGCGGACGGTCGGCGGGGAGCCAAGGGCAGCGGGCAATCTCCATGCCGGATGCTGGAAAGCCGATCGATCCACCGCAAGCCTCCGGAAGCGCCGCAGGGAGAGCCGCCCTCCCGGCGCTTACCCCAGCGCCTCCAGCAGCAGCTTCAGATGCTCGTCCGGCGAGACCTTCTCCAATACCGCCGTAATCTTGCCGTCGGCACCGATGACGAAGCTGCTGCGCTCGGTGCCCATGTATTTCTTCCCGTACATCGACTTCTCCACCCACACCCCGTAGGCCTCGACGATCTGGTGATCCTCGTCGGCGATCAGCGGGTAGGGCAGCCCGTGTTTGGCAATGAAACGGCGGTGGCTCTTCACGGGATCGATGCTCACCCCGAACACCCGGGCCTTCGCTTTCACCCCGTCCCAGGAATCCCGCAGCGCGCAGGCCTGCTTGGTGCAACCGGGGGTGTCGTCCTTCGGGTAGAAAACCAGCACCACCGTCCCGCCGCGCAGATCGGCGAGCGTGAGCGTAGCATCTTCGGCGTATCCTTCCCCGGCGACCGGGGCGGTGAATTTCGGGGCGAGGTCCCCGGGTTGCGGCTTCATCGGGGGCGATGTTGTACCCGGCCTACCGGCGCGCAAGTCCGCGAGTCGTGCCGGTTTCAGCCCAATGCATGGAAGAGGGCTCGCCACGTCCCGGATCCGCGGGCACCCTCCCGCCGATGACCCATTCACATTGCCGCCGCTCCCGCGGGTCCTGGTTGCCCCTGCTGATCCTTCTGGGCGGAACCGGCATGTCCCCGGCGGAGCCCGCGGCAGCCCGCCCGCCGAACATCCTGTTCATCCTCGCCGACGACCTCGGCTACGGCGATCTCGGCTGCTACAACCCGGAATCGAAAGTCCCGACGCCCCACATCGACCGCCTCGCCGCGCAAGGCATGCGGTTCACCGACGCCCACAGCCCGTCAACCGTCTGCACGCCCACCCGCTACAGCATCCTCACCGGCCGGATGGCCTTCCGCACCGGCAACCGCAGCGTTTTCACCGGCGCGGGCGGTCCCGGGATGATTGAAAAAGAACGTCTGACCCTGCCCCAAATGCTGCGCCAGCAAGGCTACACCACCGCCCTGTTCGGCAAGTGGCACGTCGGGCTGACTTTCCTCGATTCGTCCGGCAAGCCGATCAATGACAACAGGCCGGAGGCGATCGAGCGCATCGACTTCACCCGGCCGATCCCCGACGCGCCAATCCACCGCGGCTTCGACCGCTTCTTCGGCACCGCCTGCTGCCCGACCACCGACTGGCTTTACGCCTTCATCGACGGCGACCGCGTCCCGGTGCCGCCCACCGGCCCCCTCGACAAGACGGACATCCCGAAGAACCCCTACACCCAGGATTGCCGGCCGGGCAGGATCGCGCCGGACTTCGAGATGGAGGAAGTCGACATGATCTTCCTCAACAAGAGCCTGCAATTCCTCGACGAGCACGCCGCCAAGTCGCCGGCCAAGCCCTTTTTCCTCTTCCACTCCGCCCAGGCGGTGCATCTCCCTTCGCTGCCCGGCAAGGCCTTCCAGGGGAAGACCCAGGCGGGACCGCACGGCGACTTCATCGCTCAGTTCGACCACATCGTCGGCGCGCTGCTCGGGAAGCTCGACGAGCTCGGGCTCGCGGAGAACACCCTCGTCATGCTGAGCAGCGACAACGGCCCCGAGGTCCCGACCGTCGTCGCCATGCGCAAGGACCACCGCCACGACGGTGCCCGGCCGTGGCGCGGCGTGACGCGCGACCAGTGGGAAGGCGGCCACCGGGTGCCGTTCATCACCCGCTGGCCGGCGAAGATCGCCCCCGCGAAACGCAGCGACCAGACCGCCTGCCTGACCGACCTGATGGCCACCTGTGCCGCCATCACCGGCGCGAAGCTGCCGAACAACGCCGCGGAGGACAGCATCGACCTGCTGCCGGTGCTGCTCGGCAAGGACGATGGCAAGGCGGTCCGCGGCTACACCCTGCACCAGACCTGGACCTTCCAACTGGCGATCCGCCAGGGCGATTGGAAGTACCTCGATCATCCGGGTTCCGGCGGCAACCGCTACACGCCGGAGTCCGCGCTCGCGCCTTTCATCCTGCCCGAAGACGCCCCGGACGCGCCCGGGCAGCTTTACAACCTCGCCAGCGACCCCGGCGAAACCAGGAACCTCTACCACCGGCACCCCGAGATCGTGACGAAACTCAAGGCGCTGCTGGAGCAATCCAAAGCGTCCGGGCGGAGCGCGCCCGAGCGCTAAGCCGCGGTCGGGCCAGGATGGCGCGACGCCGGTCGAGGTCCGCCGAAAGGTCTCGGAACGACCGCGTTCCAAGGTGGCGGAACGACTGCGTCGTTCCGCCGGCCGCGGTCCGCACCCTCACGGCGGCATGGCGCCCACCGTCCGGCCCCGCCCCGCCGGAAGGGCGCAGCCCTTCCGCTACGGTGCCAACGTAGCGGAACGACTGCGTCGTTACGCCGGCCCCGGTCCGCACCCCGCCGGAAGGGCGCAGCCC
>CAMCYK010000331.1 GCA_945883695.1 Akkermansia muciniphila | reverse complement strand
ATCATCGGCTCCAATGCCGATCCCGACGGCGACGGCCTCGCCAACGGCGTGGAGATGGTGGTTGGCGGCAATCCCGCCAGCGGCATGGACAGCGCCCTGCTGCCGACGATCGAGCTGGTGAGCAATCCCGGCGGAACGGTGCCGGCGGGCGACTACCTGTTGTTCACTTACCGCCGCACCGACTTCTCGCTCGCCGCGGGGGTGACTTCGATCGGTGAGACAAGCAGCAGCCTGATCGCTCCGTGGACCGCTGCGGTCGACCAGGTGGGCGGGGTGGTGATCCTCACGGATGACAACTTTGGCGCCTTCACGCCGCCGGCGACGACCAACACCGACCGCGTCCGGGTCTATGTCCCGCGCGGAACCGAACCGAGGATCTTCGGCCGGCTCAACGTGACGGTTCCGTGATCTCCCGGAGAATCCTAAGAATGATGATCGGGGCCCCGCTTCGATAAGGGGCGGGCCCTTTAATACCGGGGGGCGTGGGAAGTTTCCCGCGCCCCCTTGTGCTTTTCCGGACCACGCGGTCCTCAATATTCCGACTGGTTTCCCGATCACCGGGACTCTCCGGTCTTCCAATCCCATGCCACCCGGCTCCCGAGCAGGCTGCCGGGCACCTATCATGAAGCGCAGTTTCTTACCCATCGGAATCCTATCGTCCGGGCTGGTGCTTCCGACGGCGGCTGTGATGTAACTGTCCACATGACTTCGAGATGTTCCCAAACCCAATCCGCAGACTCCGATGAAACCACAACCGTTTTTTGCCGGGGCGCTCTGCCTCGCGCTGCTTCAACCTTTGGCGGGAGCTGAGTTCTTCAAGGCGAACAACACGACCGCCCTCAACCTGCCGGGGTCGTGGATCAACGCGGCGCTGCCGGGCGGGTCGGACATGGCGGTGTGGGACACTCCGTTCGACCGGAATCCTTCGCTCGCCTCGGTCTTGGGATCGAGCGCGAGCTGGCAGGGAATCCGGATCGCCGGCCCCCTCAATACCCCGCGGATCCGGGCCTCGGCCGGGGCGATCCTGACTCTCGGTTCCGGCGGGATCGACATGAGTTTGGCGACCCAGAACTTCCTGTTGGACTGCAACACCCAACTCGGAGCGAGCCAGACCTGGACGGTGGCGGCCGGGCGGACCCTCACGGCGACCTTGCTGGACGGCAGCGCGGGATCGACGCTGACCAAGGCGGGTGACGGGACCTTGAGCCTGAACGGAGCGGTGAGCTTTGCGGGCGGCTTGACGATCGACGGAGGGAAATTGCTGGCGGCACCGGCGAGCGGCACCCTGGTGCTGGCCGGGCCGATCGCCGGCAGCGGGGTGCTGGAGAAGTCGGGAGCGGGGGCGCTGACCTTGCCCGCCGGCAACCCCGGCTTGAGCGGGACCACCCGCCTGCTGGCCGGCACGCTCAACGTGAACCACGGCGACGCGTTCGGCTCGTCCGCGGTGGCGATCGAGGGCGGCACGCTGGACAACAGCAGCGGCGCCGCGGTGACGCTGACCGGGACCGCGCCGATGACCTGGACCGGCAACTTCGCCTTTGCCGGCAGCAACGAGCTGAGCTTGGGGACGAGCGTGGTGACGGTGACCGGGGACCGGACGCTGACGGTCAACGCGGGCTTGCTGAAGCTGGGGGGGGCGGTGACCGGCAGCGCCAGCCTGACCAAGGGCGGCACCGGCACGCTCGAACTGGCGGGCAGCGCCGCGGTGGCGCTGAACGGCAGGTTGGCGGTCGGCGGCGGCCTGCTGAAGGTGGCCGGGGGCACCGTGGAATGCGGCCTGACGAGCGGCGGCGTGGAGTTCACCGGCGGGGTGATCGAACTGGCGGGCGGCTCGCTCAAGACGCGCTCGGTGACGGGCACCGGCGGCGCCGGGACGCTGCGTTTCAACGGCGGGGCTTTGAAGCCGGTGAACGACAGCGGGAGCTTCATCTCCGGGCTGTCGGCCACCCAGGTTTCCAGCGGGGGAGCGACGATTGAACTCGACGGCTGGCAGGTGACGCTGCCGCAGGGGCTGTCGCGGGATCCCGCGCTGGGGATGGCGGCGGACGGCGGGCTGCGGGTGCGGGACGGCTTCGGCGGAGGCTATCTGACGCTGGGCGGAGTGAACAGCTATACCGGACCGACCGTGATCGAGTCCGGCACGCTGGAACTGGGCACCAACGGTTCGATCGCGGCCTCGGAGGTCATCGAGGTCGGCGAACTGGGCACCCTGGATGCCCTCGCTGGCATGACGCTAGCCGACGGGCAGACGCTCTTGGGCAGCGGCACCGTGCAGGCGGATCTGAGAACCAGTGCCGGGTCCACCGTGGCACCCGGAGGCTCGGTGATCGGCAGCCTCACCATCACGGGATCGCTGACGGTCTCGGGCGGGCTGGTGATGCAGGTTTTGAAGTCCGGGGCAGTCTTAAGTTCGGACCGGATCAAGGGACTGGAGCGGATCAACCAAGGGGGCACCTTGACAGTGCTCGCAAGCGGCAGCGCGCTGGCGGCGGGGGACAAGTTCACCTTGTTCGAGGCGCTCGCCTATGGCGGAGGGTTCGCCTCGTTGAATCTACCGGTCTTGCCCGCCGGCTTGTTCTGGGAGACCGCGGGCCTTTCGGTCGACGGCAGCATCGAAGTGACCAACGCCCTGCCGCGGCCAACTTTCAGCCCGGCGGCCCGGCGCTACCTGGGCCCACAAGTCGTGACCACCACCGGTCCACCCGGATCGACCATCCACTACACGACCGATGGCAGCGATCCGCTGACGTCGTCGACCAAGGTGATCACGGCAAGCCCCGCAGGTGGCATCATCGTCCCCGACAAGAGCGTGAACTTCACGATCCGTGCCTACGCCAGCATGACCGGCATACCCCCAAGCCAGGTGGCGACGGGAATCTACAACATCGTGGACACGGGGGTCTGGACCGCCGACGGCTCGGGGCTGTGGTCGGACGCTTCGCGGTGGCTCGACGATCTGATCCCCGAGGGCACCGGGATCACGGCGGACTTCAGCCTGGTGGACCTGACGCTCAATCCGACGGTGACCCTCGACAGCCCGCGGTCGATCGGCCACTTGAAATTCGGAAGTGTCGCCGGAGCGAACGATTGGACCCTGGCTTCGTCCGGCGGGGCAGTTCTGACCCTTCAAGACGGGGCAGCGAAGCCAACCCTCCAGGTGGCTTCCGCGACCGCAACCATCACGGCCCGGCTCGCAGGCACGGACGGATTCATCAAGTCGGGACCGGGCACCCTGGTGACCAGCTTGGCGAATGCCTCGCTCGCCGGCGGGGTGGTTGCCCGTGAGGGGGACATCCTCATCGACAAGCAGAACTCGCTCGGCCCGGCGACCGTGGTGCTAGGCGACGCCGGAACGGGATCCGCGGAGGTGCGGGTGATGCAGCGCGGCAGCGATCCGTGGCCGCCGACCGACGCGTTTTGCACCAACCATATCCTCGTCGCGGCCGGACCCACCGGCCGGCTCGTGCTCGGGCGTCGGAACGCGGGCAATTATGCCGCCCTCTACCGTGGCACCATCACCTTGAACAACGACCTGGTCCTCCGCCACGAAGGCGGCGACCGGCTGGGGATCGAAGGCAAGATCACCGGCACCGGCAACCTGATCTTCGAGGGGACCCGGATCAACGTCGACAACGTGACCAATGACTTCCTCGGCGACGTGACCATCACCAGCGGATGCCTGCTGCAGGTCAACGGCAACGGGATCATCCCGGCGACTTCCGATGTCACCGTGAATGGCATCCTCGGCTTCAACACCGGGTCCGCGACGACCCTTTCCTTCGGCGCCCTCGATGGCAACGGAACGGTGAGCGTGCCTTTTGGCGGTGGAGCCGCGACCATCACGGTGGGCTCGCTGGACCGCGGCGGTTCCTTCTCCGGAGCGATCATCAACAACGTATCCCTGGTGAAAACCGGCAGCGGCACGCAGGTGCTTTCCGGCGCGAGCGGCACGAGCGGCAACACGACCGTCAACGGGGGCACTCTTCTGGTCAGCAACCCGACCGGTTCCGGCACCGGCTCCGGCACGGTGACCGCCAACACCGGCGGCACCCTCGGTGGCAGCGGCAGCATCGGCGGTGCGGTCACGGTCAACAGCGGCGCGACCCTCGCGCCGGGGATCAACGGCGCCGGCACCCTGGCAACAGGCGCGCTGACGCTCGCCGGGACCTATCAATGCCAGCTCGATGGAGCCAACGCCGACCGGGTGGTGGTCGCCGGCAACCTGACCTTGGCCGGTGCCACGCTGGCGGTTTCCACCCTCAACCCGCCCGCCGCCGGACCCCTCATCATCGCGACCTTCACGGGCATCCGCACCGGCACTTTCGCCAGCGTGAGCCCGGGTTATACGGTCGATTACTCGACGCCCAACGAAGTCCGCCTCGTCGCGTCAGCCGGCCAGAGCTTCGCAGCGTGGATCGCGGGCTTCGGCTTGAGCGGCCCCGCGGCGCTGGGCGACGCGGATCCGGACTTCGACGGGATCGCCAACCTCGTCGAGTTCGTGCTCGGCGGCAATCCGGCCACCGTTGCCGATTCCGCGCTGCTGCCGACGGTCGCGCTGGTGAGCAACCCGGGCGGCACGGTGCCGCCGGGCCAGTATCTTCGCTTCACCTACCGGCGGACCGCGGACTCGGCCTATCTGAATCCCGGGATGCAATTCAACGCGACCCTGTCAGGGCCGTGGACGACCGCTGTCGGCGCGGCGGGAGTCGTGCAAGTGGTGACGCCCGGGTTCTTCACCACGCCGGTGCCGGCCGACCGGGTGGAGGTCTTCGTCCCGCGGACGACCCACGCGCTGAACGGCAAGCTGTTCGGGCGGCTGCTTGTCACGAGCCCCTGAATGCTCCTGCACGACCCGGAAAATGTCCTGATTGATGTCACTGTCCACATGACTTCGAGATGTTCCCAAACCCAATCCGCAGACTCCGATGAAACCACAACCGTTTTTTGCCGGGGCGCTCTGCCTCGCGCTGCTTCAACCTTTGGCGGGAGCTGAGTTCTTCAAGGCGAACAACAC
>CAMCYK010000330.1 GCA_945883695.1 Akkermansia muciniphila | reverse complement strand
CCGGGCCCCTGGAAGGGGCCCGGCCCTCGTTATGTCGCCTGCAAGGCGACACTCCAATCGGAGGAGCACTCCGTTCGCACTCCTATCATAAGATCCGCCGGACGAAGTTGCTTTCGCCGCTGAGATACCGGCCCGGGTCGAGCTTCGCTTGCGCGGGGTTGTTGCGGATGTAGCGGGCGCATTTCGCGAAGTGATCTTCGTCGCGGACGATGCGGTCAAAGTAGCTTTTCTGCCACAAGGTGCCGGATGTCCCCCGGCGCAGGTTGATCTGGCGGGACGTGTAGCCTTTCCACGATTTCAGCAAGCTCGCGAGCTTCTCCTCGCCGATCAGGCTGACCAGGGCATGGACATGATTCGGCATGACGACCCAGGCGTGCAGCCGGCTCCGCTCGCCTTCGAAGTGGATCAGGGTGTCCGCGACGATCCGCGCGTCGGCGGGATCGCCGAGCAGGCAAGAGCCGTAGCCCCGGTCGAGCCAGTGCTCGAAGCGTCGGGTGAACTTGCGGTGGAATTCCCGCTCAAGTTCCGGTGGCCAGGGCCGCGGTGGATTCATGGCGAGCCATTGGTCGCGCTCGGTCACGTAAGCGCGGAGGGCATCCTCGGGGACCGAGTCGGCGAGCCGGAAGGTCAGAAAATAGACGGCTTCGGGTTGGTCGAGGTGGGGGAGTCGGCTGGTGGAGCTGCGGGTGATTCGGGAGGGATCGTAGAAGTGGAGGGAGGGGTCCATGGTGATGATGGGAATGTTCGGATGAACGCTTCCTGTCAAGGATGAAACGCGGAGGTGCAAGGAGTGTCGCGAATGATTGGAGTGTCGCCTGCAAGGCGACACTCCTCTCGAAGGCGATGCTCCTCTCGAAGGCGATGCTCCTCTCGAAGGGGTGCTCGCTCACCGGTCCACCCGCGCGGACCCACCGCCGACGAGCTTTTTCACTTCATCGACCGTGGCCATGGTCGTGTCGCCGGGGGTGGTCATCGCCAGCGCGCCGTGGGCGGCACCGTATTCGACCGCCATCTTCGCGTCGTTGAACTCCATGAAGCCGTAGGCGAGGCCGGAGGCGAAGGAATCGCCGCCGCCGACGCGGTCGTAGATCTCGAGCTTCGGCCGGTGGGTCGCCTCGTGGAATTCGCCGGCGTGCCAGCAGATCGCGCCCCAGTCGTTGATGGTCGCGCTGTGGACGTCGCGCAGGGTGGTGGCGACGACCTGGAAATTCGGGAAGTCCTTCACCGCGCGCTCGATCATGTTCTTGAAGCTGTCGATCTCCAGTCCGGTGATGTGTTCGCTCACGCCCTCCACCTCGAAGCCGAGGGAGGCGGTGAAGTCCTCTTCGTTGCCGATCATCACGTCGACGTACTTCGCGATCTCGCGGTTGACTTCCTGGGCCTTGGCCTGGCCGCCGATCGACTTCCAGAGCGACGGGCGGTAGTTGAGGTCGTAGGCGACGATGGTCCCGTATTCCTTGGCCTTCTTGCAGGCTTCGATGGTGAGCTCGGCGGTGCTTTCCGACAGCGCGGCGAAGATCCCGCCGGTGTGGAACCAGCGCGTGCCGTGCTTGCCGAAGACATCGTCCCAATCGACATCGCCCGGCTTCATCTGGCTGGCGGCGGTGAGGCCGCGGTCGGGGGTGCCCTTGGCGCCGCGGATGCCGAAGCCGCGCTCGGTGAAATTCAGGCCGTTGCGGATGTTGCGGCCGATGCCGTCGAAGGGCTTCCACTGGACGAAGCGGGTGTCGACGCCGCCTTGCAGGATGAAGTCCTCGATCAGCCGGCCGACGTCGTTCTCGGCGAAGGCGGTGACCACCGCGGCGCGCTTGCCGAAGCAGCGGCGGAGGCCGCGGGCGACGTTGTATTCGCCGCCGCCTTCCCAGGCGGTGAACTGCCGCGTGGTGCGGACCCGGCCGTCGCCGGGATCGAGGCGGAGCATGATTTCACCCAGCGAGATGATATCGAACTGGCAGGAGGCGGCGGTGCGGAGGGTTAAGGACATGGTGGGAGAGGGAAGTGGCGAGTGAGCAGTGAGCAGTGGAAGAAGTGAAAAAACCGGGGAGTGAATTATTCGTCGGAGGGGATGACGCCGTTGGCGCAGGCGATGGGACCGGAGCCGTTGAGGAAATTCAAGAGATTGTCGAGGGACTTCCTGGCCTGGCGGGGGACGCTTTCGAAGGTGCGGGAGCCGATGTGGGCGGTGACGATGACCTTCGGGTGGAGCAGCAGCGGATGGTCGGCCGGCGGGGGTTCCTCTTCCATCACGTCGGTCCCGTAGCCGGCGAGGCGGCCGGAATCGAGGGCCTCGAGGATGGCGGCGGAATCGGCGAGTTCGCCGCGGCCGGTGTTCACGACGTAGGAGCCCTCGGGCATCAGGGCGAGGCGCTCGCGGTTGATCAGGTGATGAGTGGTGGCGTTGAGCTTGGTGTGCGGGCTGACGATGTCGACCGCGGCGAACAGCGACTCGACGGTATCGTGGCGGATCACTCCGTACTGCGTCGCGATGTCTTCCGGCCAGAAGTTGCCGAAGCCGTGGATTTCCATGTCGAAGCCGTGGGCGCGGCGGGCCATTTCCTGGCCGATCCGGCCCATCCCGATCAGGCCGATGCGCTTGCGCCACAGCTCGTGGCCGGTGATCCGCAGCCACTTGCCCTGGCGGGTCGCGTTGACCGTTTCGACCAGGTTTTTCTGCATCGCGAGCAGCAGGCAGAAGGTGTGCTCGGCGACGGTGGTGTGGTTGACGCCGGGGGTGAAGAGGACGGGAATCCCGTGCTCCTTGGTGGTGGCGACATCGATCTTGTCGAGGCCGATCCCGTATTTCGAGATGACCTTGAGCCGCGGCAGGCTCTTCTCGATCACCGCCCGGGTGATCGCGTCGTCGCCGCAGAGGAAGGCGTCGAATTCGCCGGCGAGTTCCAGCATCCGGGCCTCGGACAGCGGGCCGCGTTCGCGGACGACCTCGAAACCTTGGCCTTCCAACTGGGCGTGGTGAGGTCCGGGAGTGTCCTGGAAACTACAGGTGGTGAGAAGAACGCGGGTGGGCATGGCAGGCGGGGGGGCTTGTGGCGGGTTTGAGGCTGTCATACAAGTCGGAAGTGGGGCATCGTGGACCGCGGCCGATCGGTCCCCGGCAGCTTGGAGACATGGGATGAGCGGGTGAAACATCTCGAAGCCAGCAGCGCGAAATTCCGCGAGCAGTATCTGGCCACCCGCGGGCGGCTCGCGGCGTCGTCGCCGGGCGACGAGCTGCTGCGCGGTGGCGAGTAGGAGCGATCCTCCCCCGGCTGTCCGCGAAGCCACGGGCGGGTCGGTTCCCGCCGCGGGGGTTGAAACGGGCCGCCGTGGACCGTTCCGGTCGGCCGAGGGCGTCCGACCCTACCGCCTGCGGCGGCGGGATTACGGGCTGCCGCATGATCGCGCGGGCCGGGCTCAGGCCAGTGCCAGGCGGGAGTCGGCGGCGAGCTTGGCGGTCAGCGCGTCCCAGCCGCCGGGGGTCTGCAGATTGAAGACGTGGAGATAAAGCGCCACCAGCTTCGGATCGTGGTCGGCGACCAGGACGTCGACCGCTTGGTCGAGCTTGGCGGCGTCGATTTCCTCCGGCAGATCGCCGGTGACCGAGCCCTTGCCGTCGTGCGCGATGCCCATCGTGTCGCAGAACTTCGCCAGCATCGGCTGGTTGCCGGCCATGAACCAGGCTTGCAGCAGGTGCTCGCCGATGGTGTCCGACTGGCGGACGCGGAGGGTCTTGAGGATCCAGGCGTATTGCTCGGCCAGCGGCTTCTTCTGGATGAAGACCAGCCGCAGCTTCCGGCTCTGGGCCAGGGTGGCGACGGCGGACTTGTAGACGTTGCGGTCGTTGTCGCGGAACCAGTCGAGCATCTGGGTGACGAGGGCGGGATCGGCGGCGGTGTAGAGTTCGTGGGCTTTCACAGTGAAGAAAATTGGCTGGCGCGACTCCAAGCCAAGGCGCTGGAAATGCCAAACACCGATTTGAGAAATCCCTGGCAACCGGGAGGCGGCGTTTGAACCGCCGGGCTCCTTGGATTCCATCGTTCCAGCAAGCGGTGACGGTCGAGCTGGTCTTCGCCGCCCTCGCGGCGAAAAAGCGCTGGGGGCTTTCCTACTGGGACAGCGCGATCCTTGAGGCGGCGCGGGCGGCGGGCTGCAAGAAAGTGATGTCGGAGGACATGCAGGACGGACAGGATTTTGCGGGTGTGAAAGTGGTGAATCCTTTCACGTAAGGCGCGAAGGGCTACGAAGCCTCCCGCTGAGGCCGGCCGCCAGAAGCGCGCGGCTTGCCAAGTCGCGCCACGTCGCTGCCGCGCCCTCCTTGCCAGCGCGGGAGTCCGCGCTTACACCTCGGCCGGATGTCTTTCCAATTGACCAGCGACTATTCCCCCGCGGGCGACCAGGCCCAGGCGATCGCCAAACTGGTGAAGTCGATCCGCGCCGGGAACATGCACCAGACCTTGCTCGGGGTGACCGGCTCGGGGAAGACCTTCACGATGGCCAACATCATCGAGCAGATCGGCCGGCCGACGCTGATCATGAGCCACAACAAGACGCTCGCCGCCCAGCTCTACTCGGAGTTCAGGAATTTCTTCCCGCACAACGCGGTCGAATACTTCGTCAGCTACTTCGACTACTACCAGCCGGAAGCCTACATCCCGCGGACCGACACCTACATCGAGAAGGATTCGTCCATCAACGACGAGATCGAGCGCCTGCGCCTCTCGACGATGGGCTCGCTGCTGACCCGCGAGGACACGGTGGTGATCGCCTCGGTGTCCTGCATCTACGGCCTGGGCTCGCCCGACGACTACGAGGGCATGATGGTCCCGACCTGGGTCGGCCAGCAGATCCGGCGCGACGATTTCCTGCAGGCGCTGGTGGCGATCCTGTTCGAGCGCAACGACATCGCCTTCGGCCGCGGCAAGTTCCGGGTCCGCGGCGACGTCGTGGAAGTGCATCCCGCCTATCTCGATGAAACGGCGGTGCGGGTGGAGTTCTTCGGCGACGAGATCGACCGCATCAGCACGGTGAACACGCTGACCGGCAAGGTCATCGACAAGCAGGACAAG
>CAMCYK010000329.1 GCA_945883695.1 Akkermansia muciniphila | reverse complement strand
AGGCGGGTGAGCTCGCGCAATCGCTCGATGCCGGCGTCGTCGAGATTCTCTTGGCCCGTCGTCAGCAGGTAGCGCGAGCCTTTGATGACTTTCTTGCCTTCGGCCTCTGCCGAGCGCCATTCGCTGCGCCTCACCTCGTCGATGGCGGCATTGAGGTTGGCGATGATGTGGAAGCGGTCGTGGACGACCTCCGCCTTGGGGAGCTGCTCGGCAAGGACGCTGCGGTACGCGCCGTTGCGGTCGATGCAGACGGCCCGGATCGAGGCCTTCTGTACGTCGCTGAGTGTCGCGAAGAAGCTTTCGAGGCTTTCCTTCTTTTTGCCCTCCGCCATGTGGAGCAGCTCTCCGGTTCGGCCGTTGAGCACGATGGTGACGTAGCCGTGGCCTTTGCGAACCGACTTCTCGTCGACAAGCAGGACTTCGAGGTTGTCCAAATCCGGCTCGGGAAGGTCGGCTTCGAGCACGTCGGTCTCGTAGCGGCGCACGGTGGACTCACCGATCTCGAACATGGCCGCGACGTTGCTCGCAGGGCACACCGACGCCCACGCGGCCACCGTGCGCATCAATCGCCAGGTGGCGTTGCGGGCCGGGTGAACCTCGGGCGGTCGCGGTGTGCAAAGTTCCCAGCACTTCGGGCAACGGCCTTGAACGACCGGCAGCTTGACCCACACCGCCGTCCTATCGGCAAGCGGCAGATCATAGACGGCGATCTCTCCTTCGCGGACCTCTTTGAGGGCTACCTGGCAATGGGGGCAATGGGGCTTGGTGCGCCGATCCCGACGCATCGAGACTTGCACTCCGATCGTCTCGACGAGAATCTTCTCCACGACACATCCGGCGAACTCGAACAAGGCTTTGAGATTGAAGGTCTTCACACACCCGGTCCAAGGTCGTTCCCGGATGTGTCACCCCTGCTTCACGTCAGCAAATCTGGCGGAGGGCCGAAAATCATCCCCTGACATCATCCCAACCACTAACACCCCATGGCTGAATTCTCCATTGTCGGCAACGTCGATCCCTTCCTTCACGTCAGTCTCAAGCAGGGCGAAAGCGTCTATGCGGAACGGGGGGCGATGGTGTCGATGGACACCACCCTCGAACTCAAGGGCGAGGCCCGCGGCGGCATGCTCGGGGCGCTGGCCCGCCGGCTCACTTCCGGCGAATCGTTCTTCCAGCAGACCATGACGGCCACCAACGGCGACGGCGACGCGCTGTTCTCGCCGAACCTGCCGGGCGACGTGATGGTGCTCGACTGCGGCAAGCGCCAGTTCCGCTTGAACGACGGGGCCTTCCTCGCGGCGGAAACCTCGCTCGAGATCAAGATCAAGAACCAGGGCATCGGCCAGGCGCTGTTCGGCGGCACCGGCGGCCTGTTCATCATGGAGACCCAGGGCAGCGGCAAGCTCGCGATCGCGGGCTTCGGCGCGCTGTTCGCGATGGACGTCAAACCGGGCAGCGACACGATCGTCGACAACACCCACGTGGTCGCCTGGGACGCCGGGCTGAACTACGAGATCACCGCCTCCACCGCGCAGCGCGGCTTCCTGAGCGGCCTGCTCAATTCGATGACCAGCGGCGAAGGCCTCGTCAACCGCTTCAGCGGCTCCGGCCAGGTCATCGTCGCCTCACGCAACCGGATCGGCTTCGCGGGCTGGGTCGCCTCCCTGATCGGCGGCCAGGCCCGCGGTTGAGGCAAGACCCGCCGCCCGGTGGAGCTCGTCGCGATGCAGCAGGCGGCGGGCCCACTCGCCGTGGCACGCGGGCTCCAGCATGTCGCCGTTGGAACCGAACACCGCGGGGGCAGCGGGATCGAGGATCTGCCGGGCTTCCTCGATCTCCCCGGCCGCCGGTTGATAGGACTGCCAGATCGCCTCGACCTGCTTCGGATGGATCGCGGTCTTGGCAAACAACCCGCGGTGGATGTCCTCCGCCACCTCGCGCTCCAAGGTGGCGAGGTCGCCGATGCGATCGCACACCGGCGCGCAGAGTTTGACGCCTTGGGCGCAGAAAGCTTCCAGCAGGCCGTCGATCACCCGGCCGACCGGCGTTTCGTAAACCGTCCGCCCCGCCGGCCGGCGCAGGCCGCCTAACAGGGAGAACAGGTCGTTGGCCCCGATGCGGGCGCCGGGGATGACCGGCGGATGCGCGGCGCAGGCCTGGGCGAGCTCGCGCCGGCCCACCGGATCGAGCGCCTCGCGGGTTTCCAGGATCGGCAGGATGGTGTGCAGCCCGTAGCACTTCTCCGTCCACAGGTGGATCGACGGCACGGTCGCCTTCGGCAGGATGAAGCCCGCGACGCGGTCCATCGGCAGGTGGTCGAGCATCCATTCCAGCGCGTCGGCATCGGCCGGCCGGATGAAAATCGGGCGCGGCATCCCGCGCACCCGGCCCAGGGCGCGGCGCAGCTGGCGGGCCGCCTTTTTGCGGTTGTCGGGGCGCACCGCGTCCTCGAGGCAAACGGCGATCGAGCACACCCCGAGCTCGCGCTGGCCTTCGAGCACGGCCACCAGATCGGGCCGGTCGGCGGGCACATACAGCATCGGGGCCAGCATCGGCAGATCGGCAAGCAGTCGGTTCATCGGTCGCGGGAGAGAAAGGGGTTCAGGCGGATGCGATCACGGCCACCGCGTCGAAGGAAAGGCCCGTTTCGGCGGTCACCGGCACCTTGCGCAGCTGCGCCAGACGGCGGATCAGGTCGGCATCGGTGGGGTTGGTGCGGTCGCTGATCCAGACGGTTTCCGGCTTGCGCCGGAGCAGCACGCGGACGGTCTCGCCGATCCCGAGCTTGATCCGGTTGCGGTCGGATAGCCCGTGGCGGGCCAGCATCGTTTCGAGACAGCGCGCGGTTTCGCCGCGCCGCGCCGCGCCGCCGCTCGCATTCGGCGGCGATTCCAACGGGCTGGCGACCGTCGCCAGCCGCGAGCGGATCACCCCGATGAACCAGCGGCTCAGGTCGTAGCGGCGGAGCGAGTCGAGCGGCACGCAGCCGTGGAACGCATCGCCGTCTTCTTCACCCGACGGCAACACGCTGCGGGAGACCAGGCCGGACAAAGTGCCGCCTAACAGGGTGGAAGGAATCAGATAGTCGTCGCAGCTCGCCGCATACTTCGCCGCGCCGCAGACATCGAGCGGCACCCACAATCCGGAATCGAGTTCCGGCGGGGCTTCCGGCCAGCCGGCGATCGACACGCGGAGTTCGTGGGCGATGGTTCCCTTGCCGGTCCAGCCGTCGACGAAGCGCAGGCTGGCGGGCGCGTGGCGGCTCATGATCCAGCGCAGCGCCGCGAAATCCACGCCGCGGTCGCGGATCACCGAGATCGAATAATGCTTCAACCGCAGGTGCGGCGCGACCTCGCGCAGGCGGTGCCACAGCAGCACCCCGACCGGCGTACCGGCGCGGGCGATCGAGACCACGGTCAGCTCGCCGTCCACCGCCGACTCCGCCATGGCGGCCGCCAGCAGCGACAAGTCCTCGGCCATCCGATCGCCATTCGAGGCCAGGCATTCGCGGAACAATTTCATGCGGCCGCGGGTCGGCGCGTCTTCCGGGCCGATCATCTCGCTGTAGTGGCGCTCGCCGCTCTGGATCATCCGTTCCCGCTCGTCCAGCGCGGTGGTTTCCAACTGCATCCGGCGCATCAGGAATCCCACCTCGGCCGCCGCGTAGCTTCCGGAAAAAGGTTCGTTCATGGCGGCCACGATTGATCGAGGGTGGATCCCATCGGCGTCGCCAGCAGGCCGCCCAGGCGCATGAATTCGAGATCCAAGGGCATGTCGCCCATGCACAGCAGCGGCGGCCGGCCTTCGAACCAGCGCCGTTGGACTTCCAGGGTCGCGTCGCGCTTTCCCACGCCGGGCGGTAGCACTTGGAGTTCCAAGCCGAGAACTTCCACGCGGCAGCCCCGCCAGTCCATTTCGGCCAGGATCCGCTTGCCCTCCGCCGCATGCCACCAACCGGGCTCGGCCTTGGCCACCAGATAGGCGGGCAAGCCGCCGGGCCCGGGGATCAGGCGCGGCCGGGCGTGGCCCGCGCTCTTGCCGATCAACCAGGCGCAAAACTCGTCAAGCGTGCTTTCCCACGACGCCAGCTTGGCGATCATGTGCTCTTCCCACAGCGGGTCGGGCTGGCCGTCCCAGCCGAGAATCACCGCGCCATTCGCCACCACCGCCGGACCACGGAGGTTCAGCTCTTCCACCTCGACGCGGCTGAAGGAGTCCAGGTCGCGCGCGGTCACCGGGACCAGCGCGAAGGATTTCCCCAGCGACGACAGCAGCCGGTGCGTGCTCGCTTTCATCCAGCTCGAGGGCGTCCGCGACGAGTCCTCCGCCGGGCTCCAGGTGGCCGCGATCGCGTCCTCCGCCAGCCAGGCGCGGGCGAACAGCGTGCTATCCAGGTCAGTGGCAATCCAATCGGTCATGTTCTCAATTCCAAGCGCGGGATCTGCCGGATCGGGTGCTCCGCTCCGGGCGGGTGGTCCTCGAGGCACAGCACCACGCGGTCGTAATCGTGGTCCGCGGGCACATTGTAAAGAAACTCCGCGTGCCCCTCGCCCGACAAGGCGTCGAAGGCCCGGATGTGGCGGATCGCACCGCCGGCGAGAATCGGCGAGCGGGTGGTGGCCTGGATCCACGCGAGCGCTCCCCGCGCTTCGAACGCTTCCGCCAGCAGCAGGGGCTGGAAGCCATACTCGCCGTTCCCCACCACCAGGATCTTCTCGCCTTCCCGCGCGCTGGCATCCCAGCCGGCGGGCAGGGTCTGCGGAGACCTGCCGCCGTGGCGGATCCCCGGCCGCGCGGTGACCCGGCTGTCGATCCGGTCGTTCGCCGGCGGCGCGTCGGGCAGCCCGCCCTCGGGATCAAACGTGAAGTGGCCCTCGGCCAGCGATTCGATCCCCGTGAATGCGGCATCGTCGTCGCCCCCCTGCTTCCAGCGCAGGATCACGGCGAGCCAGGCATCGAACGCGGCGCCGCCTTCGCCCCGCCATTCCTTGAGGGCATGGACCAGGCCGGCCGCGGTGCGCGCGGTGGTCGCCTCGTCGTCGACCACCACCACCTGAGTCGCGCCGCGCAGAAGGTCGCCGGGGTCGTCTTCGGGCGACGGCCGATGGATCAC
>CAMCYK010000328.1 GCA_945883695.1 Akkermansia muciniphila | reverse complement strand
AAACCAGGACAAACGCTGATTTGCGGGCCCAGCTTTCCACCGGGCGCGTCGTTCCAGTCGGATGCATCAGCCGGCCACAGCGGCGTGGGATTCGATTGGGACAACAGGGTCACCAAGGGCATCAAGGCAAAACCCTCCTTCACCCCGGGTCTCGGATACGAAATATATGCGGTGACGATCTCCAACATGCGCAAACCGGGGGGCCTTTTTCCAGGCGGGTGGTCCGGGCATCCCTTCATGATGCTGCGTGATGCGGCGACATCGCCGAAAATTTCGCAATCGACAGCCACCGATAGGTTCTACGTGGAATTCAAAGCGGAAAGACCGAAGCCATACAAAGACAATGTTTCCTTGAGCAAGAATGAACTGGCCCCGACTTTCGCGGTCAACGCCAAGCTCCAGGCAACCAGCTCCGGCACCCTTGCCCCCTTTGCCAAGCTCCAGTTCGACTACACGGATGACTCCATCCTTCAGAACATTTTCGACGGCCGGGTTTTCCGCTACCCGCCCACGGGGTCTCTGACCGCGACGGACTGCGCAGCACCCGGCGGCGTGACATACGCCCAACAGGATGCTTTCGTGCGTCAGTTCGCCATTTTCTCCGCCTATGCCCGTACCACCAACGGCGGGGTGTTTGAAACGAACAAGCGCACCAAAAGTCCGGCTGAGAGTCCTCAGCTCAACTTGCTCAAAGACGGTCGACTGGCCGGCAAGCCCTTTCTTTTTCACAACCCGTCCCGCTCGAATTTCACCACGAATCTAGCCACCGAAAAGCCGTCGGCGCAGGCCTACGAACTCAATTTCCAGCCATTCCTGAGCAAGGGTGACTATCAGGACTACATGGATGTGGACGCCACCAACCGGGTTCCGTCCCTCACTGGAAACAGAACCACTTCCGGCATCAAGTCCGGCAGCTACCTCGAGCTGCCCTCCGGTCCGCTGCAGACGATCGCCGACTTCCGGCGCTCCAACGCCCTCACCACCTCCTTCCTGCCGCATTTCGTCCAGCCCGTGGGCAATTCCCTGCTTCATCCGCTGATGTCAGCCGACAAGGTGGTGGAAACGAATCCGGCCATCACCAGCACCCAGTTGCTGGATCATTCGGTGTTGGCCAACCACGCTCTGTACGACCGGTTCTATTTTTCAACTTTCGCCACCAGAGGGGGGACGAAGCCCGACGACGTGTTCGAACAATTCATGAACGGCAGCGTGCCGCTGGCGTCGCAGTCTTTCCAGCCCTATCTGCCCGGCGGCCAGACCGTGACCAACGCTAAGGACGATCTTTTCGCCTCCGGCAAGCCAAAGGATGGCACCTACAAAACCGCCGCCGAATACCAGATGATCCGCGGACCATTCAATGTCAATTCAACCAGCGTGCAGGCCTGGAAGGCGGTGCTGGCCTCGATGAACAAGAGCGAAGTCGCCACCCTGTGGGCACGCACTGCCGGCCTGGAAACCAAGAGCGCAACCGGCGTGCCGATCACCGCGATGTCACTGCCCAACGGGGGCGCAACTCCCGGCCCTGCGGTGGATGCCAGCAAGATCGATAGCGAAAAGTCCAACAACTGGAACGGTTATCGCGAACTCACCGAGCCCGAACTCGAAACCCTGGCCACCAGGATTGTCGAGGAAGTGCGTGCCCGGGGGCCATTCCTTTCCATGTCGGAGTTTGTGAACCGCCAGGTAGGTCCGTCCGGTCCGCTTACGCTGGGTGGCGCGCTGGAAGCAGCCATCGCCAAAGCTGAGATCAATGAAAGCCAAAACGCAACTTCAGCCGACTCGCTCCTCAACCAAGTTCCAATCACCGCTGCGGATGTCAGCGATACGAAGCTGTATAACTACAAGACGCCGGAAGCCACGATCGGCAATCCGGCTGCGGGTGCGCCCGGCTGGGTAAGCCAAGGCGATCTGCTGCGCATCCTCGAAACGGCTGCAACGGTTCGTGGCGACACCTTTGTCATCCGCACTTATGGCGAGGCGCAGGACAGCAGTGGAAAGGTCACTGCCCGCGCCTACGCCGAGGCCGTGGTCCAACGCATGCCGGAGTATGTGGACCCGGCAAATCGACCATCTCTCAATGCCTACGCTGATCCTGCGGCCGCCCAGGCGAACCGGACTTTCGGTCGGCGCTTCAACGTGGCCTCGTTCCGCTGGCTATCTCACAACGAAATCTGAATTTGATGATTCATCCATTGTCCTTCTCGCTGTTCTTGGATTGTCTCTGGCCGTCTTCGCCCAAGATCACGAAACTGCCGAGCCCTTGCAGATCCGCGCGGTATTGCGCGAGCATCTGACTGACGGACTGCTTCAACACCAGAAAGAGAAATTCTCTGCTTTTTGCCAATGACCGCTGAAAAATTTACTTCTTACAATTCGGGGGAATGAAGTCCAAAGGTAATTGTATCCGATCCAAAGGCTTTGCTTTGGTAGTCACGCTCTCGCTGATGATCCTGCTGACGATCCTTGCAGTCGGGTTGTTGACGCTTTCGAGCATCTCGCTGCGCGCCTCAAACCAGGGAATGGCGATGGCGGAGGCCCGTGCCAACGCGCGGTTGGCGCTGATGCTGGCCATTGGGGATTTGCAGAAATCGCTGGGGCCGGACCGGGCGATCACCGCCCCGTCGGAAATCCTTGCGACATCATCGACTCCCGTTGCCAAACCCAACACCACCGGAGTTTGGGAATCATGGTGGGACTTCAACCCGAACGCCGCGCCGGACTACACCGCCGAAAAAACCAGCCGCTTCCGCCGATGGCTGGTTTCGAGTGCGGACATGGCGGCTGCCGGTTCACGGGAGTTCGTCACCAGCGGGTGGACCGCCAAATCCATCGAACTCGTCGGCAAGGGATCACTCGGAGCCGGTGCCAACAATGCCGGTAAAGTGACCGCCGGTCTGGTGCCGGTTTCCAAGAATGGCAGAATCCAAGGCTCGTATGGCTGGCATGTTTCCGATGAATCCGTGAAGGCTCGTATCAATCTCTACCGCGATCCCGGCCAGAACACGACCCTGGCACAAAAACGGGCCTTGCTTGCAGGCCACCGCCCTGACCCGTCGGTCATGAAAGGACCCGACGGCAGTCTCCTGACCTGCCTGCCCAACGATCGCACCCCGGCTTCATACACAAATGCCAAAAGCAGCGCGGGAAAAATCATCGACCTGAACCAAGCCGAATTGCTCGACAACGCAAGAGACAAGATCAAGCCGCTCCGCAACGATGTGACACCCTACTCGCTGGGGGTGATGGCCGATGTGCGCGGCGGCGGTCTCAAGCAGGATTTGTCCTCCATGTTCGAAATGGGCGGCGCCACCAGCAACACGCTGCCCGCTGAGTTCACTAATAGGAGACTATATCAATCAACCCATGGAATCACCGGCGTGTCCGATCCGAACTGGAGCGCTCTCGCAGGATACTACAACTCATTCCTCAGTGTTACCAGTGCGGAGACGGCACCGAAATACGCCACGAAATCCAACAACACCATTACGCAGCTCGTTCCGACAGGCTACAATCCGGCCCCGGTCATCGCCAAGGTCGATAACATCTTCAGCCTGATCGTCCGCCCAGTAAGCGACCTCGGTTGGTTGGCGCCTGACGCTCGTGCGGCGGGTTATGATTACAATGTGGATCTGATTTACACGCCGGTAGTCACCCTGCACAACCCCTACAATGTCAACCTTTCATTCCATCGCCTGAAGGTGACGTTCCAAAACGTGCCGGTGGCCTTCAACTTTATGTTAGACAAGGGCTCGACCGGGAATTTTGAGTCCCAAAGCATTGAACGCAACACATTTGAATCGATCAACATCATGGCAGGAGACGGCAGTAAAAAATTTGCCGTTAATATCGCCAATTGGGCCTCCACCCAATCACTTGCGATGAGTTCCGCAATCTTGAGACCGATTGTCATGAGTCCGGGGCAAACCCTAGTTTGCGGCCCCAGGTTTCGCCCGAACAGAGGATGGGTAGATGACCAAGGTAACGATCCTGACGCTTTTGATTGGAATAACGACCTCAAACTCACCGAAGCCATCAAAGCGCAGCCCGGCGTCATTCCTGGACTCGGGTTCGAAACCTATGGGGTCACCCCCGGCAACCACAACCCTGCCCGTAGAATACCAGCATGGTCCACTCTCTATCTGCGCGACAGGGCAGCCAACCCCGCCCAACCCACTGACCGGTTTTATGTAAAATTCCAACTGCAACAGCCGCGCTGGGGTCGGGGCTTCATCCCGCCAACAGTCCCCACGACGATGGCAGATCCCTCGTTTGTGGTGACCGCCGATATTCAAGCCAACGCCAGTTCCACGCCCACAACCTATGCCAAGCTCCAGTTCGACTACAAGGATGACTCCACGCTCAGAAAGATTTCCGACGACCGGGTTTACCGCTATCCACCGGCAGGTTCCCTCTCCGCGAGTGATGCACCTGCCGCCCCGGCGGGAGTAAGATTTAGCGATCAAGGAGCCTACGTCCATCCATTTGCCATTTTCTCCGCCTACGCCCGGACCACCAATGGCGGCGTGTATGAGACCGGCAAACGCACGAAATTGGCGGCCGATAGCCCCCAGCTCAATTTGCTTAAGGATGGACGCCTCGCCGGCACGCCCTTCCTTTTCCACAATCCCACGAACACGAATTTCACCATGAACCTCGCCACGCAGAAGCCCGGCCTGCAGGCGTACGAACTGAACTTCCAGCCATTCCTCAGCAAGGGCGACTATCAGGACTACATGGATGTGGATGCGACCCACCGCGTGCCATCGCTCAGCGGCAACAAAACGACCTCAGGCATCAAGTCCGGCAGCTACCTCGAAGTGCCCTCCGGTCCGCTCATGACCATCGCGGATTTCCGGCGCTCGAACGCTCTCACCACCGCCTATCCGCCGCACTTCGTCCAGCCGGTGGCAAACTCCCGGCTGCACCCGCTGATGTCCCCGGACAAAGTCATCGAGACCAACACCAGCATCGCCACCGACGCATTGCTCGATCATTCCTTCCTCGCCAACCATGCCCTGTATGATCGCTTTTATTTCTCCACCTTCGCAAGGCGCGGCACCACCCGCGCGGATACGGTCTTTGAGCAATTCATGAACGGCACCGCGCCTCTGGCATTGCAGGCCTTTG
>CAMCYK010000327.1 GCA_945883695.1 Akkermansia muciniphila | reverse complement strand
TATCTGAAAGGCACGGATTCGCACGACTACAAATTCAGCAGCGCCATCATCGAGGACTATCAGACGCTGTCGCCGGCCTTCCGCAACCGCTTCCTGGCGGCCGGGGTGCACTGGCTGAAGGGGTCGTCACTGCCGGATTCGCCGCTGGTCGCGCGCAGCCGGGCGGCGATGTAGCGAACTTCACTCCCATTCGCAGAGCGATTCGAGATAGGCCGCCGAGCCGTCGCGCAGCCAGCCGTCGAGCTGCGACGGGTCCTTGAGCTGCTGGCCGCGCAGCCGGGGCACCACGACGTAGCGGGTCCGGATCGACGACAGGTGGCTCATGTCGACCCACAGCTTTTCGAACTGGCAGACCGGGAACACGTCTTCCTGGCCGTGGCCCCAGCGCTTCTTCACGTCCTTGAGCGTGATGTAGGTCGGCATCTTCGCCGCGAGGCCGCGGATCGCGGCGGTGACCTTGGCGGCGTCTGTTAGATCGCCGCGGGTCAGGTTGAAGGCGGCGAGCAGGGCGTCGATCTCGATCCAACAGGTATTGCTGTTGTAGTAGGTCAGCTTGAACTCGTCCTCCTCGCGCGGCATGGCGAGGCCTTCCACCAGCTGGGGGTGGCCGTTGACCAGGGCGAGGCCGCCGCCGCGGTCCTCGAGCCGCCGGGTGATGACCTCGAAGGTCAGGCCGGCGCCGCTCTCGAGGTGGTGGCCTAACAGCGCGGGGTCGGCGCTCATGCCGACGGTGTCGATGTTGTGGAGGACCAGCGTCTTCAATTGCGGCCGCTGCTCCAACAGCGCGGCGAGAGTGCCGTTGCGGAGCAGGTTCGGCACTTCGTACCAGTGGCCGACCGGATGGACGCATTGCTGCGGCAGGTTGGCGGTGTAGTCGGAGGCCTCACCGGTCGACTCCGCCCAGCCGATCAAGGCCCCGCGCAGGCTGTCGCGGACTTTCTGCTGCTGGACGTCGAGCGCCTGCTGCGGCATTTCCTCCCAGGCGAAGCGGAGGTCGCGGACGGTCGGGACGGTCCGCAGGCCGATCGATTTTCCTTCCGACAGGAGCAGCGGGCCCTCGTAGCCGAACTGGTCGTGCTGGTCGAGGAAGCGGCGGGTCGCCTCGTGGGAAAAGTAGCTGGTGGTGAAGATATGGGGCAGCGGCGTGCCGCAGGCGCGGGCGACCTTGCGGCTCTTCGCGAGGTGGGTTTCGACGAAGGAGCGGTGGCGTCCGCCGAGCTTGCAGAACGGGTGCAGGGCCTTGACCACGCCGGCGCCCTGGGTCCAGCGCGAGCCGGCGCCGGCGGCCAGGGTGACCACGGCCACCTCGCCGTTCCGCAGCGCGGCGAGGCCGAGCTCGCGCTGCCGCTCGCCGAGCGTGGCGGCGTCGCTCAGGTCGCCCGGCCGCACGTCCTCGATCACCGAGCTGGCCGGCAGGCGGTTCTGGGCCAGCCCGATGCGGCCCGCCTTGAGGTCGTCGCGGATCTGCTCGTGCATCACCCGGTCGAAGCCGTATTTCGCGAGCAGGGCATCCAGCGTGTCGCGGTTGCCGGAGTTATCCCCGCCGTGGGGGAAGATGGCGTCGAACAAGGTCTCCACCATCCCTTGCAGCTCGGGCCGGATGCGGCAGGCGGCGGCGAACTGGTCGAGTTCCGCCAGCCGCGGCGCTCCGAGTTCCTCGCGGTCCATGCGCAGCAGCGAGGGCACCACCGAACGATAGTAGCCGGACGGCATCAGCGCCTCCTTGCCGGTCAGCAGGTCGGCCCAGGTGCCGCGCTCGTTGATGGCGAAGTCGTAAACGACCGGCTCCATCGCGAAGGGCAGCGCGGCGGCGAGGGCGCGCTTGGTGTCCGACATCAGCTGCTGCAGGAAGCGCTGGCCTTCGGCCTTGCGGCCGGGCGCGAAGATGAATCCCATGCCGCCGCCGGCCATCCCGCCGAGCATCCAGAAACCCCAGAAGTCGCCGCCGAACTCCGCGCGGGTCTTCTCGATCAGGGTCTGGGTGTAGTGGTTGCCGGCCCACGGGATGATCGTCTGGATCGGGCCGTCGAAGTTCTCCATGGTGGCGGCCCCGATCGCCGGGATGTCGCCGGCTTTCAAGGCAGCGAGGATTCGGTCGAGCACGCCGTGGGTCTGCTGGCGGGCGCTCCATTCCGGCTCGCTGCGCAGCAGGTATTTCTCGGTCACCATTTCAAGGATGGGGCCGACGTTCTGCGCCATCCCGCCGTGGACCAGGACCAGCGAGTCTTCGAGCTTCTTGCGGGCGGCGGGCGGCGCGTCGGTCGCGTCGAGGATCCGGTGGGTGGGCATCAGGCGGCCGCGGCTGATGCCGAATTCGGGGTCGCCCTCGGCCGCCACCGTGCCGCAGATCAGCTTCATGCCCGGCCACACGCCGCCGGAGTCCTGCCAGCCGCCGCCGGAGCCGCCGATCCATTCGCCCAACAGCGCGCGGGCCAGCACGATGCGGCGCTCGCTCTCCTCCAGCGGGCCGGTCAGCGAACCGGCCTGGCCGGTGGCCCGCATGCAGACGCCGATCAGCGCGGCCAGCAGGTTGGTGGAAACCGCCAGCCGCGAGCCCTTCGGGATGTTGTTGACGTTGCTGACCAGCTCGAGGCCCTTGCCCGGGCCGACCACCCGCTCCAACAGGTCGGCGAGGCTCTGGCCGGAGCCTTCGATCCCGGGCGGCACGATCCCGCTGGCGATCACCGCCGCCTTGAGCAGGCCGAGGTAGTCCTTGGCGAAATCGAACACCTCGCTGAGGCTCGAGATTTCCGCCGAGCAGCCGAGGTCGACGCTGGTGAGGCGCAGCACCGGGCGCTCGATCACGCGCAGGCTGGCCTCGACCGGCGGGGCCGGTTCCTTGTCGCGGCCGTGGACGGCGAGGTCGACCGAGATGTTGAGGACCCGGGCGCCTTCCGGGTAGTCCATGCCGAGGAAGAAGATGTCGCTCCAGCCGCAGTGGGTGAGGTCCATGCGGACCGGCGTGCGTTCGCGCAGAATGGAGTAGAGGCCGGTGGCGGGGTCGCGTTCGGTGAGTTCCCTGCGGATCCGCAGCGGCTGGTCGGCGGGGTGTCCCATGCGGAACATCCACTGGTTGCCGCTGACGCCGCGGACGCTGCGGCGGACCTGGTCGGCGAGCGTCTGGAAGGCGAGTCTTTGATAGGCGGCGGCCAGCGCGCTGGAGACGGCGTCGCTGGGGCCTTCGTCCTGCTGGTGCTTGAGAAAGCGGTCGATCGCTTCCTCGAAGCGCCGCTCTAACAGCTGTTCGTAGCCTTTGAAGGGAATCGAGCCGGGTCTCGCCGCGGCGAGCCGCCGGGGCAGGTGGAAGCGGTGGATGGAGTGGAGGAAAAGCAGCGCGCGGACCCGGTGGTAGAGGTTGTCGCTGCCGCGGCGGAAGGCGTCGAGCCTATCGGCTTCGGCGAGCAGGGCGGCGAGATCGAGGTCCGCGCAGGCGGCGTCGAGCGAGCGGTTGCGGACGGCCTCGTCCGGGGAGGTGATGAGATCAAGGAGGATCACCCGGCGGAGCGTGGAGGAAGGCGGGGCGGCTGGCAATGCTGCGGAAAGCAAGATTCAGGCGGGACCGGCCGGATCACGCCACCAGCGGCTGGACCCGGGCGCGGATTGCGGTCGCCTGCTGGAATTGGACGACGCGGAGATCGTATCGGCCTTGGAGGTTGATCCAGAATTGCGGCTCCATTCCGAAGAATGTGCCGAGGATGAAGGCCACTTCCGCGGTGATCGTCCGCTTGCCCTTGATGATCTCGTTGATGGTCGAGCGAGGGATGCCCGTGCGGCGCGAAAGTTCGCTCTGGCTGAGCTGGTGGGCATCGAGGAATTCCTCCTTGAGCAAGCGGCCGGGGGTGGCGGCGAGAATGGCGTTCTGTTCGCGGGTCATGGTGGTGAAGGGTCAGTGGTAATCAGTGATTTCTACGTCAAAGGCGTTCCCCGAGTCCCAGCGGAAACAGATGCGCCATTGGTCGTTGATGCGGATGCTGTGTTGACCGGCCCGGTCGCCTTTCAGGGCTTCCAAGCGGTTGCTCGGTGGAATTCGCAAGGTGTCCAGAGAGGTGGCGGCATCGAGGAGATTTAGTTTGGAAATGGCGCGGTGAAGCAGATCCGCTGGAAACCGTGTCCGCCGGCCTTGCCAGAGCTTTTCCGTCTCCTTGTCGCCGAAACTTTCGATCACCGGAGGAATGTTCTATATTCTAGAACAGTTTGCAAGTGGATTAGAGGATCCCGATTTCGGGCCGGTGCGCGCAACCAAGGAAGTGGGGAATCTACCGGCTCGACTCCGCGCCAGTCACTCACCACGAGCATAGGCAAGATCGGCTTCGAGTTCGGCTTCGGTGTAGTGGCGTGCGATGTCGCGACGCCCGATCTCCTGCCCGAAGGCGATCTTCGACAGCCCGGCCAACTCGGCCGCCTTGCCGAGGCTCAGGACATCCCGGCCATACAAGCCGCAAGCGATTTCAAGTAGGAGGTATCCTTCGCGTTCCTTTTCGGGGATCGGAAGCGCAGCGAGCACATCGGCCGGAATTTCGAGAGTCACGCTCATGGGAGACGCTACCCTGCAAGCCGCCAACCGTCAATGTCGCCCCTCGGTTGCCAGAACGCAGGTGACTTCAGTCTCGTTTAGGCCGGATTCGCTTCTTTCGTTGTTCCCCCTGTCTTCCTCCGACTCACCCCTGCGATTGGGCAAGCAGCTCGACCAGCAGCGAGAGCACCTCGTCGCGGTCCTTGCCGGCGAGGCCGAGGGCGAGCTGGGTGGCGAGCAGGCCGTAGTGGAGATCGAGATCGTGGCGGCGGCCTAACAGCTCGTGGGCGAGGTAACGCTCGCGGCGGGCGGTCTCGGCGAGGGCGCGGGAGAGATCGGAGCGGCCGCCGGCGGGCTGGCGGCCGAGGGTTTCCATGACCGAGGGCACCAGCACGTGGATGCCGAAGAAGCAGAGGTAGTTCCCGGCGCGCAGGCCGGGGACCACGAGCTTCTGCTCGGCCTCGGTCGGCGTGGGTTTTTCGATCACGGTCTCGATCTCGTAGAGCCGTTCGGACCCTTGAACGCGGCGGCCCCCGATGCAGCCGTAGTAGGGCAGCTTGCTCTCGTGGGTCGCCTGGACGGCGGAGACCGGGCACTTGCCGGCCTCGGCGGCTGCCAGCAGCTGGGCGGT
>CAMCYK010000326.1 GCA_945883695.1 Akkermansia muciniphila | reverse complement strand
GACTAAAGTTTGACCGCGGAATTGAGAATGAAGTCGCGGTCCATCTCCGCGTTGCTCCGGTTGCGGTCCCGGTAAACGACCCGGTCAAAGCGACTTTGAAGGTCGCAGCGAAGAGGACCGGCTTTTCGAAGGAACGGGTGGAGGCGGTGTTGAAGAGCGGCGGGAAGCTGTCGCGGGCGGAGCTGCTGCGCTGCCGGGTGAGGTGGTTCAGCGACGGGGTGGCGATCGGCAGCAAGGGCTTCGTGGAAGGGATCTTCACGAAGTGCCGTGGACACTTCGGGGCGAAGCGCAAGGACGGCGCGCGGAAAGTGCGGGAGGACGCGGCGGGGAGCCTGCACACGCTGCGCGACCTTCGGCTACGGCCCGTGGACTGAAGCCTGACGGGAGCAGGGGTTAATCACCGATCAGGGGGTCACCAACTTCAAACGGGCGGTGAGGGCTGCCATTGGAGGGACCAATCTCTTCTCGTCCCCGTGTGACCTGTTGCAGCTGTAATCTGTTGCAGCTTGCCCCGGAGCACCGCAATCCCTTGTTTCGCGGTATGCAGGGTGCTCGCAGGGAGCCGCCCCTTCCGGTGATCCCATGAAAAAACTCGCTTCCCACTGGCAGATCCTCGCCTCGCTCGTTCTTGCCACGCTCACCGCCATCGCTTTCCGCGGCTTGTTCGGGGGTGAGGCGGCGGAGGGAAGCTTCGTCGCCCGTGCGATCGAGATTTCGGAGTTCATCGGTGACCTCTTCTTGCGCGCGCTGAAAATGATCATCGTGCCGCTGATCGTGACCTCGGTCATCAGCGGCATCGCCAGTCTTCAGGGGGTCCAGGGATTCGCCCGCCTCGGCATGAAGACTTTCGGCTTCTACGCCTGCACCACCCTGCTGGCCGTTTTAACCGGGCTGCTGATGGTGAATCTGGTCGAGCCCGGCGTCCGCGACGGCCAGCCGAACCAGACGATCCGCGAGGCTTTCGAGCAGCGGGCCGGCGATGCGAGCGAGGCGCAGAAGGCCACGGTCGCCACCGCTTCGGAGAAAGAGGGCAAGGACTTCTTCGGGGTGTTCAAGGCGATGCTGCCCGAGAACGTGATCGGCGCGGCGACCGACAACGGCCAGATGCTCGGCGTGATCGTGTTCAGCATCCTGTTCGCGATCGCCGTGACGCGGCTGCCGGAGGGTGAGATGAGGACGCTGCGGGAGTTTTTCCAGGCGGGCAACGACGTGATGATCACGGTCACCCGCTGGGTCATGGCGACGGCACCGATCGGGGTTTACGCGCTGATCTTCCCGGTCGTTTACAAGACCGGCGCGCGGATTTTCATCGAGCTCGGCCCTTATTTCGCCACCGTGCTGGTGGCGCTGGCAATCCATATGTTCGTGACCATGCCGCTGGTGCTGAAGTTCGCGGGAGGGCTCAGTCCGCTGGCACATTTCCGGGCGATGCGCGAGGCCCTGTTGCTGGCGTTCTCCACCGCTTCCTCGTCCGGCACGCTGCCGGTGACGATGCGTTGCGTGCAGGACAATGCCGGGGTGTCGAAGCGCACCGCGAGTTTCACCCTGCCGCTCGGCGCCACGGTGAACATGGACGGCACCGCCCTCTATGAATGCGTCGCGGTGGTCTTCGTCGCGCAGGTGATGGGGATCCAACTCGACTTCGCGCAGCAGTTCCTGATCGTCACCGCGGCGCTGCTGACCAGCGTGGGTGTGGCCGGGGTGCCGTCGGCGAGTCTGGTGGCGATCTTGCTGATCCTGAAGAACAGCGGGATCCCGAACGCCGACATGGCGGTGGTCGCCCTGCTCTCGGTCGACCGCCTGCTCGACATGAGCCGCACCGCGGTGAACGTCTTCGGCGACACCTGTGCCGCGGTCGTGATCGCGAAGAGCGAGGGGGAAAAGGTGCTGCAAGCGCGCTGAGTTCCACCCGGTGGATTTGACGACGTGGCGGAAACCCGCTTGGCTGCGGCATTCCATGAAATTCGCCCACCTTCTCTGGCTCGCCGCCTGGGTCCCGGTCACGGCCGTGGCCACGCCGCGGGTGGATTTCGCCCTCGGGGTGCTGGCCGAACAGCGGGGCGACGCGGCGGCCGCGGCGGAACGGATCGGACGGGCCCGCGAGGCCGACCCGACCGCCCTGCCGCTGATGCTGCGGGTGGCCGGGCGGCGTCAGGCGGCGGGAGATCTGGCGGGAGCTTCGACGCTCTACCGGGAGTTCGCCGCCGGGCAGCCGGAGCGGCTGGACGCGCAACTCGCCTATGCCGATTTCCTGCGCGGCGCGTCACCGGACGATGACTTCGCGACCCAGATGGCGCAGGAGACTTTGGAAAAAGCGCTCGGGCGATTTCCCGGCACGCTGGAGATCCAGCAGCGCTTGTTCCGGATCTACGAGTCGCGGGAGCGGCGCGATCGTTCGCTCGCGGTTTTTGAGGAGCTGGCTTCCGGCAAGCCCGGTCGTTTGCGGACCCTCGCGGCGACGGAAATGGCCGGCACCTTGTTTCCGAAAGATGACCCGGTGGCCAAGGCGCGGGTCGACGAATTGTTCGAGAACGCCTGCCGCGCCGAGCCGGCGGATCCCGTCCTGGCGCGGGCCGCCAGCAAGCATTTCCGCACCACCGGGCGCCTGGCGGAGGCGATCGAAATTCTGGCCTCGCACGTCGCGGCCGATCCGTCGTCGCTGGAGCTGCGGATTGATCTGGGTATTTTCCAACTGATGGCCGAGCGGCCGGAGGACGGGGAACGGAGCTTGCTCGACGTGCTCGCGATCGATCCCCGGAAGGCGCGGGCCCATCAGACGCTGGCCAAGTTGTTCCGCAAGCAGGGCCGGGCGGAGGAAGCCCGTCCGCATGCCGCGGAGAAGCTCAAGATCGACGGCGGCAGTCCGGCGGAGTTTGTCACCCTGGCCGACGAGTTTCTCGCCGCCGAACTGCCGCGGGAGGCCCGCTTGCTGCTGGAGAAGGCGGTTTTTTTCCACGCTGCCGACCCCGCGCTGGCGGCGAAGCTGGCGGTCGCAACCCGCCGCGACCCGGAAACGCGCGCCACGGCGTCGCGCGGGTTCCGCGAGGCCGAGGCCCTGTCCGGGAAAGACGGTCCGGCGACCGATCCGGTCTTTCTCAGCGAGTTCGCGGAATCGCTGCTGGAAGGCGGCCAGACAGCCGCGGCGGAGGAGCGTCTGCGGCTGGCGATCCGTGGCTTCCCGGCCGAGCAGAAGCGTGAAACCGCTGCCGCGCTGCGACGCCTGGCCGGGATCTGGCAGCGGGAGAATCGCAACGCCGAGGCCGCCAAGGCCCTTCTCCAGCGGGCGGATTCCCTGGATGTTCCCTAGGTGCTTAAGGGGTTGCGGGATCGCGGGAGTCGGTATATACAACCGCGCCCCAGCCAGCCCCATGAATCATTCGACGTCCCTTCTGAGCGTTCTCGCCAGCCTGCTCGCCCTCTTTCTCGCGAGTTGCGCGAGCCGATCCGTGACCCTCGGTCCCGACGGCAAGCCCATCGATTCCCAGGGCAAGCCGGTGAATCCGTTTCCGCCTGGCACCTATGATCACTTCAAGGCCGAGGCCGACTACCCCAAGACCATGAGCGTCTGGAAGAACGAGCAACTGCTCGCGTCCACCCACGAAGGGAATTCCCGGATCGTGATTTCGCTGCCGATCCAGCGGGGATTCCTGATGAATGGCGACGAGGTGGTGATCGATTATCCGATTTCCAGCGGCGTCCCGTCCCGTCCGACCCCTCCGGGGAAATACCAGATCCTCGAGAAGCTGGTCGACAAGTCCTCCAACGCCTACGGCAAGGTTTTCGACGCCGAAGGCAACCAGGTCGGGGGCGAAACCCCGAAGGACGTGCCGGAAGGCGGCAAGTTCGTCGGCGCGCCGATGCCCTACTGGATGCGCCTGACCTGGGACGGCGTCGGCCACCATATCGGACCGCTTCCGCGCTCCCGCCGCGCCGCCTCCCACGCCTGCATCCGCGGCCCGCGGGCGGTGATGCCGATTGTTTACAGCAAGGTCAAAAAAGGTACCCCGGTCACGGTGGAAGAGTGAGCCGTAGCCGTGGCGTCTCGCCGCAGGCCTTCGAAATCCGCGCATTTGCCCCGAAAACAGGCCCCGCCCGCGTCAAGCGAACGGGGCTTTCTCGTGAAGTTCCGACGAGGCCGGAATTCACTCCTCCTCTTCAATGAACTCGTTGTGGCCTTCTTTCTTCTGGCCCTTGAGGGTATCGACCAGCGTCGCCACCTTGGCGAGGTCCTTGGCGATGAAGGCGGACTCCACCTCGCAGAGCGAGACGAAGAGCTTGCCCATCTGGGTGCGGTAGCTGACGAGGGCTTTTTCCTTGGCTTCGCCGGCGGGCATCGCTTCGAGCATCGCGGGGACCATCGGGATCGCCTTGAGCACGGAATCCTGCGCTTCGCGCGCCGCCTTGGCACCCTTCGCGGGGTCGGTTTCGCGGCGGAACGCCTTGTAGGCATCGTCGAGCGACTCCATCTGTTTGGCCAGCGGCGTGTCTTCTTGGGCACGGACCGGGGTCGGGATCAAGCAGGCGGTGGCCAACAACATCAAGGGGAGAATCATCTTCTTCATACGCGCCGGGATACAGCCCCGGAAGGGGTGTCCTGTCAAGAAGGCGCCACTGAGGAAGTCACCGTTGACGTCGCAGATCGGGGCGAAGTGCCTCGCCTTTTGGGGGTGTCAAGGGCTCCGCAGCAGATCTTGAGGGAGCGCCGGCCTGACCTCGGACGGCGGGAAATGACCCCGTTCAAATCGCCAAGGGAGGCAAGCGGTAGGGGGCGATTCAGGCGGGGCGGATTCAGGATACAACGCCGCCCGGCGAGCCCTTGGTTCTTCCTGCCATCACCCGGCGAATATTCGGTAAAAACGCTTCCAGACCCAAGTGGAACTTCCCTGGTCGGGGCGGCTGGAGTCGAAGCGATCCACACCTTTGGGTATTCGAGGTCTGATGTGGATCCGTGAGACCCCATTTGGCCCGCCGCTTCTGCCACCGCCCGGAGGTAAGGATAGGAAGGGCGGCGTGATGGCCGCCCCTCCAGCAGGCATTACGCTTTAAGGATGAATCGACGGCGGGTGAGCAGGCCACCGGCACCCAGCGCCAGCAGGCCCAGGCTGGTGGAGGTTTCCGGCACGGCGGAGGTTCCGGCGGGTTCGGTCGTCAGCGACAGGCTCCAGCTGTCCAAGGTCGCCGTTTCGCCGCCGGCGACATCCGCAATGAACAGGGTCCAGTCGCCCGAGGCGACCT
>CAMCYK010000325.1 GCA_945883695.1 Akkermansia muciniphila | reverse complement strand
GCGCCAGAGCAGGGTGGCCATCCACGGCTGGGCCTCCTCCGGATAGCCGTCGGGCGTGGGATACTGGAAGGGCGCGTGGCCGAGCCGCAGCAGGTGGTTCTGCAAGGCGGGGCCGGCATTGCTGCGGGCGGAAGTGGCGCGGAGCGCGGAGACGACGAAGTGGAAGGGGCGCTTGGTCTTGCCACCGCGGGAGGACCAGAACTCCGGCGTTTCGAAGAGCGCCGCGAGGGTCGGACGGATCTCGCCGTTGGACTTCCGGAAGGCGTCGGCGACCACGGTGACGGCTGCCGCGGGCGGGTCGTCGGCGATGAAACGGCGGCAAAGCTTTTCCGCGAGATAGCGGGCGGTGGCGGGATGATGGGCGACGATCCCGATCACCCGGTCGAGGTCGGCGGCCCCGAGCCCGGCCGGGATGGCGGTGCCGAGCACGGTCTTCGGGCCGTCGTCGTGAAGGTCCTGGCGGAACTCGACCTTGCCGACGGCGAAGCCCGACTTGGCGCGTTCGCGGACGGTCCAGCCGGTCAGGCAACGGGCGACTTCCATCACGTCCTGCTGGGTGTAGCCGCCGTGGACGCCCATCGCGTGCAGCTCTAACAACTCGCGGCCGTAGTTCTCGTTCGGCCGTTCGCTTGCGTCGGCGCGGCGGTTCACGCGGCCGTCGAGATACCAGAGCATCGACGGGCTGAGCGCCGAGGCTTTCAGCAACGCGGGAAACGAACCCATGGCATGGGCGCGGATGACCTCGCGGTCGTCGGCCGGCTTGAGCCATTTCGAGTCGCCCTTGGAGGGGTCGATGTTGAAGTGGTCCGACCAGAAATCGACCATCACCTCGTGGAGCTGGCGCTTGGAATGGACGGCGTGGAGGAGCTTCTTGCGGGTGAGCTGGTCGAGCAGTTCGCGGGCGTCGTATTCGAGCAGTTCGCCGAGCGGCCAGGCGCGGAGGGCTTCGAAGCGGCCGGCGCGGGACGCCGTCCAGCGGTCGTCGATCGAGGCGGGGTCGAGCTGGCGGGTGACGAACTCGCGGGCCCCGAGGGCGGTGATTTCCGCGTGCTGGCCGGGGCGGGGGCCGAAGGTGAGGCGGTTGAGGACGTGGGAGGCGTCGTCGATGTCGTCCGCGGCGGGCGGCTGGAAGGCGGCGAGGTCGTCGCCCGCGCCGGCCACCAGCGGGGCGAACAGCTGGGACAGCGCGCTGAAGCCGCCGATGCCGGCGACCGCGCCGCCGGCGGTGGCGGCTTTCAGGAGCGTGCGGCGGGAGACGGAGCTCACGGCCGGGCGAGAGGTGGGGGTGCTGCCGAGGGGGTGCGGGGCGTGAGGGTGGGGAGGGCGGTCGGGTACCGTTCCGGTCGGCCGAGGGCGTCCGACCCTGCCTCCGACCCTGCCTGCGGGGGCGCGGAGGGTTTGCGGGCGAACCAGGTGAGGACGCTGGCACCCACGCCGCTGGCGAGCACCAGCGGGATGACGATGAGCTGGCCGAGAAGCGGCAGCAGGAAGGTCAGGGCGAGGGCGGTGCCGCCGCGCAGGACGCGGCGCCACGGTTGGAACTCGTCGACCGGGGCCGGCATCCCGCAGCCGACGCGGCGGGCGAGCCCGGCGGTGCCGAGCAGCCCGGCGAGGATCGGCACGGCGGTGATCACGATGCCGATCCATTTCAAGACGGGCGGGGCGACGTTCGCGATGGTCAGGCCGAGGGCGATCGGGACGACGGTGAACAGCAGGCCGACCAGCGTGGTGACGACCGGCCGCCCGTACTGCCGCTGGCACTTTTCGACGTAGTCCGGGAACAGCGAGGCGGCGACCAGCCAGTGGCTGAGAAAGACGAAGTAGAAGGCGACCGTGAGGAAGACCCAGAGCAGGACGTTGGCGGTGGTGAGGTAGTCCATGGGTGGAAGATGAAGGAAAGCGGGGTGGACGGGAATCCGGGAATGATAGGTCCGCCGTGATGGTACGCCGGGCGGCGTGAAGTGGTTACCTCCGGTGTTGTATGAAAACCCGGCCGGTTTGGAATTGCCCCGACTTCGTGATTTCCCGTAGGCTACCCCCGCAATGAAATCGTTTCGCAGTTGGTGGTCGGTTCTTCCCGCGTCCGCGCTGGTCCTCAGTTCGTGTGGCAAGAAGGAGCAGGTGAACACGGCTCCGCCCGCCCCGGGCGAGGTGTCCGCGACGCCCGCGGCGGTGGCACCGCCCGAGCCCGCGGCCCCGGAAGTCAAGGCGCTGACACCGGGCGAGCGGGCCGCGATGCTCGGAATCGTCGGCCACCTTTCGAAGGACACCGAGAGCGTGATGTCGATCCTCAACGGCGCGGAAACGGTCAAGCGCCTGAGGTCGCTCAAGGCCTGGGCCCTCCTCCGCGAGACGGCGGAAGCGGAAATGGGCTCGGATCCCGAGGCGGAGATCGCCGCGGGTGCCGAAGAGGCCGGCAAGTTCCTCGGCCAGGAGTTTTTCCTCGCGGTCGGCAAGGGGACCGCGCCGCAATTCGCGAACCTGGTGAAGTTGACCCAGCGCAGCAATTACTACCAGATGCGCGTGATGACCCGGGCCTTCGTCGAAAGCGCGAAAACCGGCGACCTTTCCGCACTGGAAGCCGCGAGCCAGGATTCGATGACGGAGATGGCCAAGGAACTGGGCAAGGAGATGGCCTTCCTCGAGAACCTAGGGATGCCGCCGCTGCTGCTCGGCCTGAAGGCGGCCGATGCCGAAGCCTTGGGCATGGTCGAGCAGAACCTCGCGTCCGCCCTGGCCGAATTGCCGGCGATGCTTGGCGAGGAGGGCGCCACCCCGGTGGAATTCACCCAAGGCGGGGCCGCGTTCAAGGGCTACAAGATTTCCGGCGAATTCCTCGCGACTTCGCTCGAGGAAGGTCGCGCCGAGATCGACGAGCTGCTCGAGCCCGCCAACGTCGACCGCCTGCTGGCGGCGATGAAAACCAAGAACCTGGTGATCGCCCACGGCTCGCTGGCCAACCACGCGATGCTCTACCTCGGCGGTGACGAGAAGTCCTGCCCGCTGGTCGAGAAGGTGGAAGACTCGCTGGCCGCGAACGAGGCGATTTCTTTCGTCGACGCCTATCAGGGCAAGCAACTCGCCGGCTTCGTTTACGGCGAGCAAGGTCTCGCCAAGGCCGCGGTGGTCGGTTCGCTCAAGGATCTGGCGCTCGGCATGCGCGACGGGCTGGCGGGCACCGAGGGCTTCGGCGACACCCGCGACCTGGCGAGCCTGCTCGAGCTGGTCGGGGACAAGGAAGACGCCTTGCTCGCGCTGGCCAAGACCGACGCGCTCGGCGGGCTGATCGTGCTCGATCAAGGCGTGAAGTTCGAGCTGTTCGGCGGCACCGACCGCGGCGGGGTCGACCACGAAGCTCCCCACCTGCTGGGCGCGCTCGGCGGCAGCGAGGACGTCCTGCTCGCCGGCAACTGGGTCGCCTCGGCGGAATACTCGAAGCGCGCCCGCGAATACGGCGAGGCGATGGTCGAGTCCGCGTATCTGATGGCGGAAAAAATGGCCGGACTGGAGATCGAGGACTCCGAGGAGTTCGCCCAGTTCCAGCAGTATTTCGGCATGTTCAACGACAAGTTCCGCGCCGACACGGTCGCCGTGTGGGACGCGCTGGCGACGGCGGACTCCGGGCTCGGCCGCGAGACCGCGCTGGTGGTCGACCTCAAGGGCGCCATGCCGCCGCTCCCCGGCGTGTCCCAGGAACTGGTCGACGGCGGCCGCTTCCTCCGGGCCTCGGTGATCTCGCCGGTGACCGACCGCGCCAAGCTCAAGGACTCGTGGACCAAGCTCGATGGATCCTTGAAGAACATCTTCAAGACCGTCAGCGAGCTGGCCGGCGAGGACATCCCGATGCAGCAGCCGATCAGCTCCGAGAAGGACGGCCTGATGACCTACTTTTTCTCGTTCGCCTTCATGACCGACGACTTCATGCCGTCGGTGTCGGTGAGCGACAAGTGGATGGTCGCCTCGACCTCCAAACTTCACGCCCACGAGCTCACGGCGGCGGCCGATGCCGCGACCGCCGGCAGCCGCAAGGGCGCGTGGCTGGAGCTTGACTTCGATGCCTTGCGCGAGTTCACCGCCGACTGGGTGGCGCTGATGGAGAAGAACGGCGAGGCCGCGCTCGGCGGGCCGGAGCAGTTGGCCGCCTTCAAGGAGCAACTGCCCCGCATCCAGCAGGGTCTGGCAGCCTTCGAGGAGTTTGACCAGATGAGTTTCTCGGAGCGCCGCGAGGGCGGCAAGCTGCGGACCTCGCTGCACATCAAGACGCGCTGAGCAGGTCTTTCAGGGAACCTCGTTGCTGCGACACGACTTCCCCGGGGAACGCGGCTCCGGGTGGGAGCGGGGCGATCGCCCCGTTCCCGCCCTCGATCCCGGAATTCCGATCCGGCTTGTCGGGCCGCGCTTGCTTCGTATCGTCTCCGCGATGACCACGACACCGGAACTCTGGAAAACCGTGCGCTGGGTGGCCGTGCTGGCGACCTTGGTGCTGCTCGGCTGGCTGGGGCTGCGGACCTTTGAACGCGGGGTCGGCGGCACGATGTCGGGGCTGGAGCGGGCGCTCGGCGCGATCACCGGCTCGGAGACCCGGATCGTCGAGGGACGGGCGGAGATCAGCGAGACCGCCCAGATTTCCGAACTGGCGCTGGTCGAGATGAAGATGTCGGCGACCCGCAGCTTTGAAAACGAGACCTACGTGCTCCGGTATTTCCCGACCGGGACCAAGCGCTTGATCGTGCGCGGCGATTACCGGGTGAAAGCCGGCTACAAGCTGAAGCCGGGGGTCTCCCTGGCGATGGAGGATGGCAAGCCGGTGGCGCGCTTTCCCGCGCCGGAGATCCTGTCGGTCGAGTTGATCGACTACCAGCCGATCAGTGAAAAGGACGGCTGGGCGAACGACATCACGCCGGAGGACCGGGCGCTGTTGCTGCGGGAGCTGCGCAACCAGATGCGTTCGGAAGCCCAGCGCAGCGGGGTGCTCGACACCGTGGAGTCGACGCTGCGGACGCGGCTGGGCGATCTGTTAGGCGCGGGCGAGGTCAAGATCGAGCGGCCGGCGAAGTGATTTCGGGAGAGTGCCGGAGCGGAGGCGTGTCGCCTTGCGGACGGGTGAGTGGAGTGTCGCCTTGCAGGCGAATGAGTGGAGTGTCGCCTTGCAGGCGAATGAGTGGAGTGTCGCCTTGCAGGCGAATGAGTGGAGTGTCGCCTTGCAGGCGACATGACGATGGTCCGGGCGGCATCCTGCCGCCCG
>CAMCYK010000324.1 GCA_945883695.1 Akkermansia muciniphila | reverse complement strand
GACCTCGGGGGGGGGAAATCGTCACGTCATCGTGTCACGAACCTCTCTCACCCCATTCCGCGGGTCGGATTACACGAAATGGCGGAATTTTTCCCGGGAACCGGCCGGGATTCCGTGTCACGCTGCCCGCGCTGGCTGTTCCCATGACTCCGGATGCCGATCCTCCCCCGCTGTCCGGGCGTTTTTGCACCACGCGGTGGACCATCATGGGCGATGCCGGCGAGGCCTCGCGCCGCGACCGGGCCTGGGACCATTTTTGCCGCAGCTACTGGTTTCCGGTCTATGCCTTCGTCCGCCGCCGCGGCGAGGGGCCGGACGATGCGAGCGACTTGACGCAGGCTTTCTTCGCGAAGCTGATCGAACAAGACTGGCTGGCCAAGGTCGAGCGGCGTGACACGCGCTTCAGCACGCTGCTGGTCACGGTGCTGAAGAATTTCCTGATCAAGCAGCACCACCGCGACCACGCGCAGAAGCGGGGCGGCGGCGAGCAGCCGGTGCCGCTCGAACTCGCCGATGCCGAGCGCTGGTTCGGCCGCGAGCCGGCGACGCGGGAGACGCCGGAGAGTTTGTTCGAGAAACGCTGGGCGCACGCCGTGATGGAGGCCGCGCTGGTCCGGCTGCGCGAGGAGTGCGAGGCGACCGGCAAGGCCAAGGTCTTCGAGGCCCTCGGTGCTTTCCTCTCCCGCGAACCGGCGGCGGGCGACTACGAGGCGGCGGGCGAACGGCTCGGCATCCAGGCCCGCAGCGTGGCCGTCGCGGTGCACCGGCTGCGGGCGGATTTCAGGGCCATGGTGCGCGAGGAAGTCGCGGCCGGACTGCGCGACGAGGGCATGGTGGACGAAGAAATGCGCGCGCTCGCCGCGGCGCTCGGGGCGTGAGGCGTATGGATACCGCCTGCCGAACAGCAGCACGACACCCCGCACGATTGTGTGTAATGTCGCGGCTCCGATGCGGAGGGAGTGAAGGATGAACCGGGCGGATGACACCCGTTGCGAGGTCTGCGGCGAACCCCTCGCCGGGGGCGGGCCGTGTTCGCGTTGCCTGTTCACGGTCTCCTTCAGCGCCGGCGAAGGGCCGGCGGCGACGGAGGAGGTCCCGTGGACCCGGCTGGCGAATTGCGAGCTGCTCGAAGAGATCGGCCGCGGCGGGATGGGCGTGGTCTACCGGGCGAGGCAAGCCGGGCTCGACCGCATCGTGGCGGTGAAAGTGCTGCTGCGGGCGAAGTTCGCGGGGCCCGAGGAACGCCAGCGCTTCCACCGCGAGGCGCAGACGGCGGGGCGGCTGAAACACCCGGGCATCGTCGGAATTTTCGACGTCGGAGAGGACGAGGGCGTGCCGTGGTTCAGCATGGAATACATCGGCGGGAAGAACCTGGAACAACTGGTCCGCGAGCACCCGATGGCCGCCCGCGACGCCGCCGGCCTGACCCGCCGCGTGGCGGACGCGCTGCACCACGCCCACGACCACGGGGTGCTGCACCGCGACCTGAAGCCGTCCAACATCCTGTTGGACGAGGACGGTTCGCCGCGCATCTCGGACTTCGGCATCGCCCGGTTGGTGACCGCCGGAGCGGCCGAACTGACCCGCACCGGCCAGATGCTCGGCTCGCCCGGCTACGCCGCGCCGGAGCAGGCCTTCGGCGGGCAAGCCGATGTGCGCACCGACGTCTATGGCCTCGGCGCGCTGCTCTATCATCTGCTAACCGGCCGTCCGCCGTTCCAAGGGCCGACCCTCGACGCGATCCTGGTCCAACTCCGCGACGCCGACCCGCTTTCACCGCGGCGGCTGAATCCGGCCGTCCCGCGCGACTTGGAAACGGTCTGCTTGAAATGCCTGCGCAAGGACCCCGGCCAGCGCTATGCCACGGCGAGGGGAGTGGCGGACGATCTGGCGCGCTTCCTTGCCAACGAGCCGATCCACGCCCGCCCCCCCGGTCCGGCCGGGCGGTTCTGGCGCTGGGGCAGGCGACGGCCGTGGACCGCCGCCCTGGTCGCGGCCTGTGTCGTGCTGCTCGCCACGCTGGTCATCGGCTCGCTCGCCGTCGCGCGCCGCGGGCACCGCGAGGAACGACGCGTCTCGCTGCTGGCCGCGTCGCGCGAAGCCCGCGCCGAACGGCTGGGCGATTCGCGCGCGCGGGCGCTCGACGCCATCGGAGAGGCGTGGCGGATCGCGCCCTCGGCCGAACTGCGGAACGAGGCGATCGCCGCGCTCTCCCTGCCGGGCATCCGCTTCGTCCCCGGGCTGGGCGGCGGGCTTCCGGAGTCGCGGGAGCTTTCGGTGGGCGACGACAGCGGCCGCCGCCGCGCGGTGGTCCGTCATTTGCCGGAGAAAAACGCGGACGTGATCGAGATTCAGGCGCGGCCCGGCGGCGAGGCCCTCCACCGGCTGGAACACGATCACCGGCTCACCTGCCTCGATTGGTCCGGCGAGTTGCTGGTCACGGGCGGGAGAAACGTCCGGCTGATCCACGTCTGGGACACCACGACCGGCAAGCGCCTGCACCGCTACAGCGGCCACAATGCCGATCTCGAAGCCCTCGCCTTCCGCCCCGGCGGGCAGGAGTTCGCAAGCCTGGCGCGCGATGGCATGCTGCGGCTATGGCACGCGGGGCTCGGCGCGGAGATCCTGCGCGTCACCGGCCTCCCGGAACACGCCGGACCGGTCGCGTGGTCGGACGATGGCACCGTGCTGCGCGTGCGCCGATCGGACGGCAGCGCCATCGACGGCTTCCGCTTCGAATGGCCGCGCTCGGTCGCCATCGTCGGCCCCGGCGCGCCGGAGCCGAGATCGGAAAACCTGGCCAGCCTGCACCTCGATGCGACCGGCCGGCTGGCGGTCACCGTCGACGAAGACGTCTGCCGTTTGTGGTCACTCACCGAAGGCCGCGAGCTCGCGCGTTTCCCGAAGCTCGGCACGGAATGGATGTCAGCCGCGCTGGTCCGTGACGCGGTGTGGTTCGCCGGTTGGAACAGCGGGCTGCGCAGGGTGCCGCTTTCGCCCGAGGGTCGACCGGATATCGACGGCGCCCGCAACTCCGGACTGGACTCCGGACCCCTGCTGGTCGCCGCCAGCCGCGACGGCAAAACCCTGGCGCTCACGCAGAATGACGAACGGCCTGAAGACGACCGCGTCCTGCTGGTTTCCACCGGCGACAGCGAAACGCTGGTCCTCGCGCGGGAAGATCCCTACTGCGCCGCCTTCTCGCCCGATGGCCGCCAGCTCGTGACCGGCAGCTTTCGCCTTCCCGGCGCGCGTCTGCACCGGCGCGACGGCCGGGAGAGCCGGGCGCTCGACCACGACGGACTGGTCTTTGGCACCCGTTTCACCGATGACGGTCGCCATCTCTGGCTGTGGGGCGACCGCGCGGTCACGCGTTGGGACACCGGTTCATGGGACGCGGAGACCGTCCACGCCGGACCGGCGCTGATGGGCTTGACCGTCTCGCCCGACGGTTCCCTTGCCGCCAGCGCCACCCGCCGCGCCATCGTGATTCATCGATCCAACGACCTTGCCGAGATCGCCCGCTTCGATATTCCCACGCCCGCCGGCGAAATCGGGATGCCCACCCTGGCTTTCAGCCCGGATGGCCGGAGTCTGGCCATCCACGTCGCCGACGGTGCCGTGATTTGTTGGAATCTCCCGGGCATTCGCGCGGAATTGGAAGCGCAAGGGATCGACTGGGAGCCCTCGGCCCGCTGATGCGGCAGGACACCTTCCCAATCGTCGATGCCGGGTGGAAACCGTGGCTTGCGAAGTCCGGGAGGGTTCCCGCTTGTGGAAAAGGACTCCCCGGCATTGCATGGAGCCGGATGAAATGGCTGCTTCTCCTGATCCTCGCGCTCGGCCTGGCGTCGTGCGGGCACACCGCGCTGGCACCGATCACCACGCCGGCCGGGGTGCCGATCGCGATCCGGGTGCCGGACGTGCCGGTTGGCGGCGAAGCGCGGCCGTCGCAGGTGCTGGCGATCGACGAAAAGCTGCTTGAGGGCGTGACGAGCGAGACCCTGATCTGGAAGTATTTTCCCGAGCTGGAGGGCCGCGGCACGGCGTCGGTCGCGCTGGTCGGGGTGGTCGGCGAGGTCCGGACCAAGGCCGGCAAGCGGATCCACATTTATTTGCCGCTGGTGGCGATGGAGGCCGACGCGTCTCCGGCGCGGGTCGATGAAGCGGCCGCCGCGATGGGCCGCGACCTTTATCAGCGGGCGAAAAAGACCTGTGAGATCTATCCGCTCAGCGAGATCTCCGACCAGCCGGCGCAGTGATTGGCAAGAAGGAATTCCTGCGGACGCGCCGGGGCAAACCCGCCCGACCCGTGAATGAAGGATGACGAAGCTGACACACGGCAATGATGTCACCACCGAACCATGGATCTCCCGCGAGAAGACCCGGACGGTCAGGGTATGAGCAAACACATCAGGCGAACCATAGCGACCCTACTCCTTTGGCCCATGAGCCTGATGGCGGTGGACAGCGATGGGGATCTGATTCCTGACGCTTGGGAGGACAGCCATTCGATGGATAAAAACAATCCAGAGGATGCGAGCGTGGATTTTGATCGCGACGGGCTGAGTGCCTTGGAAGAGTTTCAACTGAAAGCGGAGGGCCTGGGCGAAGGACCGCTGGGCAAATGGACCACGGAATTGGTGAGCCTCGACTTCATGAACCGGCCTGGCTCCTCCAGCAACCGGAAGGAGATCATTGATTTCAATGATCGCGGGGATATTCTGGTCAATGTGACGAGCTGGACCGCAGTCTGGGGAAGCGCGCCGACCTATTACTACCGGGTTTGGTTCTTCAAGGGGAGCGACTCCACCTGGCGCAAGCTCTCGACGGTCGGGGGCCAGGAACCAGGCCTTCTGATCGCCCACGATCTGAACAACGAGGGAATCATGGTCGGTCAGGCCAGGGCGGGAACGGCGAACGGGGGGGGCTTTCGGGTTCATGAAGGACCTGCGCGCCGCCCCCATTGACGAGTCGGTCTCGCCGTGGCTTGATTCCGGGGACGGAACCGTTGGGGACCTGACGGGGAACGGACCCCGTGGTTCGCTACCGGGATCTTCTGCCGGAAGGGTACACCCACCAGACCGTCCGTGGTCTCAACAACTGGCCGCAGATCCTCGTTTCCGGCTCCACGAATGATCAAGAGGAGTCTCCGGAGGATTTCGAAGTATTTCTCGTCAATGGCCCCCAACGGGTCGCCCTCTCGGCGCTATCGTCCGTGCCGGCGATCTCCGATCACACCTATGAGAATTCAATGCCGGTTGCCATCAACAACCGCGGG
>CAMCYK010000323.1 GCA_945883695.1 Akkermansia muciniphila | reverse complement strand
GCGGGGATCGGGATTTCAAATCGTGGTTGCGGCGAGCAGCCACGGGAGGGGAGTGGCGCTTTCAAAGCGACCTGGCGAGGGTCGCGCGGCATTCTGCCGCGTGTCGCTGCGCGGGAGGGCTTGCGGCGGGACGCCGCAGCCACGGGATGGGAGTGTCGCTTTGAAAGCGACATGACGATGGTCGTGCGGCATTCTGCCGCGTGTCGTTGCGCGGGAGGGCTTGCGGCGAGACGCCGCAGCCACGGGAGGGGAGTGTCGCTTTCAAAGCGACCTGGCGAGGGTCGCGCGGCATTCTGCCGCGTGTCGCTGCGCGGGAAGGCTTGCGGCAAGATGCCGCAGCCACGGGTGGCCTGTCGCTTACAATGCGACCCTGCAATCCGGTGCCTACCTGCGGCGGCGCAGCAGCAGCCCAAGCAGGCCGCCGCACGCGAGCAGCGCGGCGGACGGTTCCGGCACCACCATGATCGGCGAGGTGAATCCGCTGCCGCTGAGCAGGCTGAGATCGCCGTTGAGGCCGTGGTAAATGCCGTTGTTGTTGTTGCTCGCGCTGTTGGTGTTGGCGAGCAAGCGGAAGCGGATGGAGCTGGTGTTGGCGTAATTGAGGATGACCGAAGCCGCCGGGTCGTTGGCGTCGAACATTTCCAAGGGCGCGCTGAAGCGATGGGTGCCGTCCGGACCATGGTTCACCGCGAGCGCGCTGGCGCTCGACAACTGGTAGCTGGAAAGCCCGTCATCGGCATACACCATCAGCGACTCGGCTTGGGAAGGCTCGCCGTCGATGTCGTAGATCATCAGGCTGAGATTCGATAGTGCGACCGGCGTGCTGAAAAGACCGCCGCCGCTGTAGAACTCGAGTTGGTAGGTCACTCCGCCTTCCCCGAAATTCCCGCCAGCCCCGCTGCCTCCGGTATAGGCGTAAAGCAAGCCGAGGCCGCCGCCGGAGCCCCCCGCAAGGGAGCTGTGGTCGGGGAAGGTGCCGCCGAAAGAGTAGCGCGGCGCGGTGATCCCGGAAATCGTCAGGCGCGCGTCAACCACCTCGCCCGAGTCCGGTGCCACGTCGAGGAAATCAAAGGTGGTGCCGGTGTAGTAGTCGCCGAGCTGGGGATGGGTCGCGTTGTTGGCCTGAAAGGGCTGGTCGAACACCAGTCCCACGGCGTTCTGCGCGACCGAGGGGCTGGCGAGGGCCAAGGCCAGAGCCGTGATCCATAGCGAGGAGAATCGTGGAGGAGGTTTCATGAGAAGATCCGCTACCCGCCTCATCAAACCCTAGCCTTTAAGATAAGAAAACCCAAAAATTCAATATATCGGAGGTATTATTCGAAATTTTCGCTCCCCGGCGATCATTCGGGGAGGATTTCGGCGATCGCCCGGCGCTGGTCGTCCAGCACCTCGATGGCGATCGCCTGGACCTCCTCGGCGGTGACCCGGTCCCATTCCGCGCGGATTTCCGCGGGAGTGACGAGACGGTCGTATTGCAGGAGGCAGTCGCCGATCCACGAGGCATGGGCGGCGGTGCTTTCCAGCGCCATCTTGGTCTGGCTGACGGCGAGCCGCTTGGCGCGGGCCAGCTCGTCGGCGCGGGGACCGTGACGGCGGAGTTCGTCGAGCTCCTGGTGGATGCAGTCCAGCGACTCCTCGCGCGAAGCGGGGGCCAGGCCGGCGTGGATTTCCAGCGAACCGGCTTCGGCGAAAAGGTTCACGTCGCAGGAGATCTGGTAGCACAGCCCGCGTTTCTCGCGGAGTTCCTGAAACAAGCGCGAGCTGGCGCTTTCGCCGAGAATCATCGCGAGCAGGCGCAGCGCGTGGCGGCGGGGATCGCGGCGGCCGGGGGTGCGGAAACCGAGCGCGAGCTGCAGCTGCTCGGTGTCGCGGCGCTCGGTCAGATGCCGCGGCGCAGCCAGCGCGGCGGGATCCAGCGCGAGGCCGGCGGGGAGGGCCCGGGAAGCGGGCAGATGCGGCAGGATCGCTTCCGTCGCTTCGGCCACCGTGAAGGGGCCGGCGATGGCGATCACCGTGTCCGCGCGGAAATGCTGGCGGTCGCGGAAGCCGGCCAAGGCCGCGCGATCGATGCGGGCGATGCTTTCCTCGCTGCCGGCAATCGGGTCGCCGACCGGGTGGGGCGACCAGAGGGCGGCGGAAATCAGGTCGCCGATGTGATCCGACGGGCTCTCGCGATACATCACGATCTCCTCGCCGATCACCTCGCGCTCGAGGCGGATCTCCGCCTTGGGAAACACCGCGTGCCAGACCAGGTCGGCCAGCACGTCGGCCAGCAGCGGCAGGGTTTCGGCATCGCCGCGGGCCTCGTAGGTGATGTTGTCCTCGGAGGTGCAGGCGTTCAGCGAGGCCCCGGCGTCCTCGGTCTCCATGCTGATTGCCCGGGCGTCGCGGCGGGCGGTGCCCTTGAAAACCATGTGCTCGACGAAATGGGCGAGGCCGGATTGCCCCGCGGGGTCGTCGCGGCTGCCGGCCGCCAGATGGATCGACAGCGCGGCGCATTCCGAATCCGGCAGCGTCGCCACCGCCAGTCGGAAGCCGCCGGGCAGGCTCAGGGTGTCATAGCGGGCCTGGTTCATTTCAAGAGCGCGGTGGCGAGGGGAATGTCGGCCGGCACGGTGATCTTCGGATTGGGAAAAAGGGGGGTGACCAGCTTGGTGGGGACCCCGATCGCTTCCAGCGCCGAAACCTCGTCGGTCACCGCGAGCTGCCGTTCCGCCACCACCGCGAAGGCCTCGCGCAGCAGGGACGTCCGGAATCCCTGCGGGGTTTCCATCGCCCACAGATCGCTGCGGTCGACGCTTGAGCGGGCGAACTGTTCGGCATCGGCCCGCTTGAGGGTGTCGGTCACCGCGTGGGCCAGCGTGGCCGCGCCGTGCTGGCGGGCGGCCGCGATGCAGGCGTCGATGCATTCCGGCCGGACCAGCGGGCGGGCGCCATCGTGCACCGCGACCAGCAGGTCGTCGGGACCGAGCGCGGCGAGGCCGTTCGCGACCGAATCCTGCCGCTGGTCGCCGCCATCGACGCGGTCGAGCGGCTTCGGGAAAGCCTCGCCGGCGAGCAGGCGGAAGCGCTCTTCCGGGCAGACCACGATCACCCGGGTGATTTCCTTGGCCGCCATGAACGCGCGCACCGAATGGACCAGCACCGGCGTGCCGCAAATCTCCGCGGCCAGCTTGTCGAAGCCCATCCGCCGGCTGCTGCCGGAGGCGACGATGATCGCGGCGCAGCCCATCAGGCGAGGCGTTTGGCGACTTCCTGGGAGAGCAATTTCCCGTCGGCGCGGCCGGCGGCGCGTTCCTGGGCGAGCTTCATCACCTTGCCCATGTCGGCCTTCGACGAAGCCCCGGTTTCGGCGACGGCGGCCTCGACCAGCGCGGTGATTTCCGCGGGCGTGAGGGCGGCTGGCAGGTATTTCGCGAGAATGTCCATCTCCGCCTGTTCGGTCGCGGCGAGTTCGGCGCGACCGGCGTTCGTGAACTGCTCGAAGGAATCCTGCCGCTGCTTGATTTGCTTGCGGATGATCGCGCTGACCTCGCTGTCGTCGAGGGCGGCACCGAGGTGGCCTTTTTCGATCGAGGCGTTGGTCATCGCCGTCTTGAGCGCACGCAGCACGTTCAAGGTGACGGCGTCCTTCGCCTTCATGGCGGTCTTCATGTCTTCGGGAATGCGGGCGGCGAGGTCGTTCATGGCGGGGAGAGGTAGCCCCCGCCAGCCCGGCGGGAAAGCCGAATTCACACCGCCACCACAAGTCCCTCAGCTTCGGCCAGTTTCCGCTGGCGGTCGTCGAAAGTCAGGAACCCCTCCATGCCGAGGTGCAGCGCGGTGGCCACATGCAGGATGTCCGCCAGCCGGTGGCCGTCCTCCGTGGTGTGGCTGGCGCTGAGGCGCTCCGCGATCTGGTGGACATCCGGCCAATCGACCGGCAGCACCTCGATCAGGCGATGGGACAAATCGAACTGCAAATCGCGCAACATCGCCGCCGCCTCGCGTTCGCCGTAGCCCTTGGTGCGATCGTTCCGGTGGAGCCGCACCTGCAATCGAACGGATTGCCGGAACTCCAGGAGCAGCAGGGTGGAAACCGGAAGCGGCTCCGTGGATTGATTCATCCAGGCATCCGCCCGAGGGGAAAAAACCTGCTCGCGGTAATAGGAACAGAGGAACGAGGTGTCGGGAAAGCAGTCCATCATCCGTCCTCGCCCTCCAGTTCATAGTCACGCATCGCCTTCACCTCGCCGGCGGTGAAACAGCGGTCGCCCCAGATCGCCTTGCGGCGGGCGCTGGCATCCGGTTTCACCAAGGGAGTCTTCACCGCGCTCCCGGAAGTGATCGGGGAGAGCAAGGCGACCGGTGTCCCCCGTTTTTCAATCCGGATGGTCTCTCCCTCCGCCAGCCAGGCTTCCAGTGAGGCGAAATCATTGCGGAGATCCCGGACGGTCGCGGTTTTCATGTGGACAGATTACGTCCACATGGCGTCGATTGTCAATCCGCCTCACGAGCGGCATCCGGGCGGCATTGTGCCGAACGATGAAATCGGCATGGCCCGCCGACATTTCACGGTCTAAGGACTCGCATGCCGCAGCGCTCCACCGGTTCCCGTGTCTATCTCACCTTTGTCGGTTTGGCCTTGGCCGTGGCGGGCGCGGTTTTCGCGGCCTTGATGTGGCGGAGTTTCCAGCGGGCGCGGGAGGTGGAAAGCTGGCCGGTGGTGCCCTGTTTCATCCTGCGTTCGGAAGTCGAGGAGCGCCAGATCGACCCGAATGGCGCGGTCGAGCGGCGCTTTGCCGTGCTCTATGGCTACGAGTGGGAGGGCGCGCCGCGGGAAAGCGATCTGATCAAGCTCCGCGGCAGCATGTGGTCGAGCAAGCCGGAAGGAGTCCAATCCTTCATCGAGCGCTACCCGGAGGGCTCCCGCCAGGAGTGCCGGGTGAACCCCGCCAATCCGGCGGTCGCGGTGCTCGAACCCGAATCGAAGGCCCCCGGCTACTCGATCTGGTTCCCGCTGATTTTCGTCGTCGGCGGGATCGGCATGATGGCGGGGGCGTGGCGGAAGTAGGGAAATGAACGCACGAGCCAGCCAATGGCATTGGCCGCGCCAACCCATTTGAGAGTTTGAAGTTCCGGCGGCTTCTCGGCTACGAACCCTCTTGTCCGGCTCCCGGAGCAGGCTTCAGTCGGAGCGGCTACTCGCATGATTCGCCGCCATTCCAACCTTGGCCCGATCCCGGATCCGGCATTGAACGAGGAAAGATCGCCTACTCTCTGAACACCCAAGCACAAGCCCCTCCTCCCATGTGCTTGTCCCTGATTCCCAACGTGAAAGTTTTCGGTATGGA
>CAMCYK010000322.1 GCA_945883695.1 Akkermansia muciniphila | reverse complement strand
TAGATGGTAGATGGTAGATGGTAGATGGTAGATGGTAGATGGTAGATGGTAGATGCGAAGCCGATAAGGAGTGTTGACCTGTGGTCAACACGCGACGGATCGGAGTTGCAAGGCCTCACGCCACCCCGCGCAGCACCGTCGCCGCGCGGGTGAAGGTCGTGTCGCCGAAGCCGAGCATCCGCTTGAGCTGGGCGTCGCGCTCCAGCGGGTTCGCGATCCGCTTGGCCGCCCGGTGGTCGCTCCACGAGATCATCCCGAAGGCCGCCGGCAGCAGGCCGCTCGGCGGCACCGGCAGGTCGCTGCCATGCAGGATCCGTCCCTCCATCGCGGCGGAAGTCAGCGTCCGCAGCGCCGCCGGCCGCAGCCGGAAACTGAGCCCGGCCAGCGCGCTGTTGTCGCCGTAAAGGTTCGGATAGCGCTCCAGCATTTCCACGAACTCGGCGAAGTAATCCGGATCCAGCAGCATCATCCCGGTCCCGGCGTGCGCTGCGATGCAGGTGACGCCGATCTCCAGCGCCCGCGTCAGCACCCGCGGCGAAGCCAGCTTGTGATCCATCACCGGCATCGTCCGCTCGCTGCCGGTGTGCGCCAGCAGCGGCAGCCCGGCTTCCGCCATCCGTTCGAGGAAGCGGGTGTGGCGCGGGTCGTTCCAGTCGATGCCCTGCACGTTCGGCAGGCACTTCAGCGCCGAGGCACCGCCGGCCAGGGATTTCTCCAGCTCGTCCAGCGCGTCGCGGCGCGCCGGATGGATCGACACCGCCGCGAGAAACTCCGGATGCCGGCGCGCCAGCTCGAGGACGTGGTCATTCGGCACGTAGAGCGACGAACGCTCCGGCAAGGCCGTGCCGTCGGCATGATGCGGCAACTCGTGGGCGAGCAGCAGCGCGCGGTCGACCGACGACCCGCGGATCATCTCCAACAGCTTCTCGGTGTAGAGCCGGTCGAACTCCGGTCCGTGCAGGTCGCGCGTGGTCAACCCGACCGCCTTGACCAGGAACGGTTCGCCGAACTTGGTCAGGCCCTTCGGCCGGTACCAGCAGCCGGAACCATCGGTTCCGGTGCCGACGAAGTGGACGTGAGAATCGATGCGCATGGGTGATGGAGCGGTTGTGAAATGTGACAGGAAATCTTGCGAGCACCCCGTTTTGCCTCACTGCTCCATCCCGCGCGCCGCCAGCCATTTCAAAACCCCGGCCTGCCAGGCGTCCCACATCGGGCCTTTGTAGCCGTCGAGGCCGTGGTCGCCGGATGGCAGCTCGAGGTATTCCGCCGGGACCTGTTTCTCCTCCAGCGCCGCGTGGAAGTCACGACTGTGGGACACCGGCACGATGCGGTCGTTCACCGCGTGAGTCAGATAGGTTGGCGAGGTCTTCGCGGTGACCTGCTGCTCGGCGGAGTAGAGCGCGACGGCTTCCGGGCTTGGCTCCGGGCCTAACAGATTGTTCCGCGAGCCGCCGTGCGTGCTCTCGCCCATGGTGATGACCGGATAGACCAGCACCGCGAAATCCGGCCGGCAGCCCTGGCGCTCGACCGGGTCCTTCGCCGCGGGATCGCCGTCGTCATGGCGCGTCGCCGCGGTCGCCGCCAAGTGCCCGCCGGCGGAAAAACCGATGATGCCGACCTTGGCGGGATCGATGCCCCACTCCGTCGCCTTCGAGCGCGCCGTGCGGATCGCCCGCCGGGCATCGAGCAGCGGCACCGCGGAGCGGCCTTTCGGCAGACGGTATTCGAGCACGATCCCGGTGATGCCGTGGCCGTTCAGCCACTTCGCGATGCCGTGGCCTTCGGGTCCGGTCACCAACCCTCCGTAGCCGCCGCCGGGGCAGATCACCATCGCCGCGCCGTTCGGCTTCTCCGGGCGGTGCACGGTGATGATGACCTCCGCTTTCTCGAAAGTCCCGTCGCCGACCGGAGCCTGCTCCGGCCACAACGAGACCTTCTCCGGCGCCGTCGCCACCGCGGGAATGCCCAGCGCCTTCAGCAATGCGGGCGTGATCACTTCCCGGCAACCTTCCGGCCCCGGATGGATCCCGTCCGGCACGTAGCGGTCGAAGCGCCTGCGATCCTGCGCCAGGATCGGTGCCCAGTTCGCCGCGTGGTCGACGAGTTGCAAGTCCCGCTCCTTCGCCACGCTACGATACATCTCGTAGTATTCGGCGATCGCCGGCCGGCGTTCGAGATGCACCCCGACCGGCGGGTTCATGGTCATCAGGATGATTTCGGTGTCCGCCTTCGCCGCGAGGATGCGGTCGATCATCGTCTCCAGATTCGCCCGCGCCCCGGCGACCGGGGTCTTGTATTCCAGGTAGGCGTCGTTGATGCCGAACTCGATCAGCACGGTGTCCGGCTGCTTGGCGATCACCCGCCCGTCGAGGTTCTCGACCCCCCACTTCGACCACATCCCGCTCTGGCCGCTGTTCACCACCTGCGCCCGGCCCGGCCAGCGCGCTTCGAGCGCCGTGCTGAACTGGCCGACCCAGGCCCCGCCGGCGGTCAGGCTGGTGCCGTAGGTCACCACCGTCTGCGGCTTGCCGGCCTCGAGGTTCCCGACCAGGCCCGCGCCGGCTTGGGCGATCGCCAACAGCGCGCCTAAGGGGAAAAGAAGCCGGGCTTTCATCAGGCGGGGAAATCGGAAGATCATGAGTCGCATACAGGTGCAGCCTACGCGCATCCCCGCCGCCACGGGAAGCCCCCATCCTTCGAAAAACTGATCAAGCACCGGCGGCGGCGACGTTTCCTCCCGCTCCCGATGATCCTGCCCCGCCTGCTTCTCGCGACCCTCTGCCTGCCGTTCATGCTCGCCGCGGAGACCTTGCCGCCTGTGGAGGAAGGGAAGGTCCCGATGAGCATCGAGGCGCTTTACGCGCCCTTCGATCCCGCCAAAGAGCCGCTGGAAGTGACGGTCGTGAAGGAGCACGAGGAGGACGGCATCGTCGTCCGGCGGCTGACCTATGTCGTCGGCACTTTCAAAGGCCGCAAATCGGTGATGGGGGCGTTCCATGCTTTTCCGAAGCAGCGCGCGGGAAAATTGCCCGGCATCGTGCAGATGCACGGCGGCGGCCAGGTCGCGCAGGCCGGGACGGTGGTCGGGTGGGCGAGGAACGGCTACTCGGCGATCGCGATCAACTGGGGCGGCGAGGCGATGGCCGGCCAGCTTCCCGGCGAGCCGGGCACCGACTGGGGCGCGCTCGATGCCACGCAAAAGGGCCACAACAGCCACTACGCCTCCTGCCTGCCGGACGGAATGACCCTCGATCCCTTCGAGTCGCCGCGGAACAGCAACTGGTTCCTGATCACCCTCGCCGCCCAGCGCGCGGTGACTTTCCTCCAGCGGCAGCCGGAGGTCGATCCCGCGCGGATCGGCGCGACCGGGCACTCGATGGGCGGCACCCTGACGGTGATGCTTGCCGGCAGCGATCCGCGGATCAAGGCCGCCGCCCCGTCCTGCGGCGGCGTGGGCGGGGCTCCCGAAAGCCTGCGCGCCCGTTCGGGAAATGCCGCCCGCCCGAAGAACCCGAGCCGGATCCACGCCGCGACGATCGATGAAACGAACTACCTCCGGCGCGTCACTTGCCCCATCGTCTATCTCGGCCCGCAGAACGACTTCAACGGCCTGCTCGACGAGCTCTTCATGAACTGGGAAGCCGTGCCCGCGAAGCAGGTCGCCTTCGCCATCTCGAAGCACCTCAACCACCGCCAGGACCCGGGCGCGTCCTTCGTCGACGCCCTGTGGTTCGAGCAGCACTTGAAAGGCGGCATCACCCTGCCGCGAACCCCGGAGATCGCCGCCGTGCTGAAAGGCCCGCAGGGCGAGCCGCTCGTCACCGTCCGCCCCGACCCCGCGCATCCGGTGGAAAAAGTGGAGATCCTCTACTCCTGTGACCCGAACGGCCAGTTCCGCTTCTGGCGGGGTGCGGTGGTCCGTCGCGAAGGCGCTGCCTGGCTCGCCCGCTGCCCGGTGTTCTCGACCGGTCTGCCGCTCTACTTCATCGCCAATGTCCACTACCGCTTCCCGGATCCCGAGCTCGCCGGCCCGCCGTGGAACGCACTCCCCGGGAAGTACTACTTTCTTAGTAGCAAGCTGCTCGCCTTCGAAGCACCCGCGGTCCAAGCCGCCGGACCGGTCGCGACCGACGCTCACGACCGGCTCGTCGAGGCCGATTTCGCGACCCTGGGCGACTGGTATGAACTCGAGCGCGGCCACCCGGAGTTCCGCCAGATCGTCACCCGCAAGGTCAAGGACCCGAAGTGGCGCGGCCCCGACGGCGCGACGCTGGCGATCGACGTCCGCGACCCGCGCGGCGGCACGCTCGCGCTGAGCTTCGACTTCAACAGCTACCGCCAGTACGGCGCGGAGCGGGTGTCGGGCGAGTTCGCCGCGGAGCTGCCCTTTGCCGCCTCGCCGGAGTGGCAGACGCTCGAGCTCGAGCTCTCCGACCTGATCCCGGTGGACGGGAAATCCGCCCTGCCGGAAAGCTGGCAGACCCTCTGCGCCCTCGGCATTTCCGGCCGCCTCCGGGCCGGCCCGCCTGGCGCGGAGAAGACGCTCGGCGCCGGCCGCTTCGATGCCGAACGCCGACTCCGCCAGCTCCGCTGGGTCGGCGGGACCGTGCCCGGCACCTTGCTGATGCCCGGCGGCAGCGTGCTCGACCCCGCCGCCCGCGCCCGCGAATTCCAGCGACAGATCGACCGCTCGATCGAGCTGGAGAAGCGTGACCCGCGGAAGTGATGGAACGCCACCCAACTCAGCGCCCCGGTTCCCCGGCCGTGCCCTGCCGCGGCAGGTTCCGCAGCGCTTCGTAAACCGCGATCGCGATCGCGGTCGAGAGGTTCAGGCTGCGGGTGCCGCCTTCCACCATCGGGATCCGGATCGCCCGCTCGCCGGCCTCGCGCACCATCGCTTCCGGCAGACCTTTCGTCTCGCAGCCGAAGACCAGGTAGTCGCCGTCCGTGAAGCCCGCGTCCCAGTGCGCGGTCGTTGCCTTGGTGCTCAGCAGCCAGAAGCGCGCCGCCGGATCGGCCGCCGCCTGCAGCTCGGCGAAGCTGTCCCACATCCGCAAGTCGACGTCCTGCCAGTAGTCGAGCCCGGCCCGTTTGAGCTGCTTGTCGTCGAGCGAGAACCCCAGCGGCCGCACCAGATGCAGCCGCGAGCCAGTGGCCAGCGCCAGCCGGCCGGCCGATCCGGTATTGTGCGGGATCTCGGGGTGGACGAGGACGAGGTGGAACATGGCGGTCTTCCCTACGGAGTGTTGACCTGTGGTCAACACCGCGTCGATGAATGGTCCGCGCTCCGTGGCAGCGCCTTCGAGCTCCGCCAGCACCCGCTCCGCGCGGTAGATTTTCCGCAGCGACTCGAGGATGCCACCCGGGTGGACCGAGACCGCGCGGCCTTGCGTCTCGGTGTAGGCGAAGTCGGACACCAGGCCCGGCGCGTTGGTGTCGAAGATCAGCCCGACCAGCTCGCCCTGCCGGTTGACCACCGGGCTGCCGGAGTTGCCACCGG
>CAMCYK010000321.1 GCA_945883695.1 Akkermansia muciniphila | reverse complement strand
TGGTCGGCGGCGAGGAACGCTGACCGGGACCGCCGGTCTTCAGACCGGCAGAACGGCCCCCCGGGACCGCTGGTCTTCAGACCGGCAGAACGGTCCCTCCCGGCCCGCCTCTCCCTTCCAGCCCGCATCGCCGACAGGCGCTGCCGCGGCGCGGAGCATCCGCGCCCCCAGCCCTCAGAACTTCCAATCGTAGCCGTCGAGCTCGCAGACACAGGCCACCAGCAGGTCGATCGATGCCTGCAAGTCCTTCTTGTGCACCGTCTCGATCGTCTGGTGGATGTGCCGCGTCGGCACCGAGACCGCGCCGGCGATCGATCCGCCGGGCACCATCCGCTGCAAGCCCGCGGTGTCGGTCCCGCCGGCCGCGAGGATCTCCGGCTGCCACTGGATCTTGTGCTTGTCGGCGACCTTTTTCATGAAGGCGACCATCCGGTAGTCACAGATCACCGAGCTATCCATGATCTTGATCCCCGCCCCTTCGCCGAGCGCCGTGCAGCGCTCCTGCGGGGTCGAGCCGGGGACGTCGTAGGCGATCGTGGTGTCGAGCCCGAAGCCGAAGTCCGGCTTGATATCGAGCGCGGAAACATTCGCCCCGCGCAACCCGACCTCCTCCTGGACCGTGAACACCGCGTAGAAATCGTAGCACGGCTTCTTCTTCGCCTTCTTCAGCGCGCGCAGCGCCTCGATCAGCAGGAACACGCAGACCCGGTTGTCCAGCGACTTGACGTTGACGCATTCGCCGAGCTCCAGCAGCGGGCTCCAGCGGGTGACCGGATTGCCGATCTCGATGTGCTTCTCCACCTCCTTTTTCGGCAAGCCGGTGTCGATGAAGTAGTCGGTGATCTTCGCCGCCTTGGTCCGCTCTTCCGGCTGCATGATGTGGGTCGGCTTGGACCCCATCACGCCTAACAGGTCCTTCTTGCCATGCACGATCACCCGCTGCGAGGTCAGCGTCTTCGGATCGAACCCGCCGAGCGGGTTGAAGCGGATGAAGCCCTTGTCGTCGATGTGGGTGACGATGAAGCCGATCTCGTCCATGTGGGCCGCGGCCATCGAGCGCTTGGCGGACGACTTGCCCTTCTTCAAGGCGATCACGTTGCCCATGTTGTCGACCCGAACGTCGTCGGCCAAGCCGTCGAGTTCCTTGACCACCAGTTCGCGGATCAACTTTTCAAATCCCGGCGCGCCGGGGGCTTCACAGACACGGGAGAGCAGGTCGAGATTGATGGCCATGCGGCGGAAGCTAGGAGGTCGCCCCCGGCGGTGGAAATCAGAAATCCGCGCGATCAGCGGCTTTTTTCGCCGTTTCCGGCGGCGAGTTCGGGAAACGAAGCGGACAGATCCAGCGGATCGTCGCTTTCCTTCTGGATCACGACCAAGCGGCGGAAAAGGTCCGCCGCGATGGCCGCGCCGGCCGGGGTGCCCGCGAGATCCCTCATCTCGTCCGGGTCCGCCCGCAGGTCGAACACCCGGGCGACCTTCGCCTTCGGATAGAGGATCAGCTTCTTGCCGTCCCGCTCGATCATCCGTTGGAGATCCATGTAGGCCCCGCCCACCGCCTCGCGCGGCTTCCCGGTGCCTTCCCAATGCGGCCGGAGATCCTGGAAGTCGATATCCTCCCCGACCTCGGCGCCGGCCAGCTTGAGCACGGTCGGCATCGCGTCCTGCAGATAGACCGGCGCGCCGCTCTTCTTGCCCGCCGGCACTCCCGGACCGGCGACCAGCAAGGGCACCCGGACACTGGCATCGTAGAGGTTCTGCTTCCCTAACAGACCGTGCTCGCCGCAGGCGAGGCCGTGGTCGGCGGTGAAAAAGATGTAGGTGTTGGCGGCCGCGGGACTCTTTTCCAGCGCGTCGAGGATCTTGCCGATCTGCGCGTCGAGATGGGAAACGATGGCGTAGTACTCGCGGCGGTGGGTTTGTACGGCGAACGTCGTACGGGGAAACGGCGCCAGGTTTTCGTCCCGCAGGCCCTTCGCCGCGCCCATCGCCTGGCGGTGCGGGTAGAGCGGCAGGAAATTCGCCGGCACCTTGATCCGCGACAGCGGATAGCGGTCGAGGAACTCGCGGGGCGCCTGCCGCGGGTCGTGCGGCGCGTTGAAGGCGAGATACATGAACCACGGGCGCGGATCCCCGTCGGCAAGGAAGGCCTTGAAATCGTCGGCGATCACCTCGCTCCAGTGCTTCCCTCCCTCCCAGAAGCCCCCTTCCTTCGGATCGGCCGCGTCCCACGGGTCGGGCTGTCCTTCCACCGGCCGGAAGTAGGCGTTCTTGCCATCCTGCGGCATCCCGCCGGGACGATAGTGGCGGATCTCCGCGAACACTTTCGCGTGATCCGCCTGGACATGCCATTTGCCGGAAAAGCAGGTCCGGTAGCCCGCCCCGGCCATCCGCTGCGGCCATAGCAGTTGCCGCGCGACGAATTCCTCGTTGAGCCGCTTCTCGGCAGCCCGCGCCCGCCACAGTTGCTTGCCGGTCATCAGCATGGTCCGGCTGGCGACGCAGATCGCCCCGTGCCAGCCGCCGGGATTGTAAGCCTGTGAGAAGGCCGTGCCGCGCGCGGCCAGGCGGTCGAGGTTCGGCGTGTCGATGTCTTCCTTGCCCAAGGCCCGGACCGACTTCCAAGTCATGTCGTCGGCAAAGAGGAACAGGATGTTCGGCTTCGGTTCCGCGGCCACGGCCAGCAGCGGGAACAGGAGGATCAGCAGCGGGCGGAGCATGGCGACTTCCTACGCGACCGGACCCCGGAAATCCATCATTACCCCAAGATCTTCCGCCGCCGCGAGTTCCAACGGGTGATGGAGGTCGCGGCGGCGGAAACGCGCGGCATCCGGAGTTTCCGCGAATCGGGAAGGCATCCCGCCTTCATCATCCCCGTGCCCCGTGGCACGGGACCCCGTCCCCATGTCCACCGATCGCACGCCATGAGCCTCCACACCACCCTCGACCCCGCCGCGCAACGCGCCCTCGACGTCCAACGCCGCCGCTCCACCGCCGCCAGCATCGTGATCTCCCTGCTGGGCGTCACCTTGATCGCCCTCGTCCTCGCTTTCATCGCGCTGAAAGCGATCGTCGTCGACAGCACCGAGTTCACCGTCATCCAACGCCCCGAACCGCCGGACGATCCGCCGGCCCGCCCGAAGGTTGCCCAGCACAGCCCGCGGCCGTCGGCGCCCAGCGCCCGGGCCATGCCCTTCCTTCACGCCCAGATGGAATCCCCGCTGTCCGTGCCGCAGGTCGAGGTGAGCGCCGACACCCCCGGCTTCATCTCCGGCGACGGCGACGACTACGGCGACTCCGGCCTCGCGGGCGACGGTACCGGCATCTGGGTCCCGCTCGACGGCTCGATCCGCAAACGCTGCTCGGCCGCGGACCGGCTCGCCCAGCTCGAAGCCGGCGGCGGCACCCCGGAGATCGAACGCCACGTCACCGACGCCCTCCGCTTCATCAAGCAAACCCAAGCCCCCGACGGTGCCTGGGGCAACGACCACCGGGCCGCGATGACCGGCCTCTCGCTGCTCGCCTACCTCGGCCACTGCGAAACCCCGCTGAGCGAGGAATTCGGCGACTCCTGCCTGCGCGCCATCGTGTTCCTGACCGACCGCGCCGCGAAGCAGGACGGCCGCTTTTCCGACCCCGCCGCCGGCCGCCACTGGCCGTACGAGCAGGCCATCGCCACCTACGCCCTGGCCGAGGCCCACACCCTCTGCCGCGCGATGAATCTCAACATTCCGAACCTCGCCGAAACCGTCCAGCGCGCCGGCCAGGGCTTGATCGACCGCCAGCACGAATCCGGCGGCTGGGACTACGACTACGAGGAAGATAGTAGCCGCGGCGGCGACCTTTCCATCACCGCCTGGCATGTCCAGGCCCTCAAGGCGTGCAAGCTCAGCGGGATCGACTTCCGCAACCTCAGCCGCTGCCTGAAGCGCTCGCTCGACTACGTCGAGGCCCGCCAGGCCAGCGACGGCAGCTTCGGCTACACCGGCACCACCCCGGCCGGCGAGTTGCCGCGCCCCAGCCTGACCGGTGCCGGCATGCTCTGCCTCCAGATCGGCGGCCGCGAAAGCTCCGGCGCCGTCCGCAAGGGAGCCCGCCACGCCCTTGAAAACTCCCCCTTCGCCTGGGACGGCCCGGACTGCGACCTCTACGCCCACTATTATCTCGCCCAGGCCATGTTCCAGCGCGGCGGTAAGGACTGGACCGCCTACCAGCCGCGGATCCGCGACAGCCTGACCGCCCGCCAGTCGCCCGACGGCTCGTGGCCGGCCCCCGGCGGCGGCGGCAAGATCCACGCCGTCGGCGCGCTCTTCACCGGCGACTCGCCCACCGGCATCCACTACCGCACCACCCTCGCCACGCTGATGCTCGAGGTGTACTACCGCTATCTTCCCGCGACCCGTTGACCTCGGATCGCGGGGATTTCCCGCCGCCCGCGCAGCTTGCACTTGGCCTTGCCCCGTCCAGCCGCTAAGGCCTCGGCCATGCCCGCCCCGACCCACCCCGTCCGTCTCGACGGCCGCGTCGCCTGGATCACCGGATCCAGCCGCGGCCTCGGCCGGGTCATCGCCGAAACCCTGGCCGCCGCCGGCGCCCGCACCGCGGTGAACTGCCACGCCAGCCGCGACCAGGGGGAAGCCGTGGTCGCCGGCATCCGCGCCTCCGGCGGCGAGGCGATCCTGGTCGCCGGCGATGCCATGGACGAAGGCGAGGTCGACCGGATGGCCGGCGAAATCGAGGCCGCTTTTGGACCGGTCGACATCGTGGTCGCCAATGCCACGCCCTTCCAGCCGATGAAGGCGCTCGAGGATTACAGCTGGGAGGAGCACCAGACGATGGTCGATGCCTTCATCAAGAGCCCCTATCTGCTCGCCAAGCGGCTGCTGCCCTCGATGAAAGCGCGCCACCAGGGACGCTTCGTCAACATCACCAGCGAGGTCTTCCACGAAGGCATGCCGCGTTTCAGTGCCTACGTCGCGGCCAAGGGCGGCCAGATCGGCTGGAGCCGCGCGATGGCCAACGAGCTCGCGCCGCACGGCATCACCGTCAACACCGTCGCCCCCGGCTGGGTCCCGGTGGAGCGCCACGACGAGGTGCCGGCCGCTGACAAGGACGCCTACCTCGCCACCGTGCCGCTCGGCCGCTGGGGCAAGCCGGCCGACGTCGCCCACGCGGTGAATTTCTTCGCCTCCGAAGAGGCCGCGTTCGTGACCGGCCAGACCCTGATCGTCAACGGCGGCCGCACCCTCTGGTGAGGCCGCGCGCCCGCGGGAAAGACTCCGGGCGGAAACCGCAGGGATTTTCCCTTGCCAAAATCCGGGTGCCCCCCTAATTCTCCGCCCCGCTGAAACCAAGGGCAGGTTCCGGAGCGGTCAAACGGGGCAGACTGTAAATCTGCTGGCTTACGCCTTCAAAGGTTCGAATCCTTTCCTGCCCACCATCCTCACGATCAGTGAGTTAGGAGACGGCAACCGAGCAGGTTGACAGGCCACCACGGCCATGGGAACTCCGCTTCCGCCAAATTTCCGC
>CAMCYK010000320.1 GCA_945883695.1 Akkermansia muciniphila | reverse complement strand
GCGGTCGCCCGATCCCCCCCGGCTTTCTCCTTGGCAAGCCGGTCCGCCGGGACCTACAACCGCCGCGTCATGACCAAGCGCAATCACGTCGCCACCAGCGTCTACATCTTCACCTTCCTGCTGATCGTCGCCTTCATCACCGCGGTGTGGGGCGTGCTCGGCATGCTCGGCGTGATCGGCTGATCGGCTGATCGGCTGACCGCCCTCACACCAGCCCGTCCTTGCGCGCCTGCTTCCAGTAGGCGTATTCGGAACGGTTGAAGTCGATGTATTCCGGCGAGAGGTCGCTACTATACATGCAGTAGTCGGCGCCGCCCTGGTTCAGGTTGATCCCGATCCCGAATTCCGGCCGCGCGGCGATCTCGCGCAGCTCGTCCATCGGCGTCGCCGCCTGCAGGCCGCCGAGGCAGGCCGGCTTGCCATCGTAGCAAATGTCGACCAGCTCCTCGCGGATCCGCGCGCGCGAGTAGCCCACGGCATGCAGCACGCGGCCCCAGTTCGGATCGCCGCCGTTCCACGACGCCTTGACCAGCGCCGACTTGCAGACCGCCTCGGCCACCAGCTTGGCATCGAGGTAGGTGCGCGCTCCCTTGACCTCGACCGTCACGAATTTCGTCACCCGCTCGCCGTCCCGCACCACCGCCTGGGCGAGCTCGAGCATCACCCAGCGCAGCGCCTGCCGGAATTGCTTGCACAGCGCGCTGCCGCGCCGGAACGGCGGCATCCCCGAACGGCCGTTGGCCAGCACCAGCACGGTGTCGTTGGTGCTCATGTCGCCGTCGATGGTGATCCGGTTGAAACTTTCATCCACCCCTTCGAGCACCGCCTTGCGCAGGCATTCCCGCGGCACGTTGGCATCGGTGGTGATGAAGCACAGCATGGTCGCCATGCTCGGTGAAATCATCCCCGCGCCCTTCACGCAGCCGCCGATCCGGATCCGGTGGCCGCCGAGGTCGAAGGAGATCGCGATCTCCTTGTGGCGGGTGTCGCTGGTGATGATCGCCTTCGCGACGTCGGTCCCGCGGCCCGCGCCGAGCCCCTCGACCAGTTCGCCGAAGCGGGTCTCGATGCGCGTCATCGGCATCGGCAGGCCGATCACCCCGGTCGAGCAGACGCCGACCTCGCCGCGGTTCAGGCCCAGCGGCGTGGCGACGCCCTTGCACATCAGCTTGGCATCGTGGATGCCCTGGACGCCGGTGCAGGCGTTGGCGTTGCCGCTGTTGGCCACGATCACGCGCAGGTCGCCCTTGCGCAGGTGGGCCTGCGACAGCTTCACCGGCGCGGCTTTGACGCGGTTGATGGTGAAGGTTCCGGCGGACGTGCAGGGGCTTTCCGAGTAGATCAGCGCGAGGTCCAGCCGCTCGGCGGCAGGATTCTTGATGCCGCAGGAGATGGCGGAGCACTGGAAGCCGCGGGGCGCGCCGACGCCTCCTTTGATCCGGGTGACGGGAAAGTCCATGACGGGTTTTGCAAGGGTGGGAGAGGGGACGCTGAAGGATTCTCAGGCGTTTTGCAACCCGGCGGTCTCCGGCAGGCCGAAGATGAGGTTGAATGACTGGACAGCCTGCGAGCCGGCCCCTTTGCCGAGGTTGTCCTCCGCGCTGGTCAGGATCACCCGGCCGGTCCGCGCGTCGTGGGTCCAGCCGATGTCGATGAAATTGGTGCGGGTCACGTTCTTGGTGTCCGCGCAGCCACCCGGGCCGAGCAGCCGCACGAAAGCCGCCTCCGCATAGGCCGTTTCCAGCGCCGCGCCGACCGCCGCCGGATCGACGCCGGCGCGGAGTTTCGCCGTGGTGGTCGTCGCGATGCCGGAATTCACCGGGATCAGGTGCGGGATGAAAGTGATGATCACGCTCTCCCCGGCGGCCAGCGACAGCTCCTGCTCGATCTCCGACAGGTGCCGGTGTTTCGGGATCCCGTAGGCGCGGACGCTTTCGTTGCACTCGCAGAACAGCAGGGAGACGTCGGCCTTCTTGCCCGCGCCGCTGACGCCGCTCATCGAGTTGGCGACGATCGTCGCGGGATCGATCAGCCCGGCCTGCAGCAGCGGGATCAGAGGCAGCAGGATGCTGGTCGGGTAGCAGCCCGGCGAGGCGATCAGCCGCGCGTCCCGGATCGCCCCGGCGCGGACTTCCGGCAGCCCATAGACCGCTTCTTCGAGCAAACCGGGGGCCGGGTGGGGGTGGCCGTAGAATTCCTCGTACACCGCCGGGTCGCCCAGCCGGAAGTCGGCGCTGAGGTCGATCACCTTCAGCCCGCGCTCCAGCAGTGCCGCCGCGATTTCCGCCGCGACGCCGTGGGGCAGCGCGAGGAAGGCCGCCCGCGCGCCGGTGGCCGCGATCGCGTCCGGATCGGGTTCGATAAAGGGCAGCTCCGCGCCCGGCAGCTTGCGGAAACGGGGAAAAACGGTCGAAAGCGGCTTGCCCGCCTCCTGCCGCGAGGTTGCCGCCACCAGCTCGACCTGGGGGTGGACCAGCAGCAGGCGCAGCAATTCCTGGCCGGTGTATCCGCTGGCACCGACGATGGCTGTCTTGATCCGCTGCATGGGGAGGCGCACCGTGCATGATTTTCAGGGCTTGCCAATTCGGATTTGCCCTGTTTGTCTCCCCACCCGTCACCGAACAAGGAAACGGGCTGTAGCGCAGTCTGGTAGCGCACCTGCCTGGGGGGCAGGGGGTCGTGGGTTCGAATCCCGCCAGCCCGATCTCTTGGTGAAGTTCCAAGTGGGGAAGTTCGAAGTGCCAACCAAGGCCGCGACAAACCCCAACGCTCGCTGGCGGGATGAGAACCCATGCGCGGAGCGCGGCCTTTTGGGTTCGAATGCAGGAAGGAGCTTCGCGACCTGCCGATTCCGCGAAGCGCAAACTGGCATGGCCACAGGCAATCCCGCCAGCCCGATCATCCGGTCCTTCGGGACCGACGCTGTGTGTTTATTCGTGTTCATCGCCATTCGTGCGTCTCTGGTTAGGCGTTGTCTCGCAGGTTGCCGCACCGTTGACGGGCCGTTTGTTTGAAATCTGTTGGAAATCCGAGCGATTTCTGTCGCGAATCGAGGGTGTTTGAACTCAATGGTGCCACGGCCATCGCAGCGGCGTTCATCGTCACCCGCTCTGCCAGATCGTAGGTGCCGATCAAGAGGCAAGTGGCAACACCGGGCATGATGGAAAGCGAGGCGGCCCTACTCACCCCGGCCAACTCCCGCCAATGGAAGCAGGCGCGGAAAGCGCCGTGAAGCGCCCCATCGAATTCAGTGGTGGATCTGATCTTGTGGAGATTCGGGGTGTACACGAAAGCGACTGCGAGAGCTCGATCCAGAAACAAACGATTCGTCGGTCGAAAGAAATTAGATTGTGCGCCGCTGCGATTTAGAGTGCTTGACCCTCGCAAACCATGCGCTCCGACTTTCCCGAAATTGCTCTGGCCCTCCTTCTCTTGGTCGCCTCAAACGCCGAAGAGCCCTCGACACATCAAAATCCCATTGATTCGCACCAAGAAACTTGGATCCCTGGCCCCATTGCAATCGGGGAATTTACCGCTCCAGCACCTGACCAGAAGATTGAACTTCCGGCCATGCGGATTGAGGCTGTCACTTCAAAGGCCTTTCCAGACCGCCGGGTCACGGTCGTGCGCGGCGAAGCCTCGACCCTGCCGGACATTCCCGATCCGGTCGCTGCGGAAGGCCGGTCCACAGATGTGGATGCCAGCCACCAGACGGCTGTGCTCGCCAATCACAGCCCGCTCGTCCTTCTACAGCTCAGCGCGACGATCTACGATCACAAGACCAGCTTGGTGAATTGGCGGCACCCCGGGAATTCGGAAATCAGTTACGAGGCGGTGGTGGGGATGGATGTTGGAATTTTTGCGAATGTAGGCATCTTTGTTCACAAGGATGTGCGCCATAACGTGCTTTTGCTGCACACGGTTGTCGATACGGCAGCCGTGAAGCGCCTGAAGCCAACTTGGAGCGGTCCACAGATTCCTGAAGTTGCTGAAGGGAACTACATCGTCACCTCGGGCAACGAGGATGACCTCGCCGGAATGGCACCGCTCACCAAGCTGCTCGACCTTTTTGCAGCAGAGCGCGACCGACTAATTGAGGCAAATGAAGCCAGGATCAAATACCATCGCGACGCGGAAGAATGGCGAAAGCAAAACTCTTCAGCGAATCAGCCGACAGAACGGATTTTTTGGATTCGTCCCCATCGTGGCAGCCGCTATCTGCAAGCCCAAGGAGGTGCTCGATGAAGCGATCGGGCTTCGGATTCCAGTTCGTGGTGTGCAGCTTGACTGTTGCATTCTCCATCAATCCTTGGCTGTCCGCGCAGTCGCCTGAACCCGAACAAACCTTCGAAAGCTTCCGGGTCGGTCCGGGAGTGGCCGTGGGGTGGCAATCAGAAACGGGTCGCACCTATTTCCTGCAAATTTCTGGGGATAATTACTTGCAGATTCCGGGTCAAACTTCCCCCGCGAACAGTGGGCCTCCATTGGAATCTTGGGTGTGGGCACCGGTGATTGAGGCAGGTCATGGCGGTTTCATAAGTTATGAATTTGGCGGCAATGTGCCAAATGGGTTTGCCCGCCTTCAATACACCGACGATCCCAAGCCGGCTGGGGTTTCGTACGAGGATTGGGACGCGGACGGTGATGGACGCACTAATGTGGAAGAGATTGAAGGCTCGCCGCAGTCGAACCCGTTGAAGTTTTCGTCCTCCGCCACAGGCATTTCGGACGGGTGGGCCGTTGCTCACGGCCTCGACCCAAACGATCCAGCTATCGCCGGAGAGCAGTTCGGCACTTCAGGAGTTACTAATCTTCAGGCATATCAAGCTGGAGTTCAAGCTCGCCCATCTGCGACCTTGGATGACAAAGATGGCGATCTGGTCAATAACGAGGAGGATGCAGATCGAAATGAGTGGGCGATCTCTTGGAGTCCGGGGCCCGAGGCTAAGTTTGTGGCTATTGAAATTGTAGACCTTGAGGGAGACTATTCAAATCTGATCTCTCTTGATGATTTTACGGAGTCAGGACATGTATTGTTTTCTTATCTCAAAAATGGAGGCATTAGACGGGTATTTTTGCAAATGACCTCAATCGGTCTCAATTCGTCCGATTTTACGACCGTACCGAGCATCGCGGAGGGCAGCGAGTTTGGAAGCATCGCCGAAACAATAATTGATGATAAAATCCCTGGGTTTCAATTGATCAATGGTGTGACTCGGGAGGTAATTATGGATCCCAGTCCAGGAGGCGATATTTATACTGATTGGGTATGCCCAACCAACTATCAAGACGACTTATGCGACCACCGGAATGGCGTGATGATCGGAGAGGAGAGTTGGAAGCATGAAACCCATAATGGCTTGAAGTATTCCCCAAGCGACGCATTCCTTCCAAATAGTGATACGATTCAGTCAAGAGGTGCGAGAATTGAGCTGAATGGCAATGTCGTTTCAAACAACGGATATTGGCGAAGGGACCCTATATTTGGGAATTTCGAGAACGTTGTGCTCCTCCGTTCGCCTTCGACGCTCAGTTCGGCGACAGTGGTTCGGCCGCCTGCTATG
>CAMCYK010000319.1 GCA_945883695.1 Akkermansia muciniphila | reverse complement strand
CTGCTGGAGTTTGCTCTGTCGCAGCAAGCCCTGAAGGTGGGCGGTCTGATCTAAATCCAATACAAGGGGCTTCGTCGTCCGAGACATGCGATATTCCAAAGCAAATCTCCTGCCAAATGCCTAGTTATTTGCAGGACGGTGCACTAGTGCCGCGAAAAATCGTAGCTGGGAAATACTGAGGTCCTGCGCCTCGTCGACCACCGCGAGATCGAAGGGCCGGGTCTCCTTTCCAGTGAAAAAGCTGGCGAGTGCCGTGAAGACCGAGGAAGGCGTCGTCAGCCCCTTGCCCTTAAGTTCACCGAGTGCCCGCTCGAAGATCGACCATAGGACGGAACGCTGCGCTTCCGAGAGCCGGGTCTTGCGGCCGAGCCGTGCCACGTCCCGGTATTCCTCCCAGGTCGAGAGGTTCCAGGCGTCCACGACGTGCTCCCATTCCGCGAGCAGGAACTGAAGGGCGAAGCGGTGATCCGGGACGGCCCCGGAGGCCGCCCTGATGGCAGCCTTCACGTCCTCGCGGGTGGCCAACTGCACGGGACCGATCTGCGCCTTGTGGAGGCGCACCGCCAAGGATTCCAAGGAATGCACGTCGATACGTTCCCCCAGGCGGGGCTCGCTCCCCACCAGCCGCTTGAGCTTCGTGCGCAGGGCGTGGGCGAGAGCGTCCGTGAAGGTGGAGAGCAGCACCCGCGCATCCGGCTGACTGCGGGCGAGGTGAACGGCCCGGTGCAGGGCCACGATGGTTTTCCCGGTGCCCGCGGAGCCGGAGACCCGCGCGGAACCGGCGTAATCACGGGTGACCAATTGCTGCTGCTCCGGATGGAGGAAGACGGTCCACTTTTCCCAAGGGAAATCGAGGGCTTGCTTCAGCTCGTCGACATTCGTCATCACGCGGAAGCGGCGTTGCGCATCCGGGTGCTCGAAGGGATTCGTGGGAGGGGTTTCCAGCTTCGCCACGCGCGGTTTGCCGCCTGTCGCCAGTTCCAGCAGGGCCTCCGCGGCCTCGGCGGGCAGGCGGTCCGCGAGAAGCAGTAGGCTGTCCTCGGTCGCCTGTCTCACGTCGTTCAGCCACTCCTCCGGCACGCCGTAACCCAGAAGCTCGTCATCCGACCGCTTGGCGAAAAGCGGCTTCTTGGCAGGCAGCGGGAGCTGCGCCTGCACGTAGACCGGGACCAGGATCTCTTGAACGGTCTCGCGGATCTCGACGATCTGCGCGGCACCGGTCTTCGGATGGGTCTCCAGCTTCCGCCGCTCAGCCCAATCGTAGGCCTTGTCGTGGTGATCCACGTAGCACAGCAGCAGGCTGCCCGAGGTCTTGTGGACGATGATCCGGAGATCGGAGCTCGCCCGCACCGACCAGAAGTTCTTGTCCTTCGCCCCGTCCAGCTTGTGGAAGGAATGCCCCGGGTTGGCCGGATTGATCTGGAGGTCGAAAGCAGTCGTCTTCGCCGACTTCTGCTCGTCACCGGTGAGGCGGGCGAGGCTGTCGGTGAAGGTGTCGGCGATGAGGAAATTCATGACCTCACGCCTCGCCCTTCGGCTTTGGAGCCTTTTTGGCTGCCGGACTACGCGGAGGTGCCGGTGCTGCGGGGAGAGCAGGCTTCACCGGTTGAGCAAGTTTCGGATGTCCGCTCGACTTCACTGGAGACGTTGCTCCAGATTCTGGCTTTTTCACGAACATCCGGGCGTCAATCGTGGGCATTTCGAACGGACCGTGTTTGGAGCGGGCTGTCAGGTTGAGAACCAGTTCCCGGACCGCGCCGTATAGGACCGCTCCCCCGTTCATTCTCACCAGATCCTCTGTTTGTTCCGCCGGAAACTTCGGATGGATATCGAAGATTCCCTCAAAGTCGATCTCCACCTTGTAATTCGCGGTGACTGAATCCCTGCCACCCACCGAGACTTTCAGGCGGACGTGCCAATGCTCCTTGCACTTCCGCGTGTTCAGCGTGAGTTGCAATTGAAGGTTAGGCTTCTCGACAAGCTTCTCGCTGTGCTCAAAAGCAATGCTCGTGATCCAGTGCCGACGGGTTTGGATGGGGCTTAACATTTACGCGGCGAGGGCGAGTTCGTTGCTATCAGCGGCGGTCGAAAGAATGGACGAAACCAGATCATCCCAGCCATTGCTGCCGTTCCACGGTTTTTCGTCATCCCATTGGGACTGCGGAGGAAGGCAGAGACCGGCGACGTCAGTGCAGTTCAAGTCGATCTTGTAGTCCGGAAGCACGGCTTCCTCATGGAGAATCATCTGGAGCAGCTTGTTTGTCCCGGCTCGCTGCACTGTCGTACCCGCCTCCAATCTTTTGACGGTCGCCTCTCCGATCTCGGATGCGTCGGCGAGTTCGCCGACGCTAATCCCCAGTCGTTGGCGACCTGCCCGGATTTCGTCCGCGGTGAAAAGCCCGTGCTTCACCTGATAGGTTCTGACGGCCCGCTTTACAGCCTCGGTCGCCTGTGCGGGCGACATGAAGGAAGCACCGCAATTTCCGCAAGCCCACTTCTCGACATCGGCGACGATCTCTTCGCCGCAGATCTCCTGGGTGGTCGGCACAAGCCGAACTGCAAGCGCACCCGTCCTAGCGCACCCAGGGCAGCACCCGGGAACCATCCATTCGCCCCTGTTCTTCCTCCGGGGAGGCTTGATTCGTTCAGGCTTGGTCTTCATGGCAATCCAAATGGCAATAAGTGTAGGTGGTCCCGTCGGGACCTTGCTCGGTTCTGATCCCGAATTTCAGGTAAACTCTCTCGCCAAGGCTTGGCGAATCCCAGTGGTAGGGGAACAAAAACAAGTCGCCGTAGCCTGGGTGCTGCGTGCAACGCATGGCATGGCGGCCGACGAAACACTCGACGGGACCTGCCGATTTGATCTCCTGCAAGAATACCACGACCCAGTCGAGAACCTCGTCCATGTCGTCCGCATCCAAGAAATCCATCGCCAATTGATTGTGGCGATCCGCAATGATTGCGAGATTCCCCGCGTCGAAGCCTGCGATGGCCTGATCGATTTTCTGGCACTTCTCACGGTCAGAGGGCTCATGCCGGGTTTTCAGTGGTCGTCGTTTCATCGCGGATCCGTCCGCTTGCGGCCCCGCTGAGTATCAAACGATACTCCGAGGGCAAGGGTTTTCAAATTTTTAATGAGCCTCACCAATTCTTTGAAGGCCGAGCACGATTCAGGCCGCTGACACTTTGAACACCTTCATCACCTCGTCCCCGAGGTGGTTGATGACCTTCACGGCGACGCGGCCGGACTTGGGCGGGTCGAAGGGGCGGGAGGTGTCGCTGTTCAGGGTGGCCCAGGCATCGGCGTCGATCTCGGCTTTGAGAGTGGTTTTCAGGGACTTGTAGGGGTCGTTGGCACCCAGGAAGTAGGCGTGGCGGACGAAGAAGCTCTCCTGGGTGTAGTCGGTGTCGATGAACCAGCAGGCGATGCCGTCGGCCCCGTCGCTGACGACCTCGCCGGTCTGGGGCTTGAAGACGTCCACGCCGTTGACCTTCACCCGGACCTTGCCGTCGGGCTCGTTGAGGAGGGTGATGTCCGGCTCGCCGAAGATGACGAAGAGGTTGCCCTTGCCGGTGTTTTTGAGGTCCTCCGACATGTGGAGGTCGGCGTTCATGCGGGCCTTCAGGACCGGGATGCGGCCGAGCTTGCTGAACTCGGTGGCGTGGGCCTTGTAGTTGAAGGCGCAGGCGATGAGCACGTCGAAGCCGGCGTCACCGCACTCGCGGGCGGCTTCGACCAGGTCGGCCCGCTGGACGGTGCCGAATTCGGGGCCGATGAAGATGCCAGCCCGCTTTTCGACCTCGCCTTCCATGTAGCGGCCTTCCGCGCAGACGGAGCCTTCTCCCGGCCAGGGAGTCAGCGCGGTGAAGGTGATGCGGTCCTCCTTGTGCGCCTGCTGCACGCCGGCGACCCGGAGCTGATCCAGGATCATCTGCGGGAAGGTCTGCTTGGCCCCGTATTCGGGTTCGTCCTCGTTGAGGGTATCGATCAGCTCGTCGTCCTCGTCCACGGCCAGCACGCGGTGCGGGCTGAGGCTCTCCACGGTGAAGGGACCGGCCACGCGGACCTTCTTCTTGTCGTCGTAGAGCTTGTCGTAGAGGTATTCGAACTCGGCCTTGGCGGCGATGGACTTGTCGATTTCCTGCTGGCGGGCGATGCGGGCCTGCCACCACTCCGCGTGCAGCTTCGCGGGGCCTTCTAGCCATGGATCAGCAGGGCGCGGGGGAAGCGTTTCCAGCGTGTAGGCCCGCTTCAGATTGTGGTTGATGGCTCTCAGCCACTCCTGCGCCTTGGCTTCGCTTCCGCCATTCTCCCGGTCCAGCTCGGACCGCAGCTTGTAGAAAAGCTCTTGGTCCTTGGCGGGCCACGGATCTTCGGCTTCGCGTGGGATCTCCCACTCTTGCCAGCTCTTCTTGAGCGCGGCGTTCAGCTTCTCTCGCAACGGCTCCAGCTTCGCCTGCCACTCGTCCCAGATGACATCGATCTCCGCGTTGTTGGCGATGGATTTGAGGGTGATGTGCGGCACGCGCTCGTAGACGAAGCCGTGGCGGATGTTGCCCTGCACGGGCTGCGAACTCGGCGCGGTCTGGGTGACTTCAGCTTCCTTAAGCTGGCCTTCTCGGGAATCGGCCAGCAGGTAAAAGGGATAACGCGCGCCCATGATGCGGGCACGGGCCAACGCCAGCGCCACGCGCGAGGTGTCGATCGTGATCCAGCGGCGGCCCCATTGTTCAGCAACGAAGGCGGTAGTGCCAGACCCGCAAGTGGGGTCGAGCACGAGGTCGCCGGGGTCGGTGGCCATTTGGATGCAACGCTCGACGACTGCGGCTTGGGTTTGAACGACGTAAACTTTTTGATCTTGAAAACCTCCCGAACGAATGTCGTTCCATAGGTTGTTGGTCTCCCGATATGGAAAATCCTTGTGATAGCGCTTGTAGTTCAGGTTTTTGCCAAAGGCAAACATGCGACCTGCCGTTCTGACCCTTTCAAATCCTGCGTAATTTGTTGACCATCCGCGAACGCCAGGTGGAACAAAAAATCCCTTCTCGAACGGATATTCAAAACGCGATTTTTCACTGCCAGTCTGAGAATGGAGAATCACTAATCTCAATATTTCCCCATCAGGAATTGGTGCAGCCCCCAGTTTCTGAGCCAGGCTCAAGTCGATAACCTTACCATCGGGAGTTTCGACGCAGATATATCTGAAAGTCGGATTCTCAATCGGTGGTTTTTCCGTGTATAGGGCGCGAGATTTGACCTTTTTCGCGTCTTTCGCAAACCACAGTAGATAGTCATTCACGCTCGCGAGTAGCTCGCTCGATTGTCCCGCGGCTTTGTTCAAGGTGATTTGAGAGCAAAAGTTCTCGTCCCCAAACACCTCATCCATCACCGCCCGGACGCGGTGGACATTTTCATCGCCGATCTGCACGAAGATGGAGCCGGAATCGGTGAGAAGGTCACGCATCACGGTGAGCCGGTCCCGCAGATACGTGAGGTAGCTGTGGATGCCGTCGCGCCAGGTGTCGCGGAAGGCTTTGACCTGCTCGGGCTCGCGGGTGATGTGGTCGGCCTTGCCGTCCTTCACGTCGCGGCTGGTGGTGGACCACTGGAAGTTGCTGTTGAACTTGATGCCGTAGGG